>JBAVIH010000157.1:0-47573 GCA_049686695.1 Bryobacteraceae bacterium | reverse complement strand
TTTCCATTTCAGGATGTATAGGTGTTATTTTGGGGCCATGGAAGCAGCATTCATCGACCAGGTGATTGCCAGCCGCAGCGGCCGTCCGGGCGCTCTACTGGCCATCCTGGAAGCCGTCCAGAACCGTCATCCCCACAAGTATCTCCCGGAGGAGACCCTGCGCTACATCGCGGCGGCGATGAAGATCCCGTTTGCGCGGATCTACAGCGTGGCGACCTTCTATGCGTTGTTCAACCTGAAACCGCAGGGAGAGCACACCATCTGCATCTGCCGCGGAACTGCGTGCCACACGCGGGGCTCGCGCAGCCTGCTCGAGAGCGTCAAGCTGGATTTGGGGATCAACGGCGGCGAGGACGAATCGCCCACCTCGTCGGACGGTAAGTTCACGGTTCGCACGGTGGCGTGCTTCGGGCAGTGCGCATTGGCGCCAGTGGTTGAGCTGGACCACCGCATCTGCGGGCACGTAAACGAGCGGCAGTTGACGCGCGAAGTGGCGGCCATCGCCGAGGGTCATGACCGATGACGCGGATTCTGGATATCAACGCTTTTAGCGAAGTGCGCGAGCGAGGTTTGGCGAAGCTGCTGCCGGGGCGCCCCCGCGTCGCGGTCGGAATGGGCACCTGCGGGCGCGGCAACGGCGCCGAGGGCCTGTATCACGCCTTCGCCGAGCAGATCGACCGGGCGGGCGCCGATGTGTCGCTCGCCAGCGTGGGCTGCCTGGGGCCTTGCTCGGAGGAGCCGCTGGTCTCCGTCCGCCTGCCGGGGCGCCCGCTGGTGATCCTGCATCGCGTGCAGTCGAACGATGTGACCCGCATCCTGCACGATGTGGCCACCGGCAACGTGACGCCGGACCTGGCCTACTGCAAGGTCGAGGAATGGGACCACGTTACCTCGCACATCAAATACGGATCCGCCTGGCCGGAACTGCGCAATTGGAACGAGGTTCCGTTCTTTCGCGGGCAGAAGAAGATCGTCACCCGCAATTGCGGTTTCATCGATCCGGACGATCTCGAAGAGTACATGGCGGTGGGCGGCTACCAGGCCTTGTACAAGGTCCTGATCGAAGGCCACCCGGAGGCGGTCATCGAGCAGATCAAGGCGTCCAAACTGCGCGGGCGCGGAGGCGCCGGATATCTCACCGGAAACAAGTGGGAGTTCCTGTCCAAGAACAAGGTCAGCCAGAAATACATCATCTGTAACGCGGACGAAGGCGACCCCGGCGCCTACATGAACCGCAACGAAATCGAAAGCGACCCGCACTCGTTGATCGAGGGCATGATCATCGGCGCTTACGTGATGGGCGCCACCGAGGGGATCGTCTACGTGCGCGCCGAATATCCGCTGGCGGTGCACCGTCTCGAGCGGGCCATCGAACAGGCGCGCGAGTTCGGCATGCTGGGCGAGAACATCCTGGGACGCGGGTTCAACTTCGATATCTCGCTGGTGGAAGGCGCGGGAGCTTTCGTGTGCGGCGAGGAGACGGCTCTCATCGCGTCGCTCGAAGGCATGGCCGGGCGGCCGCGTCCGCGTCCCCCGTTTCCGGCGCAAAAGGGGTTGTACGGCAGGCCCACCAACATCAACAACGTGGAAACCTGGTATAACATCGCGCCCATCGTCACCAAGGGCGCCGCGTGGTTCACCGAAACCGGCAGCACCAAGAGCGCGGGGACCAAGGTTTTCTCGCTGGTCGGCAAGGTTACCAACTCCGGGCTGGTGGAATTGCCGCTGGGCACGCCGCTGAAGACGCTGGTCTACGACATCGGCGAGGGCGGCATCTCCGGGAAGGCCATCAAGGCCGTGCAGACCGGCGGACCGTCGGGCGGTTGCATCCCGCACGAGATGTTCGACACCACGGTGGATTACGAAAGCCTGGCGCAGATCGGCTCCATCATGGGGTCGGGCGGCATGGTGGTGATGGATGAAGACAACTGCATGGTGGACGTGGCGCGGTTCTTCATCGAGTTCACCCATTCCGAATCCTGCGGCAAGTGCGTGCCCTGCCGCGTGGGGCTGGACAAGGCGCTGAAGATTCTGAATTCGTTCACGCAGGGGGTCGCCGCTCACGAGCATTTCGAGGTGCTCGAGGACCTGGGCCGGATGATTCGCGACTGCTCCTTGTGCGGGCTCGGCCAATCGGCGCCCAACCCGGTGCTGACCGCGCTGCGCCACTTCCGCCACGAGTTCGAGGACCACATCGTGGCGCGGCGCTGCCGGGCGGGCGTCTGCGAGGAACTGGTGCTTTCGCCTTGCGAGAACAGTTGCCCGCTGCATATGAACATCCCGCGCTTCCTGCAACTCTACAAGGAAGGCAAACTGGACGAGGCCTACGAATCGGTGGTGATCGACAATCCGCTGCCGGCATCCACCGGGCGCGTCTGCCAGCATCCGTGCGACAACCGGTGCCGCCGCCAGACGCTGGACGAAGCGGTGAACATGCGCGACGTCCACCGGCTGATCGCCGACTCGGTATTCGCCTCCGACCGGTACGAAGAGCTGAACGCGCGGGTGGTGGCGCGGCGATTCCCGCCCAGCGGGCGCAAGATCGCGGTGGCCGGTGCGGGGCCGGCCGGCCTCACCGCCGCATACTACCTGGCCATGCTGGGTCACGAAGTCACCGTGTTCGAGAGCAAAGCGGAGGCCGGCGGCATGCTGCGGTACGTGCTGCCCGAGTACCGGCTTCCCAAAGACGTGTTGCGAAAAGAGATCCAGCTCATCGAGCGGATGGGGGTCAAATTCGTATTCGACACGCGGGTGGGCTTCGACCTGCCGCTGAGCGAGCTCGACGACGGGTTCGACGCGGTCTTCCTTTCCTTCGGAACCTGGAAGGAATCCTGGGTGTACCTGGCCGGCACGGAGTTGAAGGGCGTGTGGCCGGCGCTGCCGTTCCTGGAAGCGGTGGCGCGCAACGAGGAGCTCGCCCTCGGCCGCAAAGTCGCGGTGATCGGCGGCGGCAACGCCGCCATCGATTCGGCGCGCACGGCTCTGCGCATGGGAGCCGAAGCGCTGATCGTGTATCGCCGCGAGCGGAAAGACATGCCCGCCATCGAAGAGGAGACCCTGGCAGCCGAGGACGAAGGCGCCAAGATCCTGTTCCTGGCCGCGCCGCACCGGATCATCGGGACGCCGGACGGGCGGGTAAAGGCGCTCGAAGTCGTCAAGACGAAATTGGGCGAGTACGATTCCTCCGGCCGCCGCAAGCCGGTTCCGACCGGCGAGATTCAGCGCTACGAGTGCGACAGCGTAATTCTGGCGGTCGGGGAAACCGTGGACATGGACCTGCTGCACGCGTCGGGGCTGAAAATCAGCGATCAAAATACCATTGACGTGGACCGCTATTCGATGGAGACCAGCCGGCCGCGGTTCTTCGCCGGCGGCGACGTGGTCAGCGGGGCCTCCAATCTTTCCAACGCGATGGGTTACGGAAAGAAGGCCGCGCGCAACATCGACGAGCGGCTGATGGGCGTGCGGCGATGGGCGAAGCTGTTCCCAGAGTTCGAGTACGCACAGGAGGCGCCGACGCCGCCGAGCGAGAGCCGCCGCCACCATCCCAGCCAGCTCCCGGCTCACGACCGGGTGAAGGGCGTCGAGGAAGTGGTGATCGGGCTGACGCCGGAGGAGGCTTGCGAGGAGGCGTGCCGGTGCCTGCGCTGTGACGTGAAAACGGTGAGCGGGAGATAAAGATGGCGCAAAAGAAAATCTCGATCCGGATTGACGGCGAGCTGGTGGGCGCCACCGAGGGGATGACGATCCTCGAAGCGGCCCAGGGGGCCGGGAAGGAGATCCCGACCCTCTGTTACATGGCCGGGCTCACCGCGGTGGGAGCCTGCCGGCTGTGCGTGGTGGAGGTGGCGGGCGTCGGACGTCTGCTGCCCGCCTGCACCACGCCGGCGCAGGATGGCATGTCGGTGACCACCGTCTCGGCGCAGCTTACGCGATACCGGCGGATGGTGATCGAACTGCTCCTCGTGGAGCGCAACCACGTTTGCGCCGTGTGCGTGTCCAACGGGCATTGCGAGCTGCAATCGCTCGCCAAATCGCTCGGCGTGAGCAGCGTGCGGTACCCGTACAATTATCCGCGGCTGCCGGTGGACCTCTCCCACAGCCGTTTCGTGCTGGATCACAACCGGTGCGTGCTGTGCACCCGGTGCGTGCGGGTCTGCGCGGAAGTCGAAGGCGCGCACGTCTGGGAGATCACCAACCGCGGGATTAAGTGCCGGGTGACAAGCGAGCTGAACCAGCCTTGGGGATCGGCGTCGAGTTGCACCAACTGCGGCAAATGCGTTCAGTCGTGCCCCACGGGTGCGTTGATCGAGAAAGGGTTCGCGGTGGAAGAGATGACGAAGCGCCACGAAAACATCAGCGCGCTGGCGCTGTCGAAAGGAGTCCGCCCATGAGCCGCCTGAAACTGGCGACGGTGTGGCTGGACGGCTGCTCGGGCTGCCACATGTCGCTGCTCGATATCGACGCCGCCCTGATCGATGTGGTAGGCAAAGCGGACCTGGTGTACGGCCCGCTGGTGGACGCGCAGGAGTTTCCCGAGGGGGTGGACGTCACCCTGGTGGAAGGCGCGGTGAGCAGCCAGGAAGATTTGAAGAAGCTGCAGAAAATCCGCAGCCGGACGCGGACCCTGGTGGCGTTGGGCGATTGCGCCGTGACCAGCAACGTGTCCGCCATGCGGAACGGCCTGCCGGTGCAGAAGATGCTGCAATCGATTTACGTCGAGGGCGTGTCGGAAGCCAAGGGGGTGCCGGCCGATGGCGTGCCGGCGCTGCTGCCGCAGGCGCGGCCCGTGCGCGAATTCGTCAAAGTGGATCTGCACGTGCCTGGATGCCCGCCCGCGTCCAAGGCCATCCTCGGCGTTCTCGGCGACCTGCTTGCCGGGCGAAAGCCCGACGCCAGTTCCAAGTTGAAGTTCGGGTAGGAGACTCGCGGCATGAAACGTATTGTCATCGATCCGGTAACCCGCATTGAAGGGCACGCCAAGATCACCATTCATCTGGGAGACGACGGCAAGGTGGCGCGCACCCAGTTCCACGTGACGCAGATCCGCGGGTTCGAAAAGTTCACCGAGGGGCGCCCGTTCTACGAAATGCCGGGGATCACCGCGCGCGTCTGCGGGATCTGTCCGATCAGCCATCTGCTGGCGTCTTCCAAGGCGTGCGACGCCATCCTCGCCGTGCGGATTCCCAAGGCGGCCGCGCTGCTCCGCGAGCTGGTCCATTATGCGCAATTCGTGCAGTCCCACGCGCTGAGCTTCTTTCACCTGTCGTCGCCGGATCTGCTGCTGGGCTTCGATTCGGACATGGCGCATCGCAACATCGTCGGCGTCATCGAAAAGCACCCCGAGCTGGCGCGCGATGGCATCGAGCTGCGCAAGTTCGGGCAGCACGCCATCGAGATTCTGTGCAAGGAGCGGGTGCATCCGTCGTGGATCGTGCCGGGTGGAATGAAAGAACCGCTCAGCGCCGCCGGGCGGGGCGACATCCTGGCCGGTGTGCCCCAGGCCAAGGTGATCGCGCGGCGGGCGCTCGGGCTTTTCAAGAGCGTGCTGGACCGCTTCGACGAAGAGATCAAGAACTTCGGCACCGCGCCGATGATGAGCGCGGGAATGGTGGACAGGACCGGCTCGGTGGCGCTCTACGATGGCGGGCTGCGCTTCCGCGATGCCGAGGGCGCCGTGGTCGAGGACCTCGTTCCGGCCGATGACTACGCGACCTACATCGCCGAAGCGTCCGCCAAAGACTCGTACATGAAGTCGCCGTACTTCCGGCCGCGCGGCTTTCCGGCGGGCATGTACCGCGTGGGTCCGCTGGCGCGATTGAGCGTGGCGGACCGCTGCGGCACGCCGGAGGCCGATAAGGAGCTGGCCGAATTCCGCGAGCGCTTCGGGCGGACGCCGCGCAGTTCGTTCCTCTATCACTACGCGCGCCTGATTGAAGCCCTGTATGCGCTGGAGCGTATGGAAGTGCTGCTCCACGATCCGCGCATCATAGACACCCACGTGCGGGCGCGCGCGGGCGTGAACGCGCTCGAGGGGATCGGCATGATCGAGGCTCCGCGCGGAACCCTGATCCATCATTACAAGGTGAACGAAGACGGCGGCATCGTCTGGGCCAACCTGATCGTGGCGACGGGACACAACGCGCTGGCGATCGCCGGCAGCGTCGAAGAGACGGCCAAGCACTTCGTCGATGGCGGCAAGCTGCAGGAAGGCATGCTGAATCGCGTCTCGGCGGTGGTGCGCGCCTACGACCCGTGTCTGAGCTGCTCCACGCACGCCGGCGGCGCCACCCCGGTCGCCGTCGAGTTGCGCGGACCCGATGGGGCGCTGCTCGATGAGGCCCGCACGTAACAACCGTAGGTGGGGCATGCTTCAGCTTGCCGGCGCCCGCTTGGTGGGGCAGGTTTCAACCTGCCAACGCCCGCTTGCGGGCGCGATTTTTATGACTTCTCATGCCGGCGCCCCAGACGCGTTCCGAGCCGCGACCGAAGGGAGCGGTTGCCGGCCGCGCCCACCCCGCACCAAGGAAACCTCGAGACGAAATTCGACGCAGCACGCAGCACCGCGTGCGCCACGCCGTCCACCGTTGATTCTCGGCTACGGCAATTCCCTGCGTGGAGACGACGCCGTGGGTCCGTGCCTGGCCACCATCTTGGGCGGAGTCGCCGTCCAGCAGTTAGTGCCCGAGCTAGCCGAGCGCCTCGCCGCCGAGGAGCGCGTCATCTTCATCGACGCCCGCGCGGACCTGCCTCCCGGCACCGTGCAGATGATGCCCGTTGACGGCGAGAGCGCATCCACCCACTATTGCTCGCCCGGCTGGCTGCTGCGCCTGGCGCTGGAGGTCTACGGCAAAGCCCCCGAGGCGGTGCTGGTCGGCATCGGCGGAGAATCCTTCGACCTCGGCGCCCCGCTTTCCGCCGCGGCGCAGGCAGGAATGGAGAAGGCGCTGGCGCAGATTCGGGCGATGGGGTGAAGCGGGTGGCGCGGGCGGCGGAGCTGGGGCGAAGAAGGACCGAGTAGAGGAGTCCTCGCGAAGGACTTGAGGCTGTGGAAAAGTACGCGCCGAGTTGAACCGACCTCGACGCGCTCGTCTCGCGGGCGTTGGACATCCTGAACCGCTACAGCCTCCTATTCAAGGGGCTGGCCTGGTCGCCCGTCATATCAGGGCACGATGATTACCGGGCCATTCTCGACGCGTCGCGGGCCGACTTACCGCGCAAAGCCGCCCAACGAGCAGCGGGCGTCTGATTGGTTCGCGGAACACGTGGAACCGGCACAAACCGCATGGGAAACCGGGATGGCCTGAGTGGCTGTTCTTGTAGTTACACGCTGATGATGTGCTCAGGCCGCGTCCAGAATATGCACGGATAGTTCCTTGCCCAAGGCCCGGAATGCGGCCTCTAATTGATCCAGCCGGGAGCCATGCCGGAAATCGAGGAGACGGTCCACCTGGGGGAGATGGCAGTTCAGCCGGCGGGCGAGCTCGGCTCTGCCGACTCCACTGGCGCGCATTGTGGAATACAGAGCGAGTTTGGCTTCCGTCAAAGCGGGAAGCGTGATGCTGTGGCCTCTTCTCCTGACGGGCGATGGTTTTGGAATGTCCCGCCGGTCTTCCACGTAGAGCATAAGTGCGCTTTCCAGCGCATCGACGGCCTGCATGAGCGCTTCGTCGCTGTCCTCGCCAAAAGTGTGAGCCTCGGGCACGTCGGGAAACTCGACCCGGATCGTGCCATTTGTATCGGGCTCTAACCGAACTGGATATCGCAGCATGCCGGCTCCTTCATTTTAGTCCAAGCTGTTTCCTGATCGCGTTTTCCAGGCCCTTGCCAAGTTCTTTCTTGCCGTGCATCGGTAGAATTGCGGCCCGCCCGCCGAGCCGGACCTTCAAATGGCTGCCCTTGGCGGGGGCGAACGCGCAGCCCTGCTTCTCCAGCCACCGCTTGAACTCGGCGCTCGTCACTCACCCAGAATACAACGCATCTGTAGGGCGAAAACCGGGACGGCCTGAACTAAGTCGTTCTTCGGAACGTTTTACCGATGAGCCGGCGGCTGGCTCTCCATCACGACGCGCAGAATGCGGTTAATGCGCGTCTGGTAGCCCTTGCCATGACCCTTGAGCCAATCGAGCACGTCTGTATCGAGACGAATCGTCAACTGCCTTTTCGCCGGGGGCCAAGCCGTCGTTGCCTTCTTGAGAAAGGTCTTGTCGAGCGGCGGAATGTCCGAATAGTCAATATCGGCATCCCGCATGCGGTCAATCCGTGCCAAGTCGCTTTTGATAGATTTTTTGTTCACGGCGATTCCCCTTCCTCATGGAGATGATGCGCGTCCCCTCGTCACGCGGCGAATGGGCTATCACAACCAGCCGCCCAGCCAGCAGGCCCAAACTGACAAGCCGTTCTTCCCCGTAATTGAAGCGGTCATCTTCGAACGTGACGCAAGGCCCGGAGAACACCTGCTCGGCATCCTCGAAGTTGAGTCCATGCTTAGCGATGTTCTTCCGATTCTTCCCTTCGTCCCATTCGTATTTCATTCTCGAATGTAGCTCTTTTTGTAGTTACACGCAAGCGTTGCGCGAATCGGCCGCGAGGAACCGCGACGACGCCCGCGCCGTTCACGGCTCTGCCAAATTCTCCCAAGCCGCTGTCCCCATAGGGCTTACGCCCCCATTTTCGCACTCGGGCGGCGTCCCCGCACGCCTCTCGTGCCACACTGAGGTTAGGAAGCGGGCAGTTTGGGCGGCCCGCTTTCCTTCCGCCGGCCAATGGCAAAGTGGGCACAATTGGCCCACTTTTCTTGACTGGCTTTTATTGTTTTTAACAGTTTAGCCCTTCCGGCGTGGGACAGATCCGTCCCACGGGAGAACCGGGCGGCACGTGCGGATAAGATCCCCAGTCGCATCGGAGCCGAATCCTTCCACCTGGGGGCGCTGCCTTCCGCCGCGCAACAAGGCACGGAGAAAGCGCTGGCCCTGATTAAGGGCGATGGGGTGACTTTGGTTGGCGCTGGAAGCGCTGGTGGGCGTTACCCAACCCTTCGGTTTTTTCCGCCAAGCGTCAGGGTGCCCCTATCGCGGGCCCGCTGGCACTGCCGGCACGGCGGCAGATCCTTGGTTAGCAGGTGGTACATTTCGCGCGGCGCCGCGATTGGCTGTCCGCAGAAGCTGAACACGCTCAGGGGGCGAAACCTGTGGCGCGTGTTGGTTGGTGTGCTTAGGTTCATACGGTACCATCCTCCTTGTTCAGTCGTAAGCGTCGCCAGGGAGATCTGTCCCGCGTCGGAAACCGCCGGGTCGCGGGGGACAGCCCTCCCCGAGGGCCGCAACAACCCCAACAAGCAGCCTAGACCAATGTCGCCTCAAATTCTGGTCAAAAGAGAACACGTAATCCCGTGGCTGCGAAGCTCCGAAATAGAACGGCTGCTCCCAAGCCGCCATCCCCGCAGGATTACAGCGCCGTTTTGGCGCTTGGGATCCGCGCCAGCCGCCACTCCCGCCTCACCAGCCGCTGGCGTCGTTCCAGTTCTTGTTCTTGAAGATTCCGCGCATCATCCAGAACAGGCCGCCCAGCTTGGCTTGCTGTTCCTGACGCAGAGCCTTGTTGATTTGGGCGAGCGACCGCAGTTCGATGGTGGTCATCTGCGTGTCCAGGGCGGCATAGGCGTCGATCGTCTTGCCGATTTCGTCCTGGCTCTTGCCCGCTTGCACGGCTTCGGCGATTCCCAACTGGGCGGCCACCAACTGGTCGCGAACCGGGGCGGCCGCCTTCTGGCCGGAATCGAGAATGTCTTTCACCTGCTTGCGCTGCTCGGAGTCCAGCGTCAGCATGGCGGTGATCCGGTCCATCCGGGTCTGCGCTGGCCCCTCGTGGTTGGGGCTCATATCGCCGCTGCCGGTTGCGCCGCCGCGGCCGCCCCACTGCGCCGAAGCCAACGACGCAGCCAGAATTCCCACCGACAAGAATCTGAAGAACATATGCATACCCCCTTACCTCCGGCCGCCCTGGCCGCCGCTCCACTGGCCACGCTGGCCGCCTCCCGTCGGGCCGCCCATCTGCCCCGATTCCACCAACTGCGCCATCAGCCCGAAATTCTGCACCGCTTTGGGTTGCTGATTGGGCTTGAGCAGGGCGCAGATCTTGGCGAACGCATTGGTCTCCAGCTCTTTGGCCTGGACGGACAACGAAGTGTAGGTCTTGGTGAGCTTGTCGATGGCATCGTCGCTTTGCCCGCCGATCAGGGCCGCCGCCAGGTTCTTGCGCACCTCGATCAGTTTCTGCTGGGCCGGCCCCATGGCTTCGCGGGCCGCATCCATGATGGTTTCGGCCTGGGCCCGCTGTTCCTTGTTGAGCTTCAGCTTATCCGCGAACTGATCGAGCTGGGTCTGCCGCTGCGCCAGCATGCCGCCGCTCGGGTCTTCGCTCCGATGCCCCCACTGCGCGAAAGCCATCGCGGCGGCGAGCGGTCCGATGATGAGGATTCTGGACAACATGGGATCTCCTCTCCGAACCTCGCGGTCCGGATGAGTCGATTACATCACGTTTCAAACGGGACGGGAAGCTCCTTCCTGGCACAGTACAACCGGCAAGTCTAAACCATGCCCCACCGCGGGCCGTGTCGCGTACAATTGAGGTATACATGAAACGCACTGCCTTGGCCGCCGCTTTGCTTCCCTGTCTGGCGTTTGCCGCTTCCTTCGACCCGGGCAAGACCCTGGGTGGGACGAATTCGCCGATCGTGCTGGAGGTGTTCAGCAGCTTCGACTGCCCGCACTGCAAGGTGATGCACGACGACCTGGTGCCGCTGCTGGTGCGCGACTACGTGGTGAACGGCCGGGTGTGCCTGGTGAACCGGGAGTTCCCGCTGGCCGGCCAGTACCACCCGTATGCGCGCCAGGCCGCCCTGTACGCCACCGCGGCGGCGCGCATCGGCAAGTATCCGGTGGTCGCCGATGCGTTGTGGAAGAACCAGGCCACGTGGGCCGTCAACGGCCAGGTTTGGGAAACCGTGGCGACCGTGCTGACGGCGGCCGAACAGAAGAAGGTGCAGGACCTTGCCAAGGATGCGGGCGTCGAGGCCGAGGTGCGCCACGATATCGACGATGCCACGCGGGACAATGTCAATAGTACGCCGTCTGTATTCCTGACGGTCAACGGCAGGCGCTTCATGCTGCCCGGTGTGCCGAACTACGAATTGCTTTCGAGCGTGCTGAATCATTACCTCGGCCAGTAGGCCGGGTTTCGGCGCGGCTGCCCGGTAATATATGACTATGAGACTTGGCGCAGTGGCGCTGCTATGGCTGTGGCCGGCGATGGCGGCGGTGAGCGACATCGACCCCGGCAAGACGGCCGGCGACCCGGCGGCGCCGGTGACCATTCAGGTCTTCAGCGATTTCGAATGCCCCGCCTGCAAGGTGCTTCACGAACGCACCCTGCCGCTGTTGCAGCGGGACTTCGTGGCCACCGGCAAGGTTTATCTGGTGCACCGCGAGTTCCCCCTGCCCATGCACGCGCACTCGCGCGAGGCCGCCAGCTACGCCACCGCCGCGGCGCGTCTCAGCTTATATCAGCCCGTGGCCGACGCGCTGTTCCGCGACCAGCTCGCCTGGTCGGCGAACGGCAAGGTGTGGGATACGGTGGCCAGCGTGCTGACGCCCTCGCAACAGAAGAGGGTGAAGGCGGTGGCGGATGCCGCTTCCGTGCTAGGCGAGATCCTGCGCGACGTGAACCTCGGTCACGCCGTTCCGGTGACTTCGACTCCCACGCTGGTGGTGTCGCGCGGCGAAAAGCGCTACCCGGTTTCGGGCACGCTGAGTTACGAGATTCTGAGAAGCTTGATCAATGACCTCTCCAAGTAAGACCCTGCGCGCGGTCACGCTGGTGTTGCGCATCGCCCTGGGCGTGGTGTTCGTGTATGCCGCCTGGACCAAGCTGCGCATGCCCTGGGAGCTGTTCGCGATGTCGATCGATTCCTACCAGGTGCTGCCGCTGAAAGTGGTGGAACTGGTGGCGCGCACGCTGCCGTGGTTCGAACTGGCGGTGGGCCTGCTGTTGATTGCCGGCTACTGGCTGCGCGGCGCCGCGGCGGCCACCGCTCTGCTGCTGGCGGTGTTCTTCGGGCTGATGGTGCGGGCCTACGCCAAAGGAATGGAGATCAACTGCGGCTGCTTCGGAACGGGCGACCCCATTTCGTGGAAGACGCTGCTCCGCGATGGTTCGATGCTGGCCGCCGCGCTGGCGCTGACCGTTCTCAGTTTCCTCGGCCGGCGGAAACCGGAGCCGGACGGCGCTGCCGGGGCATAGGAACAAAAACAAAGAAGAATACCTGCGGCAAAGACCGCCGGCGCTACGAAAGAACACCGGTGCTTCGGGCTGCGGCCCTGCGTTTCCCGGTACCGCCGGCGGTCTTGGCCGCCGGTGCTTCTTCTGGTGCTACTCATAGGTTTTTCTTGACAAGGACTAGTTTGTAGTGCAAACTAGTTTTCATGAAGGACAATTCTCTCATGCCGAAAGCTTCCGCGGGACGGCGTGCCGCCTCTTATTGGTTTGTCGATGGCCTTCCGGACATCGTGCTCGGGATGACGCTGCTCCTCTTCGGCGCATTGGGGCTCGGGTTGTGCATGCGTATGCGCAAGCCCACTACGTGGCTGGATCTCTATTCCATCGAAGCCGGCCTGATCCTCGTC
Organism: Bryobacteraceae bacterium; assembly: GCA_049686695.1. Classification (GTDB taxonomy): domain Bacteria; phylum Acidobacteriota; class Terriglobia; order Bryobacterales; family Bryobacteraceae; genus Bog-375. The sequence goes on along the minus strand of JBAVIH010000157.1, from coordinate 34,890 downwards.
CTTTGGAAGGGCCGTAATGTCGTCGATTTTCTGAAATCGCGCGTGACCTACCCGCGAACCGGCTATGTGCAGCCGCCGCAGGATATTCCGGAGATGTTCGTGGGGCAGCCGAGCCTCCTGATTGCCCTGTCCTTGAGGCCGGGGCCTCCGCCGGATGAAAACGTGACCCGTTTCGACACGCGGACGGTGTTGGTTGTTTTTTGGTGGTCCGTGATTCTCTTCGTCGCCGCAGCGAACCCTTGGCACCGTTGGTACACGCCATTCGCGATGCTCCCGCTCGCAATCGCGCTGTACGGCTGGAACCGGAGAACGGAGCGTCCCTACCAATGGTGGTCGGCGCTGATTCTGGCGTTGACCGGGCCGATGTTGATGTCGCTGGACCTCGGGCCGCTCCTCGAACCGCTGCTGCTGCCTTTGCTGGCTGGCGCATGGCTGGTGACGAATGGCGCGTTCACGCTGGTCCGCTACCTGCGCGCGAACCCGTATCCACGGGCCGCGGAAGGCGTGCGGGCATGAGCCAGCGAATGCAGGAAATCTCGCAACTGGACCGTCTGATCCACGAACCGGCCCGCTTGGCGATCATGCTGATCCTCGGTGGCGTTGGCGAAGCGGATTTCCTCTATCTGCAGCGGGAAGGCGGATTCACGCAAGGGAACTTATCGGGACATCTGGCGAAACTGGAGGAGGCCGGGTATGTCTCGATCGAGAAAACCTTCAAGGGCAAAGTGCCGCTGACGGTGTGTAGTCTCACGGGCAAGGGCAAGGCCGCTTTTTCCGAATACTCGAATCGCATGCTGGGAGTCTTGCGGCCAGGCGGCTCGTCCGGCCATCCCGGACAGAAAACACGGTGAGCGGCATCGTCTCTCGACTCCGCAGCGTCAACCCGCGCGCCTCCCGGCAGCCCTGGAAACGGCGATTGCGAATGGTGCGGCGCGGTAACCGGGTCCTGCCCACATTGACAACCCCATCTTAACCGGCGTATATTTGCTAACATACTGATCTCTCAACGGTTGCGGTAGTCGGCCCATGGTCTCGTTCGATCGTGTTTCGGGGGAAAGCGTAGCGCAGTCGCTGCCACGTGCTTCGGTTTCGCCGCAGCGGCATCATCCCCGGCAACTACCTGCGAATCAAACATGGGCGGAATACTAATGGCTGACGAGCGGAATGACGGGCAACTGGACCAGGCTGTGCCGGACAGCTACGAAGAATTGCTGGACGATTACAGCCATTTCGCGCCGCCCGGAGCCGATGAAGTCTTGCAGGGAACCGTCCTCAGCCTGACCGCCAAAGACGTCATCGTCGATTTCGGATATAAGTCCGAAGGCATTGTTCCGATCGAGCAGTTTCAGGGGCCCGGCGGCGAAGTCACGGTCCGGCCCGGCGACGTCGTGGACGTGATGATCGACCACGGCGAGCAGATGGAAGGCTACGTCCTGCTCTCCCATTCGCGCGCCGCCCGGCTGCGGGTTTGGGACAACCTGGAAAAGGCCTACCAGGAGCAACTCGTCATCTCCGGCCGTGTGCTGGGCCGGGTGAAAGGCGGCCTGGCGGTGGACGTGGGCGTCAAGGCGTTCATGCCGGGATCGCAGGCCGATCCGCGCCCGGTGCGCAACCTGGATGCTTTAGCCGGCCAGGACGTTCCGGTCAAAATCGTCAAGCTGAACCGGCGCCGCGGCAACGTGGTGGTCTCGCGCAAGCTCGCCGTGGAAGAGGAAATCCACGTGCGCAAGAGCGCCACGCTCGATCATATCCAGGAAGGATCGGTGCTCACCGGCGTGGTCAAGAACCTGGCCGAGTACGGAGCGTTCATCGACCTGGGCGGCATCGACGGCCTGCTCCACGTGACCGATATTTCCTGGGGGCGCATCGCTCACCCGTCCGAAGTGCTGCACGTCGGCGACGAGATCGCGGTCAAGGTGCTCAAGTTCGACCGCGCCAAGGAACGCGTGTCGCTGGGCATGAAGCAATTGGAGCCCGACCCCTGGGAGTCGGTAGCGGAACGCTATCCCGTAGACAGCCGCGTGCTGGGCCGGGTCGTCAACGTCACCGACTACGGCGCTTTTGTCGAGCTCGAGCCCGGCATCGAGGGCCTCATCCACATCAGCGAAATGACCTGGTCGCGGCGCATGAAACATCCGTCGAAAGTGGTCAAGCCCAACGACCAGGTGGAAGCCGTGGTGCTCGAGGTGCATGCCAAGGAGCGGCGCATTTCGCTCGGCCTCAAGCAGCTCGAGCCCAACCCGTGGACCACCATCGACACCCGCTACAGCGTCGGCTCGGTGGTGGAGGGGCGCGTGCGAAACATGACCGATTTCGGCGCTTTCATCGAAATCGAGGAGGGCATCGACGGCCTGGTGCATGTCTCGGATCTTTCCTGGACCAAGCGCGTCAAGCATCCTTCCGAGGTTTTGAAGAAGGGGCAAACCGTGCAGGCCGTGATTCTCGCCATCGATTCCGGGGCGCACCGCCTCTCGCTCGGCGTCAAGCAATTGCAGCCGGATGCCTGGGAGAGCTTCTTCCAGGCCCACCAGGTGGGCGACACGGTGCACGGCAGGATTTGCCGCCTGGCCGGCTTCGGCGCGTTTGTCGAATTGGCCGAAGGCGTCGAGGGGTTGTGCCATTTTTCCGAGGTGCCGGGCTATGCCGGCAAGCGCGCCGCCGAGCCGCCGCTGGCGGTGGGCCAGGAGTACGATTTCAAGATCGTCAAAATGAGCGAGGTCGAAAAGAAGATCGGTCTCAGTTTGCGGGCCGCGGCGGTGGACGAAGAAAAGACCCGGTTGGTGGACTACCAGCGCCTCGCCGCGGCTGCCACCACCACCATCGAGGAGGCGATGAGTCTCAAAGAGCCTGAACCGAAGTGAACAGAACCTAAAGTAAACTTGCAAATGGACCTGGAATCACGAGATACTGCGGTTTCGTAAGCGATTGAGACTCTGGAGAATGGGATGACGAAAGCCGATCTGATTGAAGAGGTCTCCCGCGTCGTGGAAATGACGCGCAAGGAGTCCGAGGTCATCGTGGAGGCGATTTTCGATAGCATCGTGCGCTCGCTGCGCACCGGCGACAAAATCGAGATTCGCGGTTTCGGCAGCTTTCGCACTCGCCAGCGGCAGCCGCGCATCGGCCGCAATCCGAAGACCGGAGCGCGCGTCGAAGTGCCCGCCAAGAAGATCCCCTACTTTAAGCCGAGCAAGGAGTTGAAGGACGTGGTCAACCTCTCCGCAACTCCGGCCGCGCCCGCCGAAGCCGCGGGCCCCGCGCCACAACCGGTGAATAACCCGTAGGCTCGCGCGCGCCGCACCCCAATGGACTATCTGTGGACTCCCTGGCGCTACCACTACATCACGGCTGCGCCGGCGGAACCCGGCGTGTGCGTCTTCTGCCGGGCCGCCGCCGCGGATGACCGGCAGGCGCTGGTAGTCCACCGCGCCGCCCACAATTTCGTCATCCTCAACCGGTTCCCCTACACCAGCGGCCATGTCATGGTGGTGCCCTTCGCGCACATCGCCACCATCGAGGACCTGCCCGAGCCGGCCTTGGCCGAGATGATCGGCCTGGCGCGCGACGCCGTGAAGCACCTGCGCGCCGTCTATCACCCCGAAGGATGGAACCTCGGCATGAACCTGGGCCAGAGCGCCGGCGCGGGCATTGCCGCCCACGCGCACATGCACGTCCTGCCGCGCTGGACCGGCGACACCAGCTTCATGACCACCACCGGCGAGACCCGCGTGGTTCCCGAAGCGCTCGAAACGACCTGGGAGAAACTGGCGGCGGCGTTCAAGGCGGGTTAGGCGGGTGTTGCGGAGGCCGGCAAGGGACAACCTAGACTGGGTACGCGGAGCAGCCGCAGGCGGCCATATGGCATACCGGCGGCAGGTGGAGCCCCTTTTCACGGGACGGCGCGTCAGGGGAGGAACGGCCGGAAGGCCCTGGAAGCACTCCCGCTGAATCAAGAAATGGGGAGCACGTAGCCTGGCACCGGTTTCTTGAACAACGCTAACTGGCGCCTGGAGCACAATGCCCTATAATTCGAACAAGGGGATTGGATTTAAGGAAATGAGTGACGAATCTCTGATATCGCGTCTCGCTATGCCCACCATGCAGGCCTGCGCGATGGTGATACTCCTGTCTCCCGTGTGCGGATGGGGGCAAGTAAACCATGCGGAGGCGCAGTTCGTGGGCTGGTTCCAGCAGAAATTTGAAGCGCGTCCGGCGCCTCCCAAGATCACAGCCGAAGACGACAGCGCCCTCAGCAGCAAGGGCTACATCAAAATCGGGATGGTTCGGGCTTGGATGCCGGATTCAGTAAGCAAGAACGATGCGGCCCCACTGCTGCAAGAGGCGGCCCTCGCGAAGGCGGCACAGGCCGGTGGCGATCTGGTTCATCTTGACAAGCAGACTCTTGGAATCAAGATTAAGGTCCCTACCGGAAAGACCAAATTGCAGCGGTCCTGCCTGAGAGAGACTGTTACGACGGCGGTCTGCCCCATGACCGATCCCGCATGCAGGAACTTCGGCGCCGGATCCCTCGGAACGAAACAAGTTTCGTCTTGCTCTTCGTGGGGCGAGGCTGAAGTTATTGAGATTACGAAGGAAGTGAAATGCCTGGCTAGCGATGTCGCGGTCTGGCGGCTCGAACCAGGGCTGGCACAGTGGGAGGATCAACAGCGTACGAAGTGGGTGATGCCCAACTTTGCGGAGAAACTTAAGTCGGAGAGCCGCGAGTGCCAGCATTCTAACGTATGTACCCTGTCGACCGGCTTGACGCCTTTGCGCTTGGCGGCGAATCCGGGCACCAACCAGGTCTATGTGGGCAATCTGGTAGGAAAAACGCTGACGGTGATCGACGGCGCCACCTACGCCGCCACCGTGGTGCCGCTTGGAGGAATGCCCGGGAACTTGCTGGTGGACACGATCACCAACAAAGTCTATGTCAACACCGAGGATCGGATAACCGTCCTGGACGGTCGAACCCATGCGACTACCAAAGTGCAGTTAGGCACCGAGTTTCGAACCGGTTTGGCGGTGAACTCCGCGACCGACAAGATCTATTCGCTTGGTCAAGAAGGCTACGTTACCGAAATCGACGGCGCCACCGGCCGGACCACCTCAATTGCGGTTGGCAAGGGCTCGATGGATGTGGTGACGAACCCCGCCACCGACAGGATTTACGTGACCAACTCCGGGGACGACACGGTTACGGTGATCGACGGCGCGACGAAGTCAACCACCACAGTGGCGGCCGGCAAGCGGCCTCGCCGCGCGGCGGTGAACGTCGAAGCCAACAAGATCTATGTGGCAAACTGGGGCGGCAAGAGCGTGACGGTGATCGATGGCGAAACGAACACGACCCAGATGGTGACCCTGCAGGACGTCCCTACTAACTTGGCGGTCAACTCTGTCACGAACAAGGTTTACGTGGTTCACGGCGAAGGCAAAGGCAACACGGTGAGTGTGATCGACGGCGCTACCAATGCGGTCGCTACGGTCGCCGTTGGAGCGCAGCCGGTTGCGCTGGCGGTGGACGAGGCCTACAACAAGATCTACGTGGCCAATCTTATGAGTGGCAACGTAACCGTGATCGATGGCGCCAACAACGCGACCTCCACAATCCCAGTAGGCGTATTCCCGGTAGACATTGTGATCAACTCCGCCAACAACAAGGTCTATGTGGCGAATGAGAAGAGCAACGACGTCACAGTGATAGACAGGGTAAGCGGGGCGCCGGCCAAGCCCTGATTCGTCCGTAACGAAAATCGGAGTCGAGCCAGCAAAACCGGAATACTCATCTCGGACTGTTGGTGCGGTTCGAAACGCCCATCTTGCGATCACTCCTGGTAAGTCCCGCTTACTGGGACAGACGCATTTTGGAAAGTGCTCAGAAAAATGCGCCTGCCCCTTTTCCGCCGTGAGCGGCATTCTCAGGATCAATCGCGGGAGGCCTGGGAAACGTCCCGTCTGTCCCGGTCCGCCGATATGTACTACCCACTCGACGCCGTCACTGAGTTCTGGGAGTGGATCGACCATCAAGCCACGAACGGACGCATCAAACTTCCCGTCGAGGTTCTGGACGAGATCCTCGCGGGAGCAAGAAAGAAGACCCGCTCCTCGACTGGATGACCGCCCACAAGGACGTCCTGCGGCTCAAGGAAAAGGTCGATCCATCACTCGTCAACAAGGTGGTTACTGAAGGGTACGCCCCAGACCTGACCGACGACGAGCTCATAGAGATCGGGCAGGACCCCTTCCTCATAGCGTATGCCCTAGCAAAGACGGCGGAGCGGTGCGTCGTCACCGTCGAAGTCAGCTCGCCGGGCAAGAAGCGCCAGAATCGAAGGGTCCCTGACGTGTGCAGCCACTTCGGCGTGAACTGCCAAAACCCCTTCCAGGTCTACCGCTCTCTCGGGTTCAGCACTGCATGGAAGAAAACATAAGCGATTGAGACGAGCCGCTGATCGAAATTCCGCGCGGTTTGTCGGATACTCGGAGAATGCCCCGAGGAGACGGCCTTGGCCGTTCCTCGCAGTGAAGCCCGCTTACGGCAATCGGAACTCCCGGCGACACCGGCGGCAAGACCGCCGGCGCTACGGGCTTGGCGGCGCTACTGCAGCCACACCGTGATCGGAGGCGAATTCGCCACTCCCACAGCTAGCTGCACGGCTACCGGCCCCGAGGGGACGAAGCCGCCGGGGATGACCGCGTCGACTTGCAGCAGGCCGGCGAAAGTCGGCGCTTCGCCCGCGTAAAGAAGCTGGGCGGCGATTCCGGACACGGTCAGCGTCACCGGGAGAGTGGGAATCGGATACGGCGCCGCGGCGGGCTGGCCGGCGATGTTGGCGCCGTTGGTGAGGCCTTCTCCGGTGCCGAAGAACGTCACCACCGTGCCGCGGGCGGCGGGCGCGGTGGACGAGTTGACGCTGCCATCCTGGTTGAGGGCCGCTGCGAACAGCGCCGGCGCCGCGGCCACCACCGGCAGGCTCAGCGCGCCGGCCAACTGGCCCTGATAGAACACCTCGACCTGGGTGGCGCTTTCGCCGGCGACGGTGTAAGGCACTTGCGCGTTGATCTGCGAAGCTTGCGCGTAGAACAGCGGCGCGGGAACGCCGTCAAAACGCACCTCTGCGCCCGCCAGCAGGTTGCCGACCAGGCCGGAAGCATCGAGCGATCCGGTGACGCCGGAGGTGGGGCCGATGCCGGCGCCGTAGATGGTGACGATCTCGCCGGGCGATACGGCTCCCTGGCTTTGGCTGGCGGCGTTGACCAGCGCCAGTGCCGGGGTCGCCGGGGGCGGCCCCACGGTGACGACGTCGACGTCCGGCGCCAGGCGCCGCACGCGGTTGTTGCCGGTATCGGCGAAGTACAGGTCGCCCGCGCCATCGAGCCGCATGCCCGAAGGCGAGTTGAGGAAGGCGGCGAGCGCGGCGCCGCCATCCCCCGAGAAGCCGGCCGCGCCTTGTCCGGCGATGGTGTGGATGATGCCATCCGGCGTCACCAGGCGGATGGCGTGATTGCCGGTATCGGCGATAAAGACGTCACCGCTCGAGTCCACGGCCACACCGGAGGGCGCGTAGAGTGCGGCGGCGGTGGCTGCGCCGCCATCGCCGGAATAGCCCGCCGCGCCGCTGCCCGCCACGGTCGCGATCACGCCGGCGGGCGTCACCTCTCGAATGCGATGGTTAGCGGTATCGGCGATGAACACGTCCCCCGAGCCGTCCAGTACGCAGGCGCTGGGCAGGTTGAGTTGCGCCTGGCGCGCAGGTTCGCCATCGCCCGCGCCTCCCGGGCTGCCGTTGCCGGCGAAGGTCGCCACCACGCCGTGCGGCGGCACAACCAGCACGCGATGATTGTTGGTATCGGCGATGTAGACCGAGCCGTCGCGCCCGGTGCAGACGCCGCGCGGGTAGCGCAGGGGCATCTCGGCCGGCTCCAAGCCCTCTTCCCCGGTGCCCGCCGCGCCGGTTCCCGCGAAGGTTAAGATCACCCCGGCCGAAATCTCGCGCACCCGCTGGTTGTCCATGTCGGCCAGCAACAGGTCGCCCGACGGATCGAAGGCCAGGCCCATCGGGGCGTAGAGTTCCGCGGAGGTGGCCGGCACTCCATCGGTGTTGTAGCCCGCCGTTCCGTCGCCCGCGAGGGTCTGGATGAGGCCGGTAGAGAACACGATCCGCACACGCCCGGTCCCGGTGTCGGCGATGAAGAGGTTGCCCGACGTATCGAGCGCGACGTCGGAGGGCTGATGTAGAATCGCGCTGGTGGCGGGAGTGCCGTCACCCACCGCGTACAGGTAGCCATCGCCCGCTACGGTCGCAATCAGGCCGAACGCAGACACTTCGCGGACGCGCACGCCGTCGGCGATGAAGACGTTTCCCGCCAGATCGGCCGCCAGATCGTGCGGCGCCGAAAACTCGGCCGCGACCGCGAGGCCGCCATCGCCCGAGTATCCCTGCGCGCCCGTGCCGGCGAAAGTCGCCCAAACTCCAGCGGCGGTGTAGGAGCGCAGCGCGTCGGTTGCATCAGCCACGTAGATGGTGAGCGACTGATTCACCGCGACGGCGGTCGGCGAGGCCAGCGCCGTGGCGGAACTCGCGCCCAGAACGGTGGACATGACGCCGCCGGGCAGAATCTTGCGAATGCGGTTGTTGCCGGAATCGGCGATCAGCAGCGCGCCGGTGCGGTCCACCGCCAACCCGGCCGGGAAGTTGAGCTGGGCGGCGATAGCGGGGCCACCATCGCCGCCAAAGCCGGCCACGCCGGTCCCGGCCGCGGTGGTGATGATGCCGGCTGGCGTGACCTTGCGCACGCGCTGGCCTTCGAACTCGGCGATGTAGACGTTGGCCGCCGCATCGACGGCCACGTTGCGCGGCGTGTAGAGTTGGGTCGCGGTGGCCTGGCCGCCATCGCCCGAGTAGCCCTCCACCCCGGTGCCGGCGAAAGTCGCGATGGCGCCATCGGGAGACACCCTGCGCACGCGGTTGTTGCCCAGATCGGCGATATACAGATACCCGGCGGCGTCTACCGCCAGGCCGTAAGGAAGGTTGAGTTGGGCCGCGCTGGCCGGTCCGCCATCGCCGCTGAAGCCGGCCGTGCCGTTGCCGGCGACGGTGGTGACGATCCCGAAGGTGTCCACTTTGCGGACGCGATTGTGGTCGGTGTCGGAGAGGTACAGATTGCCCTTCCCATCCACGGCCACGCCCTGAATGGAGCCGATCTGCGCCAAGGTTGCCGGGCCGCCATCGCCCATGAAAGAACTGCCGGCCACGGTCTGGATGGTGTAGGCCGGAACGTCAGCCGCTGGCAAAGCCGATGCCCAGGCCAGCGCGAGCCACGCGCACCGAGTATTTCTCATACCGAACAAGGAGTAGTGGCCCGCGGCTCGCCGAATTCTCAACTGCCGAGGGTGTGGGAGAACACCGGCGGCAGAGACCGCCGGCGCTACAGCTACACAAAAAAAGGCCGCGAGCCCTTGCGGGGCGCGCGGCCTTTTTGAGCGGAAATGCGATTAGAAGTTGATTTTTCCGGTGAGCTGCACCACACGCACGGAAGAATCGAAGCCGAGGAACGAGCCGTAGGGGCTGGTCGTCGTGGCGGCCATCCCGGAGATGACGCCGGTAGAGCCGTCATTCAAAGTGCCATCCGGCAGGGCGAAATTCGGATGGTTCAGGGCGTTAAACGCCTGGATGCCGAACTTCATGCTGTATTTTTCCTTGATTGTGAAGCTGCGGTACAGGTTCAGGTCCAGGTCGAAGTAATGCGGCCCAAACAGTTGGTTGCGGGTAGCCGGAGACCACGCCGTGAAGTTGGGGATGACCGAGCTGTCGAGGTACACACTGGAGTCGATGCAAGGAACAGCCACGCCGGGCGTACCGGCTGCGGCGCTGCCGCAACTCATGCCGCCCCAACCCTTGCCGAGCGGGGTAGCGAAGATCGCGCCACCACCGTTGCCGAGAGCGGACTCATATCCGTCGCCGACCGTGTACGGGATTCCGGTGCGCCAGAAAATCTTACCGGAGAATTCCCAGCCGTTGACGATGTCCCTGACGGCGCGGCTCTGGACGTGGAAGGTCGGGTTGACCACGAAATCGCCGGCGAAATTCTGCTTGATGTCGTAGTCCGCATTGCCGTAGTTGTTGACGGCCAGACCGAGCGGATTGATCTGTCCCTGAACGTCGCCGCCGCCATCGGCGAAGAGGCAGCCGTTGGAGCACTCGTCGAGGCCATGCGACCAGGTGTAGCTGAAGTGAGCCGCCACCGAGTGCGAGAAGCGCTTGGTCACGATGAAGCTTACGCCGTTGTAGTTGGAGATGGCGCCGCTCTGGATCTGGGTTACGGTTCCGTAGTTGGGGACCGGAACACTGGACGGGATGCCCGCGACGCCGGGATAAAGACCGTATTGATCATAGGCGTTCGGCCAGGCGTTCGAGTAGGGAAGGCGAGTGGTGCTGTTGCCCGCATAGTTCACGGAGAAGGCCAGGTCATTGGCAATCTGGCGTTGGATCTGGAGGTTCCACTCGCGCACCATGGGAGCGTGAATGGTGCCGATGATCGAATCGACGGCGGGAACGGCGAAGATCGAGCCGAGAGCTTTCAACTGCGCTGAGATCGCGCTGTAAGACTTACTCAGGCTGAAAGCGTTGGCCGAGGCTCTGAAGGTGGCGAGCCCGCCGGCCGGATCGAAGGGCAGCGTGCCGGCCGTAGGCCGGACGCGGATGTTGACGGAATCGGGCGGATTGGCCAACAGATCGTCCACCAGACCGGCAGCCGGGTTGTCATAGGCCAGCATGAAGCCGCCGCTGACCACGGTCTTGTGATTGCCTCCCGGCGACCAACTGAAGCCGATGCGCGGAGAGATGACAGCGGAATCGACGCCCTGGTAAGCCTTGTTCAGGCCGGCGGTGATGTCACTCGAGTAAGCGACGCTGCCGGGGTTGGAACTGGTGAAACTGGCCAGCCCGGAAGTCGGGCCGTCGAAGTTCGCGAAGCAGTTGAAGTTGCACACCGGGTTGGAATTGTGCTCGATGCGAAGGGCCAGCGTCAACTTCAGATTGGACGCCACGCTCCACTCGTCCTGTGCGTAAACGCCGACACCCCACATGGCAATGGGGACATCGGAAGCAATGTTATCCGCCTGGCGATACTGGTACGCCAGGCCATCGGCGAATTCCTGCAAGCCGGAGCCGACATACCCGAAGTAGACGCGCGGGTTGTTGTAATAGAAGTTGTGATCGCTGACGTCATAGCGGCGGAAATTCACGCCGAACTTGAAGTTGTGCTTGCCGCGATTCAGAGTGAAGTCGTCGATGAACTGGTATTGCGTAATGTTGCGGCCCTGCGGGAAACTCGCCTGCGAATTGAAGCTGGTAAAGGGCACCGTCCCCGAGTCCGTGATTTGGTACGGGAACGTGGCGGCCACCTCTTGGGCATTCTGCGCGAACTGAGCGACATAATGGCTGAAAGTAGCCTCGAAGGTGTTGGTCGACCGCGCGCCCGCCACGTGAGTTTCCTCGACCTGCATGTCGTAGGCCGGCTGGCTCGAGAGGGCATCGAACTTGGGACTGATGGGATCGAGGGTAGTGGGCTGCAAGCCATGGTCGCCCTTGTAGCGGAAGAAGGCGTTGTCATTTGGACCCAGTTTCTGGTCGACCCTGACGGCCAGGATCCACTCGGAACCCAGGGCATTCGCGCTGGACTCAAACACCTGCGCGCAGGGGGTGGAGGCTGCATTATAGCCCGGCAGTGTCAGGGAAGTGCAGGAACTCGGGTTGGGAATGGGCGTGGCGCTCGCCGAGCCTGGGGCATTGGCCCAAAGACCGAGCAGAGTCTTGTAAGCGGCGGCTTCGTTGGGCTGCGTGGCGGTCACATTGTTCAGGACGGCGGTGGCGAACGCCGGAGTCGGGGTTTCAATCGAGAAAACGTTGGGCAGGATGAAGCGAAGGCCCTCGGTATCGACGAAGAAGAAAGTCGAGTTCTTGCGGATCGGCCCGCCGAAGCGCGCCGCCCACTGGTTGGCGTTGGAGAAGGGCTTGGAGACGCCGTAATAGTTATTAAACCAGTCGTTGGAGTTCATCGCGCGACCGTTCCACCAATACGCGGCGTTGCCGTGGAACTGATTGGTTCCGGACATGGTCACATAGCTGACCTGCGCGCCGGAGAGCTGGCCATACTGGCCGCCGTACGGGTTGGCGATGACGGTAGCTTCCTGCAATTCGTTCTGGCCGATGGTGAGGTTGGATGCCCCCGAGTTATTGATATTGAAATACGGGTCCATGTCGTTCTCGCCATTTACCGTGAAGAGATTCGAAGTGGCGGGCAGACCATTGAGCTGGAAGTTGCCATAACCGCCGGTGGTGTTGACGACCACGCCGGGCGCGGTGTACGCGATGTTGGTGATGTCACCGCCCGCGGAAGGCAATTGCTCCAACTGCTGCGGGGTGAACGTGGTATTCGTGCTGGGTTCGGTGCTGATCAGCGGCGCGGCGGCGGACACTTCGACGGTTTGCGTAGCTGCGCCGAGTTGCAGGCTGAGGTCGACGGTCGCGACTTCGCCGACGGCCAATTCCACGTTCCGCTCGGTCTTCTGAAAGCCGGTCTTGGTGGCGCTCACCTGGTAGTTGCCGGGCCTCAACAGGCGGAAGCGATATTCGCCCGTCTGAGAACTTGTGCCGGTCTGGACGGCGCCGTTGTCCAGGCTTTTCACGATGACATTGGCGCCCGGAACCATGGCACCGCTTTGATCTTTAACGACTCCCGCGATATCGCCCGTGGTCAGCGACTGGGCGAACAGGGATGGCAACGTCATGGCGACGATGCAGGTGAGAACACAGACGACTCTCGTCAGACTTCCGCGATTAGGCATCAACTTCCTCCCGTAGGCAGTCGAATTTAGCACTCGGAGTGCCATTCAAAGCAGTCGAAAAGCATTCGTTGAAAACAAAGGAATTTGTCTGACGAATAAGTGCACGGAAGGCCCATAACTACGGAAATACATAGGCCGTAATACGGGATGAAGGAATCTGCGAGGTCAGGTAGTGGCGTACGCGCGGCCCACGGTACGGTACATTAACTATTTTTAGAATGTTGTGGTTATGCGTGGATCGAAGGATGGAATCGGGCGTTTTGCGGGCGCAACGGCGGCAAAACCCGTTTGATCGGCGGCATCCCATTCAAGACAAGGGCTTTGGTGACTATGAGAATGCGGAGGCGGAACTCAGTGCCGACCCAGGCCGAGGGATCATAAACCCATGTAACGATTGCCTTTTAGATAGGATTCACCAGACGGATCTGGCGAACCGGGACGACGTCACCGGCAACGCGATGGCCGCATCAAATGCCGGACCGGCGATTTGCACTCCGACGGGCGGCCGGAGCCGATCGCGTCGCGAGCCAAGGCGGCGATCCACACCTTCTCGCGCGGGTGGTAGACGCAGCTTTCCCCCACACACAGTCAGTTGGGCTGGGTGATTTGACCCACCCTTGAACTATTGAGAGCTGGAATCGAGTCGGCGAAGCGCGCGTCCGGCCCCTGAGTCGCACAGGCGTCGCGGCCGCGGCGAGCGGCGAATTCGGCGCCGGCCAGCACGATCAGGGCCGCGACGAAACTTCCCAGGAGGATGGTCACGGAGTATTGAAACATGTGATATTCGCGATCCAGTTTTTCCGCCAGCCAGGGCCGGACCAGGATGTTCAGGTACTTGAGCAACTCGAGAGCCAGGCCCACCCAAATCGCCACCGGCGCCACCTGCATGGGATCGACCTTGCAATTGGGCAGGAGCCAATAGATCAGAAACAGCACGAGGATGGAAACCGGCACGGCGGCGACCTTGAACAGCAGCAAAGTCAGCCAGGTGGCCAATTCGCCGTGACCGGCCCAGGCGGCGACCCACTCGCGGTTGTAGGCGGTGAAGACGAGCGACAGCAGGACGAGCCCGCCGCAAGCGAACACCATGCCGAGACTGACCAACTGGTTCTTCCAGTAGCTGCGGTTTGCGGCGACACCCCAGGCGCGGTTAAGCGCCACTTCGAGCGGTTCGAAAATGCCGTTCGAGGTGACCAGCAGGAGAACGACCGAGGTTACGGGCAAGTGCGGCACCATCCAGGACTGGAGGTTTTGCGCTACCACGCCGCCCGACTTGCCCGGGAAAACGTCGCGAATGGCGAGATAAACCGCGTCGACGGCGGCCGGCCAGTGCAGAACGTCGCGGAACAAACAGATCGTCACGACCAGGAACGGGAAGAACGCCAGCAGCGTGCTGGCCGCGATTGCCAGCGCGTAGACGTGAGCCTCCGTCTCCATCAGGTATCGCAGGGTGGGACGCCAGCGCAACCACCAGGGGTCGAACGCTCCGGCGCCGGCGGTGAACAGAGTGCGGTAGGGGATCAAATTACAGGTTAGTACAGCGGGGGGTAGCGGCGCCGCTCTCGCCGCCGGTGTTGCGCCACGGGTCATCCCATTACTTCGCGGACTTTTGCCGCCAGTTCGGAGGGGGTGAACGGCTTTTCCAGGTAGTTGACGGCGCCGTCCATCACCCCGTGCCGGAGAATCACGTCATTGGGGTAGCCGGACATGAAGAGCACCTTGACATCCGGCCAGTGGGCGCGCAGTTCCTCAGCCAGGATCTTGCCGGATATGCCGGGCATGATCACATCGGTCACCACCAGATGGCAGCCGCCCTGGACGGATTGGGCGAGGCGCAGCGCCTCATCGCCGCTGGCGGCTTCGACGACGTGGTACCCGCTGGCGCGAAGCGCACGGCAGGCCAGGCGGCGCACGTCGTCCTGGTCTTCCACCACCAGCACGGTGAGGTGCCGCTCGGGTTGAGGCAGTTCGATGGCCGGGGCGGAAACCGGTTCCGCGGGGCCGCGAGCGCACGGCAGATGTATTTCGAAGCGGCATCCCTTGCCCGGCTCGTTGTGAACGCGGATAGAGCCGCCGCTTTGTTTGACGATGCCGTAGACGGTAGCCAGTCCCAGCCCGGTTCCGCGTCCGCCGGGTTTGGTGGTGAAGAACGGCTCGAAGAGATGCTGCATGGTGTCGTCGTCCATGCCCGTGCCGGTATCGGCTACGGTCAACCGCGCATAAGCGCCGGGCTGGCAGCCCGCGGGGGCGTTCTCGCGGTCGAATCGGGCGTTGGCGGTGGCGATGACCAGCCTGCCGCCGTCCGGCATCGCATCGCGGGCATTGACCGACAGGTTCAGCAGAATCTGGTGCATCTGGCTGGGATCGGCCTCGACCGGATCGAGCGCCGGATCGAGGCCGGTCTCGAGCAGAATATCCTCGCCGATGAGCCGCTGCAGCATGCGCTCCGCGTCGGAAATCAGGGCGTTGAGATCGAGCGGGCGCGGACGCCCGATCTGACGCCGGCCAAAGGTGAGTAACTGCCTGGTGAGTGCCGCCGCGCGCTCGCCCGCGCCGCGAATCTCCTCGATCACCTGCCGCTGCAGATCGCCTTCCGGCAGGTTCTTGACGAGCATGTCGCTGTAGCCGTTGATGACGGTCAACAGGTTGTTGAAGTCGTGGGCGACCCCGCCGGCGAGACGGCCCAGGGATTCCAGTTTCTGCGACTGTTCCAGTTGCCGGCGGAGCTGCTCGCGCTCGGTCTGGTCCCGCTTCTGCGCGGTGATATCGATCAGCATCGCAAACGCGCCCTTGTACTGTCCCGCTTCATCGATGATGGGCGTACTCGAAACCAGCGCCGGCACCTCGGCCCCGCCGCGGTGGCGGAAACGCCTTTCGGCGACGATGGCCTCGCCGCGCCGCAAATCGACCGTACGCTGTTCGAAAAGCGGGACGTCTTCCGGAAACACGAACGAGAACAGGCTGCGGCCGAGCATCTCCCCGGGCGCATAGCCGAGCATCTCGGCCATCCGCCGGTTGGCGAAGTTGGTGATCCCGCGCTCGTCCATCGACCAGATGCCTTCGTTGGCCGTGTCCACGATACGCCGGTAGCGGGCCTCGCTTTCCCGCAGCGCCGCTTCCGCTTGCACTCGCTGGGTAATGTAATTGACCGTTGCCAGCACGTACCGCTGCCCGCGCATCTCGATGGCTCTGGCCGAAATCAGGGCGTGAGCCACGCCGCCGTCTCTGGTCCGAAAGGTGGCCTCATGCTGCTGGATGGACCCGCCGCCGAGCCGGATCGCTTGGCGAAATTCATCGTACTGCTGCCGGTCCACCTGGCCGAGATCGAGGGCGGTCCTGCCGATCACCTCGGAGCGGGGAAGCCCGGCTTGTTTACAGAAGTTCTCGTTGACGTCGACGTACTTGCCGTCCCCGTCGGTCAGGGCGACCGCGAACGGGCTCTGCTCGAACAGCGTGCGGTAGGCGGTTTCCCGTCCGCTCAGCGCCGCTTCGGCTTCCCGCCGCCGGACCAGTTCCCGGCGCGCATTGTCGAGCGCACCGCCCAGACGGCCCAGAAAATAGTCCAGCGCCGGCGCCAGAAAAACACAAGCTGCCATGACCACGCACCACGACACCAACGGCGGCATGGGAAACATGGTGGGCGGGCGGTGGCCAAGCGCTTCGGCCACCACGGTAGCCGTGTCGAAGGCCACCGTGAAAATCGCGACCTCCAGTGCCCCGCGGCGTCCCAGCAGCAGCGTCGCCTCCTGAATGATTACTACTTGCACGACGCAAAACGGGCTGCGCACGCCCCCGGAGAGGAAAACTGCGAGCGCCGTCAGCAGCGTTCCCGCCAATACCATGGTCCACGCCGCGGCCCGCACCCGGCCTCTCCGGCGGAGCCATTCCGGAATCAGCAGCGCCAGGATCACGGCGGCGCCGCCGATGGCCAGCGAGCCCAGCTTGTTGACGAAGAGGAATGGTTCGCCAACCGCGAAATACAGAATCGCGAGCAGGGTCAGCCCTTGCAGAAGCCGCCGCAGAAGAGGGGCGGTCAGCGCCAGCCGCGGGTCCTTCGACCCGGTCTTGGCCGCGTTGGCGTCCGGCAACCCTGACCCACGAGGTTCGGGCATGTGTGAACCCGGCGTCGGCGGGCCACTCAGAATCGGCCCGTCTGAGCTAATCCAGGTATATACCGGATTCGGACCGGTAACAAGCGCTATTATCCGCGTTGTTTTCCGCGCCGGCCGTGAGTCTGGGGTCCGCTTGGAATTCGAGGAAGAGGATGGCTCCCAAAGTGGCTCTTGGGTGTAGAATGGAGGCCGGCCGGGATCCCGGCGCGGAAATCCTGGGCAAAAAGGTTCGCCTGACCTTATAGATTAAGTTATCAGATCCACCGAAACTGGATGCAGGAAAGCCTCGAAACGGTTTTGGCAGGCTTGTACAAACAGTACCTGGACCGGGTTTGCGACGACTCGTATGTCCGCACCCACGCGGAGCCCGCTTTTCTCTCCGGCACGGTCCGCCTGTTCCGGCTCTACGAGCCGTACCTGGCGGGCCGGATGTCCATCCTCGATTGGGGGTGCCATCACGCCCCGGACGCATGCCTGATTCGCGCCAGATTCTCGCGAGAGGTGGTCCTGCACGGATGTGACATCGTCGATCCGCGCCGATACGAGGATTTCTATCGCTATGCCGGGCTGGAATATCGGCAACTGGCGCATCCCTTCCAGCTCCCCTATCCGGATGGGCAGTTCGATGCCGTCATCGCGTCCGGCGTTCTGGAGCACGTGCCCATGGACTACGAGTCGCTGAAGGAGCTTCATCGCGTGCTCCAACCGCGGGGGCGCCTGATTGTCGGCTATTTGCCCAATGCGCGATCGGTGGAAGAGTGGTGGTTGCGGGTGAGAGGCCGCGAGGATTTTCACCGTAACCTTTATTCCAAGTCCGACCTTCGCCGGCTTCTTTTGCGTTCCGGGTTCCTTCCGCTCGCGATGGGGTATCAGACGCAAATGGATCTGCTGCCGGCGAACGGCGCATCGGCCTCCACGCGCGCGTTGTTGAGATTGGCGCCGCTGCGGCATTTCACATCCTGCCTGTGCGCCGTCGCCGAAAAGACTCTGTACTTGTAGCATTAGATTATGGACATCAACCGCTTTACCGAGAAACTGCAAGAGGCCATCCGGGCGGCGGAGAGCACGGCTGGCCGATACGGCCACCAGCAGATCGACGTGGAGCATCTGCTGCACGCGCTGCTGGAGCAGCCGGGCGGCCTGGCGGCTTCGATTCTGCAAAAGGCGGAGGTCAATCCGGATACGATCGAGACAAGGCTGGAAGCGGAGCTCGACCGGATGCCCAAGGTGTCCGGGCCGGCCGCGACTCCCGGCAAAGCCTATGTGACGCCGCGCTTCAGCAAGCTGCTCGAGCGCGCCGCCGAGGAAGCCCGCCAACTGAAGGACGCATACATCTCGGTGGAGCACGTGGTGCTGGCGGCGCTCGAAGACCGCGGCGCGGCGGGCCGTCTGTTGCAGGAGTTTGGCCTGACCCGCGAGCGGGTGATGCAGGCGCTGCGCGAAGTGCGCGGCAGCCAGCGGGTGACCTCGCAGAATCCGGAGGCGACGTACGAAGCGCTGGAGCGGTACGGCCGCGATCTGACCCGCCTGGCATCGCAGGGGAAGCTGGATCCGGTGATCGGCCGCGACGAAGAAATCCGCCGCGTGATCCAGGTGCTGAGCCGGCGCACCAAGAACAACCCGGTGCTGATCGGCGAGCCGGGCGTGGGCAAGACCGCCATCGTGGAAGGGCTGGCGCTGCGCATCGTGCGCGGCGACGTGCCGGAGGGACTCAAGGGCAAGCGCATCGTGGCGCTCGACATGGGCGCGCTGATCGCGGGCGCCAAGTTTCGCGGCGAATTCGAAGAGCGCCTGAAGGCGGTGCTGAAGGAAGTGCAGGACGCGGCGGGCGAGGTGGTGCTGTTCATCGACGAGCTGCACACGGTGGTCGGAGCGGGGAAAGCGGAAGGCTCGATGGACGCCGGCAACCTGCTCAAGCCCATGCTGGCGCGCGGCGAACTGCATTGCATCGGCGCCACCACGCTCGACGAATACCGCAAGAACATCGAAAAGGACGCCGCGCTGGAGCGCCGTTTCCAGCCGGTGGTCGTCGATCAGCCGACCGTCGAGGACACCATCTCCATCCTGCGCGGGCTCAAGGAGCGCTACGAGGTGCACCACGGCGTGCGCATCAAGGACGCCGCTCTGGTGGCCGCCGCCGTGCTTTCCAACCGCTACATCACCGGCCGCTTTCTGCCGGACAAAGCGATCGACCTGGTGGACGAAGCCGCCGCGCGCCTGCGCACCGAGATCGACTCCATGCCGGCCGAACTCGACGAGACGCGGCGCCGCATCATGCAGCTCGAAATCGAACGCGAGGCGCTGCGCAAGGAAACCGACAAGGCGTCGCAAGAGCGGCTGGCGCGTCTGGAAAAGGAACTGGCCGACCTGAGAGCCGAATCCGACGCCCTGGCCGCCCGCTGGCAGAGAGAGAAGGGCGCGGTCGAACGGTTGCGCCAGTTGCGCGGGCGGGTGGAACAGACCAAGCTCGAAATCGAACAGGCCGAGCGGCAATACGATCTCAACCGCGCCGCGGAATTGAAATACGGCACGCTGGCCGGCCTGGAACGGCAGTTGAACGAGGAATCCGGCAAGTTCGCCTCGCCGCAGGCGCAGTCCCGCCTTATTAAAGAAGAGGTGGACGAGGAAGACATCGCGGAAGTGGTGAGCCGCTGGACCGGAGTGCCGGTAACCAGGCTGCTGGCGGGCGAAATGGAGAAGCTGCTGCATCTCGAGGACGAGTTGCACCGGCGGGTGATCGGCCAGGATGAAGCCGTCACCGCGGTGGCGGAGGCGGTGATCCGCGCCCGCTCCGGCCTGAAGGACCCGGCGCGCCCGATCGGCAGCTTCATTTTTCTGGGGCCCACCGGGGTCGGCAAAACCGAGTTGGCCCGCGCGCTGGCCGAATACCTTTTCGACGACGAGCGCGCCATGATCCGCATCGACATGTCCGAGTACCAGGAAAAGCACACCGTGGCGCGGCTGGTGGGCGCGCCGCCCGGATACGTCGGCTACGACGAGGGC
Source organism: Bryobacteraceae bacterium (assembly GCA_049686695.1). Taxonomy (GTDB): domain Bacteria; phylum Acidobacteriota; class Terriglobia; order Bryobacterales; family Bryobacteraceae; genus Bog-375. The sequence goes on along the minus strand of JBAVIH010000157.1, from coordinate 14,922 downwards.
GGCCAGTTGACCGAAGCGGTGCGCCGGCGGCCCTTCGCCGTCGTGCTGTTCGACGAAATCGAAAAGGCCCACCACGACGTGTTCAACCTGATGTTACAGATCCTCGACGACGGGCGCCTGACGGACGGCCAGGGCCGCACCGTCGATTTCAAGAACACCATCGTCATCATGACCTCGAACGTCGGCAGCCAGCGCATTCTCGACTACCGCGGCGGTTTTTTAGGCGACGCCTACGAGCGCATGAAGGAAGCCGTGCTGGAGGAAATGCGCGCCCACTTCCGCCCCGAGTTCCTGAACCGGGTGGATGAGACCATCGTGTTTCACGCGCTGGCCGAAGAGCATTTGAGGCAAATCGTCGATATCCAACTGGGCCGCGTGTGCGCCCGGCTGGCGGACCGGCAAATCAAGCTCGAGTTGACCGAGCGGGCACGCGCGAACCTGGTGCGGACGGGCTACGATCCCGCCTATGGAGCGCGTCCCCTCAAGCGGGCCATCCAGAAGAAGATCGAAAACCCGCTGGGCCGCCTGCTGGTGGCAGGCAGGGTCCTCGATGGCCAAGTCATCCTGGTGGATGCCGCCAGCGACTCGGGCGAACTGAGCTTCCAGCCGGCGCCGCGGTCGCAGGCATCTTCTTAGCCGGCGGCCGCGGGGGGCGGAATGTTCTTCGATGGCCCTAACCTCATTAAAGCCGGTGGCCGGGTGTGTGCCAGGGAACACGTTTGGGGGATTTCCCCTCCGGAAATCCGGTTCTCGCACCGCAGGCGCGGGAATTATCGGGTTGCGCTCGACAAAAAAATGAGACGATTCGGTGTGAAACCCTTGACTGGAGGGTGCTTTACATGGTTAAATCAGGCGAAACTTGTACGAAGCGCAATCGAATCGCGTGGGCGGGCCGTTTCGTGTTGAAGGGAAAGAATTTCTCTTGACACTGGCCGGGCAATGGGTTACTAATAGGTTTTAACGCGTCCGGTGTTTGTGTGCAATTTTTCGTTCGTGCCTGGTGAGTACAGAATTCGTTTAAAACAAAAGACGTACCACTTGGCAAGAGTTCAACAAAGGCCCGGCGGTCAGCTTGGTGACCTTCGGAAATCGAACCTCCGCCCGACACGGAGAAGTCCCCAGGTTGTGTGAACGGCTTGGAAACTGGAGTCAAGAGGCTCAGGTTGGAAGAGTACTTCGACCGATTCAACATTTTGTAAATTTACAAGGAGAAGGAAATGGCAGATTTTCGCAAATGGATTCTTGCGCTGTCTGTGCTAGCCCTGGTATTTACAGGGGTAGCCAGCGCGCAGGGCGGCGTTATCAACGAGGGCACAAACCTAATATGCCAAGCTGGTACTGCCGTACCCCCACAGTTACGCACTGAAGGTTACACGGAGTTGGTGGGCGATATCACACTCATCTGCACCGGCGGGTCGCCGATTGCCATCGGGCAGCCGATCCCGCAGGCCAACATCGTGGTCAACCTGCAGGGAACCATCACCAGCCGGTTGCTCGGTAACGGTTCGGAAGCGTTGTTGATGTTGGACGAGCCGGGTACTGCACCCGGACTGCAGGGCGTTGGCCCTGCGGAAACACAATACCTTTGCCCCACCCCGTTGACTGGGTGTCTGGCATGGGTAGGAACAGTAACGAACACGGGCGCTCCGGGTGGGGCAATCGCTCCTGTGTTGGGGCCCACTGGCGCAGCTAACTTCCAGCCAGCCCCGAACGTATTTCAGGGTGTTACCAATGGCGCCAACCAGGTGACGTTCTTTGGCGTGCCGATTCTGCCCCCGGTCAGCAACGGCAGCTCGCGCGTCGTCCGCATCACCAACCTGCGCGTGAACGCCAATGGCATCACCGGCGGCGGCTCTGGCTTCCAGAACGTTCTGGCCCAGATCTCCGTCAACAACGTTCAGGTGTCGGTAACCAACCCGACCGTGACGGTTGGCTACATCCAGCAGAGCTTCCAGGGTTCGTTCCGGAATGCGGCGAACAACGGCGCGGTCACCACCGTTCCGTTCTATCAATGCAATCCGCAAACCAACCAACTGGTTGCAGTCCTGCGGTTTAGTGAGCTGTTCGGCACTGCGTTCAAGACCCGCGTCAACGGTGGTGGCGTTTACCCAGGGACCACCTCCGCGACAGCGATCCAGAACACTCCGGGCGCGATCTACAACTCAGAGTCCGGCTTCATCAGCGCATTTAGCGGTGGCGGTGGCCCGCTCACAGGCACAGGTGGTGGCAATACCTACACTGCCGGCTTGGCGGACTACGGCACTCGCCTCAAAGCGGTGTTCAACAATATCCCGTCCGGTGTGACGATCTACGTTTCGTCGGTCAACGTGGTCGGCGGCGTCGGCACGGGCGGTGGCGCTCCTGCGCCTGTTGGTACCTCTTTCGCAAACTCGTTCACGACGCTTCCTCCCGAGTACGCCTACATGGTGAACGGGGAAACGAGTGTCGATCCGCAAGCGATGGTTACCCCCACTACGGGTACCGAGTACGCGGTTACCAACGGCTCGCCGCTGGTATGGGAAGTTGTACAGGCCCTGCCGAACACGAATGAAAACTTCGATTTCGGCGTGTACGTAACGTTTGCGAATACCGTCCAGCCCAACGCCGCGAGTGGAATCACTGCGACTCTGAGCTATGCTCCGACGCCGACTGCGCCGTTCTCGGCCAGCGCCGCTGGGCAGGCTTCGAGCAGCTTGACGATTCCGCGGTTCGCGATTGCGGCTAACTCCAGCCAGACACCGTTCCTGACCTTCAGCCTCTGCAGCACGACGCTGTTGTTCCCGTATGTCACGACGGCATTTGGCAACGCAACCGAGACCGCTGGCTTCGATACGGGTATCTCGATCGCCAATACGACCAGCGATCCGTTTAGCACACCCAATCAACACGGTCTCTGCACCCTGTATTGGTATGGAGGCCCTCCCGGAGCCACCACTCCTTCGACACCTCCGGCTTACACCATTCTGAGCGCGGGTGGAGTTGTTCTGACTCCTAGCGCCAGCGCGGTGGACATCATGACCGGCACTACGGCTCTTACACTGGCTTCGCAGTCAGTGGGCCCAGGCTGGACCGGTTACATGATCGCAGTTTGCAACTTCCAGTATGCTCATGGTTATGCGAACGTCACCGATGTCGGCGTGCGCAACATCATGGCCAGCTACCTGGCTCTGGTGATCAACGATCGCGCCGGCGCCAATACGTTCCCGGGTGCCGTCGAGGCGCTGGAGAACTAGTCTCACAACCTGTTGTTTTCTTGGAGAGGGGAGCTTCGGCTCCCCTCTTTTTTTGTCGGCACACTCCATGGCGCCGTCCTGGCGCGAATCCCCGCAGCCGAAACCCCGCCCGGTGCGTCTAACCGGATAGATAGACTATATTAGGGTTGCGGGGGGCGGATTCCAAATGATGGTTGAGCGGCGAACGCGGTTTGCGCAGGTGGCCTCGATCCTGGCCTTTTGGCTGGCGGGCGGTCTTTACGTCCAGCCGGCGGCGGCCGGTGCCGCCGAGCCCGCCGCCAGCCAGAATGTGGGCCGCGTCGCGCTTGCCTACGAACTGGTGGAAGAGAACTTCGCCACGGTTCCGGATCCGGACCAGGCTATCTACCGGGGCATGATCCCCGGAATGCTGCGCACGCTCGATCCGCACTCCACTTTTTTCGATCCCAAGGATTTCCAGGCGCTGCGCGAGGAGCAGACGGAGCACTACAGCGGCGTCGGCATGAGCGTGGGAGTGCGCGGCGACCAGACCGTGGTAAGCGCGCCATTTCCCGGTTCGCCCGCCTACCGCGCGGGGATACGGCCCGGCGACGCCATTGTCGCGGTCAATGGCCAGTCCGTCGGCGGCCTGAACACCAGCGAGGTGGTGGACCTGTTGAAGGGTCCGCGCAACACGCAGGTGACGGTGACGGTGGAGCGCGAGGGGGCCACCGGAACCGCCGAGCGCCTCAGCTTCGCTCTGGTTCGCGAGGACATCACCCGCAAGACCGTTCACGACGCCTTCTGGCTGAAGCCCGGCATCGCTTACCTTCATGTCCTCAGCTTCGGCGACTACACCGGGCGCGAGGTGGAGCAGAATCTGAAACGTCTGGGAGAGGACCGTATCGAGGGCCTGATTCTGGACCTGCGCGACAACCCCGGCGGCCTGCTGCACCAGGCGGTGGACGTGGCCGGCCACTTTCTCGAGAAGGGGCAGAGCGTCGTTTCGCAGCGCGGGCGATCTTCCCAGGAACTGGTCTACCGGGCGGAGCGCTCGGGCCAGGGCAGGCGGTACCCCATCGTGGTCCTGGTGAACCACTACTCCGCTTCGGCCGCTGAAATCGTCTCAGGCGCGTTGCAGGATCACGACCGGGCCTGGATTCTGGGCGAGAACACCTTTGGCAAGGGCCTGGTGCAAACCATCTTTCCACTGCCCGGCCGCACCGCGCTGGCGTTGACCACGGCCCATTTCTACACTCCCAGCGGCCGTCTCATCCAGCGCGATTATTCCCACGAGACTTTGTACGATTACTACTTTCACGAAGGCCGCGCCACGCCGGATTCGAGCGACCGGCGCGCCACCGATGGAGGCCGCGCGGTGTACGGCGGCAACGGCATCGCACCGGACGAAAAGTTCGATTCGCCGCGCAGAGACCGGCTCGAGTTCGATCTCGACCGAACCGGCCTGTTCAGCTTCACTCGCGCCTACTTCGCCGCGCATCCGGCCAGGCTGCCGGAGGGTTGGATGCCGGACAAAGACACCATCGAGGAACTGCACGACTACCTCCTCGATCATGGCTATCACTTTACCGAGGCCGAGTTTACACGCGACCACGATTGGATCAGGCGCTACCTGGCCAGAGAGATGTACATCTGGGCGTTTAACGTGGACGAGAGCGACCGCGTTTTTGCCATGACCGATCCCGAAGCGGCACAAGCCGTGGACGCGCTGGCGCAAGCCGCCGCGCTCTTGGAGAAGGGCAGGTTGGTGGTGCAGGGCCGCCGGCCGGCCGCCACGGTGATCGGGCGGCGCTAGACCCCCGGTGCAGCGCTTGCCGCCGCCCGCTTCCGTCATCCGGGCTGTGTGGGGTACCCCTCAAAAAAGTATAGGCGTTAGGGTAAGCACCGGTGGGCCGTGTTCGCCAGTGCGCGGGGTGTGCGAACCGGCTCATTCCGGGGATCCAGAACCTGCTTACCTTAACGCCTAATCCTAAGGAAATCTCGCTTGTTGAATAGAGAATAACCGGAAAAGCGGGTCCCTACAATACTTGGAATATACTAACGGCCAGACATGGTTGCCCGAATCACGGCTCTCCACAATTCGGAATCCTCCGCCGGCCCAGCCCCTTCCGGCCTTGCTCTTGCTACCATCGGTACTTGAATCCCAATCCACAGATCTTCGTGCTGGACGCCGGCGGGCAATACTGCCATCTGATCGCCCGCAAAGTGCGTGACCTGGGTGTGTACGCCGAAGTGCGTCCCAGCGAGACTCGGGCGGGCGATCTGGCCGGGGCCAAAGGAATCGTCATCTCGGGCGGACCGGCCAGCGTATACGATCCCGACAGCCCCACTGCGGACCCGGCGATTTTCTCGACCGGGCAGGCCGTGCTCGGCATCTGCTACGGGCAGCAATTGATGGCGTACCTGCTGGGCGGCACGGTCACGCGCGGCGAAAAGGGCGAGTACGGCCTGGCCACCCTCGAACTCGAGGAGGCCGGCGACCCGCTGTTCGCCGGCCTCGCCGGGCGGCAGCAAATCTGGATGAGCCATCGCGACGTGGTGGCCGCCGCGCCGGCCGGGTTCGTGGTGACCGGCCGCACCGATACCTGCGCGGTGGCGGCCATCGCCGCCGCGGAGCGCAAGCTCTACGGGCTGCAATTCCATCCCGAAGTGGTCCACACGCTGCGCGGCCGCGAATACCTGCGCAATTTCGTCTTCGGCGTGTGCGGGTGCGTCCGGGATTGGGAGCCGCGCGGGCGCGTGCCCATGCTGGAGCAGGAAATTCGCGACACGGTGGGCGACCGCAGCGTCTTCTTCTTCGTCAGCGGCGGCGTGGATTCGAGCGTGGCGTACACCCTGTGCACGCGCGCGCTGGGGCGCGGACGCGTGCGCGGCGTCTATGTCGATACCGGCCTGATGCGCGAAGGAGAGACCGACTTCGTGAGCCGCCTTGGCGTCGTCGTAGAGCAGGCGGGCGAGCGGTTTTTGGGTGCGCTTGCCGGAGTCACCGATCCCGAGCGCAAGCGGCACATTATCGGCGAGGAGTTCGTGCGCGTGCAGGAGCGCATCATCGAAGCGCGCCACATCTTCGAAGAGAACTGGATTCTTGGGCAGGGGACCATCTACCCGGACACCATCGAATCCGGCGGCACGGCCAAGGCCGCCGTCATCAAAACCCATCACAACCGCGTGGCCGGCATTCAGGCGCTGATTGCAAGCGGGCGTATCGTGGAGCCGCTGAAATCGTTCTATAAGGACGAGGTGCGGGAGGTGGGCCGCGAGCTGGGCTTGCCCGCCGAATTGCTCGAACGGCATCCGTTTCCCGGTCCCGGTCTGGCGATCCGCTGCCTTTGCGCCGAATCGGACGCGGCGGCGACCGCCACCGCGGAGGGGTTCGTTATCCCGGTGCATTCCGTCGGCGTGCAAGGCGATTCGCGCAGCTACGCGCCGGTGCTGGCGATTGACGCGCTCGACCACGAGCGCGCCACCGCGCTGATCAACCGCCTGAGCGGCGTCAACCGGGCGATCGCCGCCGTTGCCACGCGCGTTCCGCTCGCTGGCCTGCGGGTGCGGGCCGGTTCCCTCACGCCGGAGCGGATCGAGCGATTGCGCCGCGCCGACGCCATCGTGCGGCGAATCTCGCACTCGAGCGGCTATGACGCCACGGTTTGGCAGTTTCCCGTGATTTTAATTCCCCTGGGCTGTGGCGAGGCGCCGGACTCGGTGGTGTTGCGGCCGGTGGATTCGGTGGACGGCATGACCGCGCGCTCGGTCGCGATGCCACCCGAACTACTGAACCAAATGTGCCAAGAACTGATGGCGATACCCGAGATCGCCGGCGTATTCTACGACCTGACGAACAAACCGCCAGCCACCATCGAGTGGGAATAAGCTTCGTGGGGGGGCCAAGTCCGGCTCTTCGCCAGCCTCATTTCCCCGGTAACCGCACTTCCGTCCCGGATTCCCGATTCAGGCGCCGGGTCAGGTCGCGATCCACCAGCGAAAGCGAGACCTGGTTGTGCGTGTTGCCGGGAAGAAAGTAATGCAGCGTATCTCCCTGCACCCAGTAAGCGACGGCCAGATAGACGTGGCAGTCCTTGAGAGCGATGTAGTAGTGCACCGGCTCCGCGGGAGGCGTCGCGTCCATATCTTCCATGTCGAGGATCAGGCTGTGCACCGGCGGCTCGGAGGCGCGGGCGCTCCGCGGGGCCGGCGAACTGTCATCGGCGGCTGCGCCGGCCACAGCTTCGGACGAATCGGTGTACGACTGGTCCGCGGGCGGCGCACTGTAATCGTAATCGGCCGGATAAGCGTAGGGAGCCATGATCATGGAGGGCGCACGCTGGAAGCGCGAAGAGGAACGTGGGACACTCGGCCGCGCGCCGTTGGACGCCGCCCCGCTGTGAGTGGGCGCCCGATCGCCATGGTGTTCCGCCGCGAGGCTGCCTGAAATCAGGATGGCAAGTCCCAACCCGCAGAGTATCCTCATATGCGAACCTCCCTATACCGATTGTACAATCGGGTAACTGCGGCCGGGATGAGGCTCTTTAGGGCCAGTCGCGGCTCGAAGCCACGATTTGCGCTAGCCCGATCCGCTCAGAATTTGCTCCGAAGAAACTCAAAAACAACGTAGCCGATGAGCGCGGCCACAATGGCAATCGCAAAATTGGCAGTCGTTAAAATATCCGCGACGGCCCAAGCGAAGCCCATTTCCCGGCCTTTTCCGGAGTTGCCAAATTCGCCCATGAGAAGGTTGGAATAGAACAGGAAGACGATAAAACCGACTTCGATGGCGGCTCTCCAGATGGCCTTCTTCATTACCTGAAGTTTAGCAAGACCCGCCATTTATGTGTCGCACAGCCCCGAGCGACGGCAAGCTATCGCGGGGCGGTGAGCTATTCGTAGCGCAGCGCTTCGGTGGGATTCAGATGCGCGGCGCGGTTGGCGGGAAGGATGCCGAAGACCAGGCCCACAACGCAGGAAACGCCGAACGCAACGGCGATGGCGACCGGCGAGACCGGGATGCGGATGTCGGCGAAGAGCCCGACGCTCAGCGGAATCGCCACTCCGGCCAGGATGCCGACCAGGCCGCCGGAAAGGCTGACCATCATGGCTTCGACCAGAAACTGGAGCAGGATCTCGCGCGCCGAAGCGCCCACCGCCAGGCGCAAGCCGATTTCGCGGGTGCGCTCCGTCACCGTCACCAGCATGATGTTCATGATGCCGATCCCCGAGATCACCAGCGTGATGGCCGAGACCAGCACCAGCACCAGCGACAGAATCAGCGAGATGTTCTTGGCGGCGTCCAGAATGGCGGTCAGGGTTTGCACGCGGTATGGCGCGCCGGGGCGGTGGCGGCTCTCCAGGATTTGCTGCACCCGCGCCGCCACGCGGTCCACCTGCTCGGGAGTGCGAACCTGCACGTACATCGGGTCGATGCGCTCCACCGGGGTGAAGTAGCGCAGCACGGTCACCGGCATCAGGATGGTGTCGCGCTCGATTTCCGACTGGCCATAGGTTTCCACCCGCTCGTGGAAGGTTCCGATAACCGTGAACTCCAGGCCGTACAGGCGAATCTTCCGATTCAAAGCCGCGGTGCGCGCGCCATACATGCGCTGCGCGAGCGGATCGCTGAGCAGGGCGACTTTCTCGCGCAGCGAGAGGTCGCTGGCCTCGAGCGGGCGTCCCGAGCTGATGGCGATGTTGCGCACGGCGGCATAGGAGTCGTCGGTGCCGATGATCTTCACGTCGCGCACCTTGCCGCCGATCAGAAGCGGATCGATATCGGACATCACGGCAGTGGCGGCCGCGATGTCGCCGGCCAGAAGCTGGCGGACGGCATCGATGTCGGCGAGCTTGACGTAATCGGCGTCGGCGGTAACGACGGTCGGGCCGCTGTTCACGTAGTAGGCGAAGATGATGTTGGAGCCGATGCCCTCGATCTGCTCCAGGATGTAATCGCGGCTGGTGAGCGAAATCGTCACCACCAGGATCACCGAAGCGGTGCCGATCACCATCCCCAGTCCGGTGAGCAGGGAGCGAATCGGATTGGCGCGCAGCGCCTGGGCGCTGAAGCGGAGGGATTCGCCGAGCAGCATGGGCGGCTTAGTTGCCCGCCTGGCGCAGCAGCCGCAGGGCCTCGGATCGCGGCGGATCGTCGGGAGTGAGTTGCGCATTCATATAGCGCTGCAGGATTTCGCGGGCCTGCCGCTTGCGGCCGGTCTTGATGTACAGATCGGCTTTGGCGATCATCAGCCTGGGGTTGCCGGGCGCGATCTTCTCGGCCCGAGCCAGGCTCTGGTCGGCCTCCGGCACGCGGCCTTGCCTCACCAGAAAGCGCGCCAACTCGATCAACTTGCCGATCTGTTCCGGCGCGGCTCCGATAGCCGATCGCAAGTGGGCCTCTTCGGTGGAATATTCTTCTCGCTTCTCGGCCAGCTTGGCCTTCGCCAGGTAACCCTCGGCCGGGCTGAGTTCGGCGATTTGTGCCGCCGCGCGCTGCGCCTTCTCCATCCCGCCGCCCAGGAAGCCGGGCGCTTCCAGGTAGTAATCGAACAGATCGGATAGCGCTTCCAGGTTGCGTGGATCGAGTTCGACGGCGCGCTCGAAGTACCGGTGTGCCTTGGATGCGAGTCCGGGCGCCGTGAACAGGCTGGCGCTCTCCGCGCGGCGCCCGTAAGCCCGGGCCAGCCATAGCGCATGGAAGGAATCGCGAGGTTCGGCGGCCAGGGCCTTCTCCAGGGCCTCGGTCGAGCGCTTGTAGTCGCCCTGCATATAATAATCTCGGCCCATCAGCTCGTAAACCGCGGCATCTTTAACCGCAATGGCTTCGAGGACCCGTAGCGACTGATCGAACGCGGTATGGTCGTACAGGTTGCGCGCGCGCTCCAACTCCGGAGATCCGGCCGCCAGCAGGCCGGCCGTTCCGAGGATCAGGAGAAAGCCCTTCATTTCGCTTCCATCCGCGTGACTCTACATTATAGATGAGCGCCGCACATTCGGGGTTGCCATGGAAATAGTTCCAAGAAATTTTGCGCCCGTTTCGGCGCTGCTCGCGATAGAATCGGGCAAGCATGGTCGCCGCAGAACTTGAGCGATACCTGCGACTTCTGGGTATTCGCAAGCCGATCGCCGGGACCGCGGTTTTGGACGAAGCGGCGCTCGACGATATCGTCCGCCGCCATTTGTGCCGCGTGCCTTTCGAGAACGTGTCCAAGCTGCTGCTATTGGGACGCGAGGGCGCCGGCCGCGTCACCACGCTTGCCGAATTCTTGGACGGCATCGAGCATCGCGACCTGGGCGGAACCTGTCACACCAACAATCCATTTCTCGCCTCCCTGCTCCACGCGCTGGGTTACCAGGCGGACCTGCTCGGCGCGGACATGAGCAAGCCCAACGTGCACACTTCGATTCGCGTCCGGCTGTCCGGCGTCGCGTATCACGTCGATGTAGGCTACGGGGCGCCCTTCCGCCGCGCGATTCGCCTGGACCGGCTGCCCTGGGAATTCGAGCAGGGCAGCTACCGCTTCGTTTTCGACCGCACCGCCGTGCCGGACGCTTACCAGGCCGGCGTGTACTTCGGCGGGCAGCGCCTGCACGGGTACACCGTGCACCCGCCCGCGCGCGAGGCCGGCTTTTTCGATGGCGAGGTGATCGAATCCTATCGCCCCGGCATGACCTTCACCGGCATGCTGCTCATCATCCGCTTCTTCGACGGCTACGCGGCCGATATCGAAGACGCAAAGTTGAGCATACACCGCGGCGGCAAAACCACATCGAGGCTGCTGCGCAACATGGTGGAGCTACGGGCGGTCGTGGCCGGCGATCTCGCCATGCCGCGCTGCCCCGTCGAAGAAGCCGTCGCCGTGCTGAAACAGCGCGCGGGGAAGAACGTGTTCGATGCGAACGGGCCGATGCGGCCTTAGTGCGCCCGGCGTAATCTGCGCACGCCGGAATAGAGCGCGATCAATCCCAATCCCAACAGCCCCAGAGACCACGCGGCCGGAGCCGGCGTCGGCGCCGCCAGCGAACCGCCCTGCACGTTGCTGACATAGGTGGCGGAGGCGACTTCATCATCCCCGGTCTGAACGGCGCCCCACTGCCGGCGCTTTAGAAAAAGTTGGACTGCGTGGTGTCGGCGGCTTGGAGGCGCGGGTCGGAATCGAACCGACGAATAAAGGTTTTGCAGACCTTGGCCTTACCACTTGGCTACCGCGCCCTGCTGAGGTTACGCCTACTTGCACGATAGCGCGGGCGACCGAGTCAAGTCAAACGGCTACAGTGGCGGGCGCGCAGTTGAATTCGGGCAGAATCTGCCCAATTTCTTACCGAAAACAAGGAACTTAGGTGCTGTTATTGGGCAGATTCTGCCCGAATTGGCCGGCTCGCGAGCGGCTAGGCGGCGGTGTTAGTTAGTTAGAGCGCCCGCAGGGCCATCACGGTGATGTCGTCACTGCGCGGCCCGCTGCCGAAAGCGGCTACGGCGTCGAGGATGGCGTCCACCACCAGCGCGGCGGGTTGCCCCTGCCGGCCCCGCAGTACGCGCTCGAGCCGCTGTTCGCCGAATTCATCGCCGGAAGCGGAGGTAGCCTCGGTGACGCCGTCGGAATAGATCACCAGCGCGTCGCCGGGCTCGAGCGCCACCTCGGACACGGTGCAACTCCACTGCTCGAAGGCCCCCAGCATCAGCGCCGTGGCGTCGAGCCGCTCGAGCGCGCCCGACCGCCGCAGCAGCAGCGGCGCGTTGTGGGCGCAGTTGACATAGCGCAAGCGGCGCGTGCGGTCGTCATAGAGCCCGTAGAACAATGTGGCGAAGCGCTCGGCGGCGGTGGAATGGAAGAAATGGCGATTGATGCCATGGAGCAGCGCCGCGGGCGCGCACAGCGCCTCCTCCGCCTGGCTGCGGAAAGCGGCCTGAAGGTTCGCCATCAGGAGGGCCGCCGGCACGCCTTTGCCCGAAACATCGGCCAGCAGAAACACTTCGCGGCCATCGCCGGCGGGGAGATAATCGTAGTAATCGCCGCCGACCTCGCGCGCCGCCACGCACTGGGCGGAGCACTCCAGCGTGGCCAGGCGGGGCGGATCGCCGGGGAATAGCTTCTGCTGCACGGCGGCGGCGATTTCCAGTTCCGACTTGCGGCGCCGGCCCGAATCGGCCTGTTTGCGAATGGCCGCGATCAGCCGCTGGTTGTCCCACGGTTTCTGGATGAAATCGCACGCGCCGCACCGCATGGCTTCCACCGCCAGATCGAAACTGCTCCAGGCCGTCATCACCATTACCGGAGCGGCGTTGCCTTGGGCCTCCAGGCTCGCCAGAAGATCCATGCCCTCGGCTCCCGAAGTGGTATCCCGCGCATAGTTGAGGTCCAGCAGAACCAGGTCGAAGGTCTCGCCGCGCGCCCGATCCAGCAGGGCCGCCGGCGAGTCCACCGTGACCGCCTGCCAGCCTTGACTCTTCAAGAGCAGCCGCAGCGCCTCGCATACGTCCGGCTGGTCGTCACACACCAGCACCCGAAAATCGGCCAGCGGCGGACACGCACTTTCGAGAGCGTTCATGGCTGGGATCGGCACCGATCACTTGTGGCTGCACGCCACGTGCCCTTCACAAGCCGTTTTAACACAGCGCCTTGGTGAACCGGCGACTGTTCGCTTCCGGGACGGCACGTCGCGGTATGGGACGGCGTCCGCAGACGACACACCGGTGTATTTCCCGCCAAGGCGATTGGCTAGAATAAGCGACGTGGCCAAGATGGATTTCGGCACGTCGCTCAGCCGCCGCGCTTTTGGTGGGTTGGCGGGGGCAGCGGTGCTCGGCGCAGGCGGAAGCGCGGCTGAGGCGCCGGCGAAATGGCGCGGTTTCAACTTGCAGGAGAAGTTCACCGCGACACCGGACGAATGGGCGTCGCTCGACCCGGAATGGGGACGGCACAACGGGCCGTTCGTCGAAACCGATTTTGAATGGATGGCGCAATGGGGGTTCAACTTCGCGCGCCTGCCGATGTCCTACCGTTGCTGGGCCGACCCGAAGGACCCGTTTCGCATGGCGGAGAGCACGCTGCGCGAAATCGACCAGGCGGTGGAATGGGGCAGGCAGTATGGCGTCCACGTGTGCCTCAATTTTCACCGCGCGCCGGGCTACTCGGTCAGCCAGGCACTGCTTGCCGAACCTTGGAATTTGTGGACCGACCAGCATGCGGTGGACATTTTTCGGTTCTACTGGGGCCATTTTGCGGAGCGATATCGAGGGATTCCGAGCCGGCGCCTGAGTTTCAACCCGATTAACGAGCCGAGCCACTGCAGCGCGGGCCAATATGAGAAGGTGATTCGCGCCGGCGTGGATGCCATCCGGCAAGCGGACCCTGCCCGCCTGGTTCTGATCGACGGCTTGTTCGGCGAAGCGTTCCTGCCGGTGAAAGAACTGGCCGACATCCCCAACGCGGTGCACGCGACGCGCGGCTACGCGCCATTCGCCCTTACCCACTACCTGGCGCCCTGGGCAGGCACGCCGCGGCAGGTGCCGGCCTGGCCGATGCGCGTTTCGGAAACCGTGGAGTGGAACCGCGCCATGCTGGAGCGCTGGTGCATTCAGCCGTATCGGGAAATGGCCGATCGCGGTGCGACGGTGTTCGTGGGCGAGTGGGGCTGCTGGAACCATACGCCGCACGCGGTGACCTTGAGCTGGATGCGAGACTTCCTGTCGCTTTGGAAAGGCGTCAACTGGGGCTGGGCGCTGTGGTGCTTTCGCGGTTCCTTCGGAATTCTGGACAGCGACCGCAGCGACGTCAAGTACGAGAAGTGGCACGGCCACAAGCTCGACCGCCGGATGTTGGAACTGCTGCGCGAGTTCTGAGGTGTTGCAGTGTGATCGCTTCGAGCTTGTCGGTCGCCACACCCGCGCCAATCCGCGCCCGGCATGCGGTACCGCCCCGTGCTCATCTTGCCTGAGAAACGGCGCGTATTTGACACCCGGCAGTCCGTTTGTTGTAATGAAGTTAACTCATTGCTCCTCAGTAGCTCAATGGTAGAGCATTCGGCTGTTAACCGAAGGGTTGTAGGTTCGAGTCCTACCTGAGGAGCCAAACCATCCCACCACGGAATGCAAGTCCCCTGTTGTTAACGTCTTCGCCGTTCGTCTGCCCGATGCGACACGTTGCGTTTTCCTCAACATAGCCATGCGTTTACGGTGAGTGCCGCCTCTCCGCAGTCGGCCCTGGAGATTCTCCGTTTGCGCCCTGGTGAGTCCCCGGGCGCGACTTTCCGGCCTACCTCTCCTCTTCTCCGCAGGGGGCCCTGCCTTATTTAACAGCCCAGTTCGTCTCGACCGACGTGGGTGTGCACAACTTTCGGAATTCTTGCGTATGTTTACAGCGGGAGAAGCGCACGCCGATCCCGCAATCCCACCGGACAGCGGAACGACCGCGAGGCGGACAACGCTGTGGGTGCCAAATCCACAGCGAGGTGATCCGTCTTGGCTGTTCCGACCGAAGAACTGCAATCCATCGCCAGCATCCTGGCCGCCGGCTACCTGCGATACCGACGTCGAATCCGGCGCGAAGATTCCCTTGATAACCCGGCCACTTCAAGCCCTCATGGACACGAGGTTAACGGTCCAGAGAAAGGAGAAGACCTTGGAGACCACGGTCCGGAAAGAGATTGAAGCGCTGCGCCACATGACGTTGGGCCAACTGAAAGAGAAGTACGCCGAGGTGTTCGGCGAGGAGACGCGGTCGCA
>JBAVIH010000156.1:0-7894 GCA_049686695.1 Bryobacteraceae bacterium | reverse complement strand
CACCTGCACCAGCCGGCCGCCCAGGAATCCGCTCGCGCCCGTAACCAGCGCGGTCATAGAGCTACCCGAAGCCCACGGTGTCGCGCAGCCGGCGAAAGGCCTCCAGCGCGAATTCCAGATCCGCGGTGGAGTGCGCCGCGGTCACGCACAAACGCAGCCGCGACCTGCCCTGAGCCACGGCCGGAAACATAACCGGCGTGGCCACGATCCCCAGGTCCCGCATCTTTCCGGCAAAAAAGGCAGTGGTGGCGTCGTCCCCGAGCACCACCGGAATCACCGCCGTCTCCGACGCACCGGTGTTGTAGCCGAGCTCGCGCAGGCCCTCGCGCAGGAAGCGGGCGTTGCGGCGCAGCCGTTCCACCCGCTCCGGCTCGCTGCGCAGAATCTCAAGCGATGCACGGACGGCGCCTACCGCCGCGGGACACAGTGCGGCCGAGAAGATGAACGGAGCGGCGGCATGCTGCAGGTAGATGCACAGCTCCTGCGAGCCGGCGATGAAACCGCCGTTGGAAGGAATCCCCTTGGCCAGCGAGCCGGTCCAGATGTCCACCTCGTCGGCGGAAATGCCGAAGTGCTCATCGGTGCCGCGGCCGCCAGGTCCGAGGACGCCCAGGGCGTGCGATTCGTCCACCAGCAGATAGCACCCATACTCCTTCTTGATCGCGATCAGCTCCGGCAGGATGCAGATATCGCCGTCCATCGAGAACACGCCGTCCGCCACGATCAGCGTCCGCCCGGACCGTTGGCCGGATTCCAACTCCCTGCGGAGCGACGCGGAGTCGTTGTGCGCGTAGCGCCGCACGGGCGCGCCGGCCAGTTTGCACGCGTCCGCCAGGCTGCGGTGCGCCAGCGCATCCATCACCACGCTGTCCAGCGGCGACAGCACCGAGGCCACTGCCGCCAGGTTGGCCAGATAGCCCGAGCTGAAGGTGATGGCGTTGCTCGTGCCCTTGAACGCCGCCAGTTCGCTCTCCATCTCGTGATGCAGATCGATCGTGCCGGTCAGCAGGCGCACGCCGCCCGTTCCGGCGCCGTACTTCCGCACCGCCTCGATGGCGGCCGCATCCACGCGTTCGTCCCCGATCAGGCCGAGATAGTCGTAGGACGACAACATCAGCATCCGGCGCCCTTCGGCCTCCACCCACGGCCCGGACCGGCCCTCCAGCGGCAACTGGTACGGATACACGCCGGCGTCGCAGGCGCGGCGCGTCAGCTCGAACAGGCGGCGTGCGCGCCCGTCAACCAAACTGTTCTTGTCGAATGTCGAGCTCTTTTCCGATGCGAAGAACTTTCCAAAGAGTCCGCCGGCGGGCGTAGCGACGCCACGCTCACCGGTTGTTGCGCCATGCTTCGATGTCATTATCGGCTGCTACCGTTACGAGTATCGTCATAGTGTACCCCGGCACATTCCACATTCCAAGCGGAGTCCCTAAAGTCGATGGAGTATCCCGGCCCTGCGGGCGTATTGAGCCGCACCCGCCCGCTGGCATACCATAGGCCTTAGTGCCCACGTCTCCGATTACCGTATTGCTGGTCGACGATCACGCCCTGGTCCGCCGCGGCTTTCGCCGGATGCTGGAGGACGACCCCGATATCGAAGTGCTCGGCGAGGCCAGCGACGGCAACGAAGCGGTGGAGGCGGCCGCGCGCCTGCATCCCGCCGTGGTGGTGATGGATTTCGCCCTGCCCAGCATGAACGGCGCGGTGGCCACCCGGCTGATCCTCAAAGACGACCCGCAGGTCGCGGTGCTGATGCTCAGCATGCATTCGGAAGCGTCCTTTGTGCGCACCTGCCTGGAGGCCGGCGCGCGCGGCTACCTGCTCAAGAACGCCATGGATCTGGAACTGGTGGCTGCGGTCAAGCTGGTAGCCGGCGGCGCGCGCGTGCTCGATCCGCGCCTCGGCGCCATGGCGGAGAGCTCGATCGCGGCGCCCGCTCTGAGCACGCGCGAGCTGGAAGTGCTGCAATTGATCGTCAACGGAAAGTCGAACAAGGATATCGCCACCGTGCTCGGCCTGAGCGCCAACACCGTGGCCGTGCACCGCGCCAATATCATGCAGGCACTGGGCATCCACAATACGGCGGAGTTGGTAGTCTATGCCATCCGCGAAGGGCTGGTGAGCATCGCGTGAACCGCCGTTCGTTTCTGGGCGGGTTGGCCGGTCTGGCGGCGCCATTGCTTCCCGCCGCCGGCAACGGGCTGGGCTTCCGGCTGGTGGATGTGACGGCCGCGGCCGGCATCGACTTTCATCACAACAGCGGCGCGTTCGGCGCCAAGTATCTGCCCGAAACCATGGGCTCCGGCGGCGCGTTTTTCGATTACGATGGCGATGGCTGGCTGGACCTGCTGCTGGTGAACGGAATGGACTGGCCCGGCCACAAACGCCGCCGCAGCACCCTCAAGCTCTATCGCAACAACCGCGACGGCACCTTCACCGACGTGACCGAGCGCGCCGGCCTGGCGGTGGAGATGTACGGCATGGGCGTGGCCGTGGCCGATTACGACAACGACGGCTTCCCCGACCTGCTGATCACCGCGGTGGGCCAGAACCGGCTGTTCCGCAACACCGGCAAGGGCCATTTCGTCGACGTCACCGAGCAGGCCGGGTTGGGTGGCCGCTCGTCGTTCAGCACTTCGGCGGTGTGGTTCGATTTCGACCGCGATGGCTTTCTGGACCTGCTGGTCTGCAACTACGTGAAGTGGTCGCCGGAGCGCGACGTGTTCTGCAGCGTGGATGGCCGCCGCAAATCCTATTGCACGCCGGAAGCTTATCACGGCGAGACGTGCTGGCTGTTTCGCAACCGCGGCAACGGCACGTTCGAGGACGTGACCGCCAAGAGCGGCATCTTCGACAGTACCTCGAAATCGCTGGGCGTGGCGCTGGTGGATTACGACCGCGACGGCTGGCTGGACGTGCTGGTGGCCAACGACACGCAGCCCAACAAGCTCTATCGCAATCTGCGCAACGGCACGTTCGAGGACGTGGCGGTGCGCGCCGGCATCGCGTTCAGCGAGGACGGCAAGGCGCGCGCCGGGATGGGAATCGACGCGGCCGATTACGACAACTCAGGGGCCTACGGCATCGCCATTACCAACTTCGACAACGAAATGATGGCGCTCTACCGTCCCTCGCGGGCGGGCGGCTTTTCGGACGCGGCGATCAAGGCCGGCGTGGGCCAAGCCTCGCGCGAGAGCCTGGGCTTCGGCTGCGCCTTCCTCGATATCGACCTGGATGGACGCCTGGACTTGGCCGCGGTCAACGGCCACATCGACGAAACCGTCCGCCACATCCGCAGCAATGTCGGCTACGCGCAGCCGCCGCACCTGTTTCACAATGACGGACAGGGCCGTTTCCGCGACGTCGCCGCCGCCGCCGGCGCCGGCTTTGCCGCGCCCAAGGTGGCGCGCGGCCTGGCCTACGGCGATTTCGACCGCGACGGCGACCTGGACCTGGTGGTCACCACCAACCAGGGTCCCGCATACCTGTACCGCAACGACGTGAGCAACGGCTTCCACGCGCTGCGCATTCATCTGACCGGCAGGAAGTCCAACCGGGATGCGATCGGCGCCGTGGTGCGCGTGACCACGCCCGAGGGAACCCAATCGCGCATGGTCAAGACCGGGTCCAGTTACCTGTCGCAATCCGAGCTGACTCTCACCTTTGGATTGGGACCGCGCGACGCCGCCACGCGCCTGACCATCGAATGGCCCAGCGGCGCGACGCAGGAATTCTCCGGCATTCGCTTCGGCGGATATGAGTGCGGCGAAGGTCAGCCGCTCAGGAGGCTGGACGGCTATTGAGCGGCTATTGCCCGAGTGCCGCCAGGATTACTTTCTGAACGTCGACCACGCTGCACTCTCCGTCGCCTACGTTCGCCAGCGCTCCGGTGCAGGGAGTTTGCCCGAGGGATGCCTGTTGCATGATATTCACATCGGCCTGATCGACCAGGCAATCGCCTGTCAGATCGTACACGGAGCACACATAAACGGTAGGGGCGACGGCGATGCCGACCGGCGACCCGACCGTCGAAACGCCTTGCGGCGATAGCAACGTGATTGTCATTGGTTGTGAGCCAGCCGTGGTCGGGGGCGCAATGGAAACGCTAAAGAACTGACCCGAAGAGAGAGCCGCCTGACCACCGCCGGTAGTCGATCCGATAAGCTCGAATGTCGATCCGGCGACCAAGATGGTTTTCTGCGCGGCGATGGTCGCAGCCAGTGATTTCATGGCTCCGAAAGCGGCCCCCGCCGGCGTGCCGATCGAGAAGGAAATCCCCGCCAGGCTTGACGGTGGATATGAGTCTTGAAAGTTGACGATCACGGTGGCTGACCCGTCCGGTTGGGGCTGCGCAACTGTTGCCGTCAACATCGGCTGCGAGAATAGCGAGAACGCACATAAGCACGACAGTGCAAGTATTTTAAGCATTGTTTTTCAGGTGGGTAGCTGTCTCACTGAGGAGACCGATGTGTAGGAGATACCCCAATTCAAGGATAGAGGCTATGTCAAGGGTTTCTGGGGCTAAGTGATTGAGTTAGTTGGAAAGATAGGTTGTGATTGGGCACTGCCAGGTGGCTGTGAATTGGATCGAAGCAAAAGTGGCCCGTCGGGGCCGGCCCCACTTAGGCGAGCTTGGCCGCCTCGGCCTGGATCAACTCCCAGACGCGGTCGACGTGAGCGTGGGTGGTAGCCATGTTGCCGATCGCCAGGCGGAGCGTGAAACGGCCGTGCAGTTTGGTGCCGGAGATGAAGAACTCGCCGGTCTCGTTGATGCGCTCCTGGATCTGGCGGTTCTCGTCATCGGTGCCCTGGTAGCGAAAACAGATCGTGGAGAAGGGCGTGGGAGCGGTGCGCTCGAAGCGCGGATGGGCATCCACCTTGGCGGCCAGCGCTTGCACGATGCGAATCTGCTCGCGGATCATCGCGGCGATTCCTTCGCGCCCGTAACTGCGCATGACGAACCAGAGCTTGAGGGCGCGGAAGCGGCGGCCGAGGGCGACGCCGTAATCCATCAGGTTGACGGCGCGCGGATCGTCGGCGGTAGCGAGATAGTCCGGCACCAGCGAGAAAGCGCGCCGCAGCACGTCCGGATGCCGTGTGTAGAACACGCTGCAATCCATCGGCGTGAGCATCCACTTGTGGGGATTGGTGACCATCGAATCGGCGTGCTCGCAGCCGGCCAGCGCCCAGCGAAACTCCTCGGCCACCGCAGCCGAGCCGGCATAGGCTGCATCCACATGCAGCCAGATGTTCCGGGCGCGGCAGATTTCCGCGATGGAGGGCACCGGATCGACGCTGGTGGTGGCGGTGGTTCCGACGGTAGCGGCGACCGCGCACGGGCGCAGGCCGTCGGCGAGGTCGCGGTCGATCATTTCGGCCAATGCGTCCGGCCGAAGGCGAAACTCGGCGTCCACCGGAACCTTGCGCACGCGCCGCTGACCGATGCCGATGGCGATGGCGCCTTTTTCGATCGAGGAATGCGCCTGCTCGGAGGCGTAGACCACGAGATCGGGTGCAGTGCCATTGACGCGCGATTGGGGGTCCACGGATTCGCGGGCGGCGGCCAGAGCGTGCATGCTGCTCATCGAGGCCGTATCGAAAATCTGGCCGAACCAATCCTCCGGCAGACCGGTCCATTGGCGCAGCCAGCGCAGCGTGACCTGCTCCAGTTCGACCACGGCGGGGCACGATTTCCACAACATGCCGTTGGGATTGAGCGCGGCCGCCAGTAACTCGCCCAGAATGCCGGGCCCCGATCCGGAATTGGCGAAGTAAGCCATGAAGCCGGGGTGGTTCCAGTGAGTGACCGCCGGCAGAATGAGCCGTTCGAAATCGGCCAGGAGGCATTCCGGCGGCTCGCCCTGTTCGGGCCCGCGAGCGGGCAGAGCGTCGGTGAGCTCGCCGGGGCGCACCCGCGCCAGCACCGGGTAGCGCTGCGGATTAGCCAGAAAATCGGCCACCCAATCGATGGCCTGATGGCCCTGTTGGCGGAACTGTTCGGGAGTCATACGTCAAGTCAAACGTCGAGTGTAACGCGGGGCGGAGGGAGAAATCAGGACCGGGCCGGGCGCCGTGCCCCCGGTCTTCCGGTCGGGCGCTAATTCTCGGTCGGCTGCCTCACTGCGGAATCGACGACCAGGATATTAGCGGGACCCTTCTTCGGATCGAGCCGGAGCCCGAGTTGGTCCCTGAGGGCGCGGAATATCGTAGGTCCAAAAGCATCGACAGTCGTGCTTGAACTAGGGGTCGCCTCGGTTTCCGGAGCCGCCGTAAGCTGGGTGGCTCTCATCTCATCCTGCATCCAGTACAGCGTGAAATTGTAGCGGCCTTTGAGACCGGTCGAGTCGGTCACGGGTTTGCCGAGTTCGCCGGCAAGCATCCGGGTTAACTGCTCCATCTGAGCATCGGGGGCCTGCCAGCGGGCCCGCCCTTCGACGACTAACTTGTTGGTTTGACCGGGAGGTATCTTGGGAAATCCGTCCCCATCCAGGGCAGGCTCGCCGCTCATTCCTTCCGGGTGCTCGGGAACCTCGGTTGCCGCCTTCAGCTTTGGTCCGCCCTTCGCCACCGACAGTTCGAGTATCGGCATCTCCCTCGTTTCCTGGCGCACTTTGAGCTTGAAGCGGTCCGCCAGCAGATTTCGGAGCATGGCCGGAATCTGCGCCTTGGTGGCTCCCTCCGGAACCTTCGCGATAATGTCGAACCGCTCGGTATTCAGCCAGTCGGGACAGGATAGCTGAAACGGGTAAATTTCATACGCCTGGCCGATAAGTCTGGCGACGGTCACATAGGAAAACGTCATGCGCCCAGGGTCGCTGGTTCCAGGACCGCCGCGCACTCCAACGGAAAAGCGTCCCCCGTTGGGCGGCGCCGATGGCTTGATGGAAACGACCTCGAAGCTGCTCGAAGTGCCGGCGGGTTGGGCGTGCGCCAAAAAGAGGTTGACGACGACCACAAGCGCGGCGCGACAAAACACTGGATGCTCCTCTCCGGGTACTTACACCCACCCGGGAAACCGTCCGTCCGTTGCCGGTCCGTGCCGGTCTTCTATCAGGCACTCACTGCTTGCCGATCTTCGTGCCGATGACTTCTCCCGAGATGACGATTTCCACTCGCCGGTTCTGCTGGCGCCCCGCCACGGTGCTGTTGTCGGCCACCGGCATCGATTTGCCGAACCCCACGGCGGTCAGATTGTCATCCGGCAAGCCCTGTTCGATCAGGTGCTTTCGAACCGCTTCCGCCCGTTGTTCCGAGAGTTTCTGGTTGAATTCGTCGCTTCCTATGCTATCGGTGTGTCCCTCGATGTTGAGATTCAATCCCGGATGAGCCAGCACGATGCCGGCCAGCCTGGCCAGTTTTTCCCGGGCGATCGGGCGAAGGTCGAACTTGCCGGTATCGAAAAGAACATCGCCCATGTTGACCACCAGTCCGCGCGGGGTGTCCCGCGTATCGAGGATTCGATTGAACTGATCCAGCAGGAGCGCGCGGAGCTCCTCGGCGGCCTTGCGGGCTTTTTCCGCTTCGGCCTGGGCGGCCTCTTCCCTCGCTCTTGAGGCTTCGGCCTCTGCCCGGGCTTTGGCTTCCCGCGCGTCGGCTTCGGCCTTGGCCCGGGCCAGCGCGTCGGCCTCAGCCTTGGCCTTCGCCGCCTGAGCCTCGGCTTCCATTTTGGCTTTCATGGCGGCGACCTCGGCTTCCGCTTTTATCTGGGCCTCGCGGGCGGCAGCCAGTTCGGCTTGGCGCTGGGCTTCTTCATCGGCCTTGCGTTTGGCTTCCGCCGCCTCGGCGGCCGCTTTGGCCTCGGCCTCGGCCTTGGCTTGGGCCGCCGCGGCCTCGCGCTCCTGCGCGATTCGTTCCTCCTCCTGGCGTTGAGCGGCCAGCGAGCGTGCGTCTTCCG
>JBAVIH010000155.1:0-3805 GCA_049686695.1 Bryobacteraceae bacterium | reverse complement strand
GCCACAGTTGCCGCGGGCTTGGCGCGGATTTCGACGACGGGCGGAGCCGGCGCCGGCGGGACCTCGGGTTCAGCCCGCACTTCGACGATGGGCGCGGCGGGCGCCGGAGGCGCTTCGGGCGCAACGCGGACATCCACGATGGCGCTGGCGGGCGCGGGCCGGTTTGGCGCTTGCGCCGGCGGCTCCATCGGAACCACTCTGGGAACCTGCTGCATCGGCACAGGCTCGATCACGAATTCGCGATAGCTGGCGCTCGAATGAATGATGCCGCCGCTTCCGCGGAAAAAGAATCCGGCGCGCATCGGTTCGAAGGTGTGGGGCTTCACCACCAGCGCCACTTGCCACGGCTCGGGGAAGTAACGGTTGTGGATCGTGAGATCGCTGTCCGAGAGAAGGACGCCGGTCCGCGTGTGCGAATGGTACCAGCCCACCGGCCGGCGCGCGCCCGAGCCGCCCGCGGCGCGGATCAATTCCTGCAGCTTGGTTTCGTCGTTCAGCGACAGCGTGAAGGAAGGACCCAGGGCGTGTTCGCAATCGAGCGCCGCGTAATCGGAGACGGTCACTCGTCCCTCCTGCCAGGCGCCCAGCAGTATGCCGCCGATTTCGGCGCCGCCGCGCGGCAGCGAAAAGAAAGCGTCGGTCACCGCCAGGCGAATGTCGTCGAGCACGCGGACGCTGCACTCAATCGAAAACGGGCACTCCGGTGTCGACCAGGTTATAGTTGCGCGATCCGGTTGGGCTGCCATCCTTCTCACAATTGTAGGCGATTTTGTTTCGGTACACGGTAAACTTCCGCGCGTCACGCCGCCGCCGGAAACCGGCCCGAACCGGACGGAAACTCTCGTATCGATTCCCCCGCGGCGCCGCTCACGGTACAATGCGGTTTCATGCGGCAGCGCTCTCGCCTTCGGAACTGGGTCGAATACCTGCTGGCATTGATGGTTTTGAAGTCGCTGCAATGGACGCCGATTGCCGCGTCCGATGCGCTGGGGCGCTGCTACGCGCGGCTGCTGGACCGCGCCGTCCCGCGCCTGCGCCGGGTGGCCGAGCGGAATCTTCGGATGGCCATGCCGGAGCTCGATGCGGCCGGGCGCAGCGCAATCATCGACGGCGTGTTCCGCTCCATCGCGCGGTTGCTGGTCGCCCTCGCCAGGTTTCCCTCCATCGGGCTTCACAACCTGGACCGCTGGATCCGCATCGAGGGCACCGAGCACATCCATGCCGCCCTCCGCCAGGGCCGCGGCGTGCTGTTCGCCACGGCTCACCTGGGTAATTGGGAGCTGAGCGCGTTCGCCCACGGCCTGGCCTCCGGACCCATGAGTGTGCTGGCGCGGCCGCTCGACAACCCGCTGATCGACCGCCTGGTCGAGCGCCGCCGCGGCCTGTGCGGCAATCGCATCATCTTCAAGAAAGATTTCGCGCGATCGATTCTGAAAGCGCTCGCCGCCAATGACAAGGTCGGCATCCTGATCGATCAGAACGCGTCGCTCGATTCCGGCGTGTTCGTCGATTTCTTCGGCGTGCCCGCCTGCGCCGGCGTGGGCTTTGCCAAAATCGCCGCGCACAGTGGCGCGGCCGTCATTCAAGCCTACGCGTTGTGGGTGGAAGACGAGGGCCGCTACGTGCTGCGCTTCAATCCGCCGATCGACATCACCGGCGATGCCGCCCGCGACACGGCGTCGATGCACGCCAACCTCGAAGCCGCCATCCGCGCCAATCCCGATCAATGGTTGTGGATCCACCGCCGCTGGAAAACCCGTCCGCCAGGCGAGCCGTCGTTGTACGAAGAGTAGACCGGCAGCCATCTATCGACCCGAACCCCGGTTATCGCGAGTTGAAACGCCCGCCTGGCTAAGATTGCCGCGACGTAGATAGACTGAAATGAGGAGGCTCCATGAGACCGAAGAAGGAGACACAGAAGGCCGCCAAGAGCGCTACCGTGACCGGCAAGGCGGCCAAGGGATTCACGGACGAGGAACGCGCCGCAATGAAGGAGCGCGTCCAAGAGCTGAAGGCGGAGGCGCGCGGAGGCCCGCGCGCGAAGAAGGCGGATGGGGAACGCGACGTGCTCGCGAAGATTGCCGAAATGCCGGAACCGGATCGCGCCAAGGCCGAGCGGCTTCATGCCATCGTCATGGCCAGCGCGCCAGCCCTCTCGCCGAGAACCTGGTACGGGATGCCCGCGTACGCCAAGGACGGCAATGTCGTCTGCTACTTCCAAAGCGCGCGCAAGTTCAAGACGAGATACGCGACGTTCGGCTTCAGCGACAAAGCGAACCTCGACGAAGGAACCGTGTGGCCGGTCGCCTTTGCGCTGAAGGAGTTGACCGCCGCCGACGAGGCAAGGATCGGCGCGCTCGTGAAGAAAGCGGTGAGCTGAGGAGGTCGCTGCACTTCCAGGCGCAGGGCAGCCCGCCGCCTAACAAGCTGCACCAGACGGCCGCGACAAGTGAAGAGCGCTGCGCGGCCGCTGGCGAATGCGTCCCCTTTTCCTACCACACGCCCGGAACCAGCCGGTAGTGTGTCCGGGTGCAGTATTCCTCGTAGCCCGGCAACTCGCGGCGCAGGGCGCCGTCTTCCAGCACCGTACGGACAATGAAGGTGGCCATCAGCATCGTGATCGGCGCAAAGCTCCATGCCGAGCCGAGAACCAGCGCGCACCCCGGCAACAACAGCATCAGCCCGGAATACATGGGGTGACGCACTACGCGATACGGTCCCGTGGAGATGACGCGATGGCCAAGCTCGGTCTGAATGCGGCCATGCCTTTCGAGGAAGGGATTCTCGGCGATCGCCAGGTAAATGGGTACGAATCCCAGCAACTCCAGTGCGATGCCAGGCCATATCCAGGCCGTGCTGAGTTGCGACCAGCCGTAGCGGGCGTCGAGGCCGGCCACCGCGTAAAAGCCGAGGAAGCCGACAGCCGTCACGCTGAGCAAGAATCTGTCGAATCGCTTGACGCCCGGTTGCCCCTCCAGCCGCCGGCGCATCAGGTCCGGGCTCTTGCGCCGCAATACGGCGAAGCTCACCCCGGCGATTAGCAGCAATGAGCCGACGAAAAGCCAGCCGCGCCACCAATCCAGGCGGCCCGCGAAAGCAAATGGCACCAGGAAAGTGAGCGCGCGGAAGATGGCCCGGAGTGCCAGCTTCCAACTTGGCGTCTGTGCCGACATGGAACGACCTGCCTCCTCATTCCTAGTTTCCCTCGAATCGCACTCTCCGCAACCGATGGGATCGGCGCACACATCGTGCACCGGCGAAAATGCAGCTAGGGGACCGCTGAAACGAGACTGACCCGCTACTCTCCAGCCGATGTCACCGGAGCGCCGAAGCGGACGCTGTTGCCATCCGGGTCGCGCACATACAACTCGCGCAGGCCCCAGGTCTGGTCTACGGGGGCGATATGGATGCGGACGCCCTTAGCCACGAATTCCGCGTGCAGCGCGTCCACATCGTCGCACAGAAAAAAGACCACGCCGCCGGCCACGCCGTCGCCGGCATGCCCGGAGAGGTAGAGGACCGCCCCGTCGCGCGAGACTCCCATATAGCAGGGATCGCGCTTGGTCTCGCTCGCCGGCACCTGGAACTCTCTGCGAAAGCCGAGCTGCCCGCAGTAGAACGCCTCGGCCGCATTGGCATTGGTGATGTGCAGGACTGGAATGGATTGCTTGAGCATGGTTCTCCTCCAGGGTGTGATCTCTGGAGCGAATCTTATCAGGTTTAGTGGAGGATGCAACGCCCGCAGCAGCCAAACGTGGGGCGGGTCCCCGCCCCGCGCCGAGCCCCCTGGCTCGGCTGTCGGACC
>JBAVIH010000154.1:0-25297 GCA_049686695.1 Bryobacteraceae bacterium | reverse complement strand
TCTCTACGCTGAACGTCGCCGGATCGGCGCCCACGCTGGTGGCCGGCGAAAACGACCTGGCGCAAAACCCGTTCGACCTGGCGGCCGAGCACGGCCCGTCGCTGTTCGATGCCACACACCGGTTCATGTTCAGCGGATCCTGGGCGCTGCCGAAATTCAGATCCGCTTCGCGGGCCGTCGCGTTTCTTGCGAACGGCTGGCAACTCAACGCCATCGCCAGCCTGTCCACCGGCACGCCGTTCACCGTCTACGACAGCGCCGACGTTTCCCTGCAAGGCAGCGCGCCCGAAATCAGCGGCTTCTACTCCAGCCGGCCCGATTTGATTTCCAATCCCAACGTGGGGCAACCGCACACGGCGAGCGAATGGGTGAGCCGCGCGCCATTTTTGCAACTGAGCCCGCAAACGCAGGCGGGCCAGTTCGGCAATGAGGGCCGCAACGTGGTGCGCGGTCCGGGAATCGAAGACGCGGATGTTTCGCTGTTCAAGTATTTCAATATCGACGAGACCCGGCGCGTGCAGTTCCGCGCGGAGTGCTTCAACCTGCTCAACCATCCGAATTTCGGGCTGCCCGTGAACGACCTGGAGTCGCCGGCGTTCGGCCAGATCTTACAGGCTGGTTCGCCGCGCCTGCTGCAACTGGCGGTCAAGTTCGTATTCTAGCCGCCCTGCGCGACGGAGCAGCCTCTTTGCGGGTCCACGCCCGCGCCGGATGCGAATGACTTCGTATCCGGCGCGGTCCTTACTGCCCCAGGAGCCGTGTTCGGCGCGTCTGGCAGGTAACCTACACGGGCAAATAGGACCTCACCGGAGTGTTTCTTCAGTAGTGAAATCTCCACCGGAATTCGGCGTAGAGTTGCCTCGGGTCGTTCAGGTGGAACCCTCCAAAGGTCAGGCTGTTGTCGAGTAATACGCGGCGATTCGCCACATTCAGAGCGGTCAACGAGACCCTGTACCTCTCGCCCTCGCCAAAACTCTTTCCCAGGGAAATGTCAAACGTTGTGTGCTGGGGTAGATAGTTTCCGGGATATTGCGCGTCCGGCGTTCCGTTCGTGAATCCGGAGCCGTAGTACACATTGGTGGAAGCGAGCGCGCGCCCGGGAAGTGTCGTATTGACACCAAAGTTCAGGGTGTTTCTCTGATCATGGTCCACCGCTGCAAGCCCCGGGGGTGGCTCGCATCCCGCCGGCGCGGGAGTAGGACAGATCAAGCCTCCGGTGAAAGGCGGCGAGGCTTGTGCGATCTGATTCGAGTAGGCCAAGTGGGCCTGAGTGCGTCGCCAGAGGCGCGGGGAGCGCAACGTGGTTTCCCATCCTCGAACCAAGGCGCGGTCCCAAGTGAGCGGCCAGAAGAGGTTCGATTCGCCGATGTTACTGTGGTCCAGCCAATTCCTCGCGCTGGTTTGAAAGGTGTCGATGTCGAGCACCCAGCCGCGAAGAGGAATGGCAACGCCGAGTTGGTATTCGTGATCGCGCTCGCCACGCAGGGGGCCGAAAGTCAGACTCTGGCTGCTAGCCAAATCGATCAACGGACCGGTAGCGGTCAAGAGTGGAGGCGGTTGGTAAAACACGCCGTAGAAGCCGCGAAAAACCCAGCTCAGGCGCGGGACTCTGATGGCAACACCCAGGCGCGGGTCGGTCACGTTCTCCGCGATTGGCGGCTGGGTTCCGCCGCCGACGGAACCGGAGTCGAAGTGCGAATAGCGAAAGCCGCCGATCAGCGTCAACCACGAGGTCACTTTAAAGCGGTCGCTGAGGAACGCTTCGGCTAAACCGCCGGTTACGGCACCCGAAGACGGGCCGAAGTTCAGACAGCTCGTACCGCAATCCGTAAAAACGTTATTGAAGTAGTTGCTCTGGTGCTGGGCGAATCCATACACTCCAGCCTGAACGTCGTTGTTCTTCACAACGGTTGCGTCCACGCTTGCTTGTGCACCGACATAGCTGGCGGCCTGGTTTACGTTCGTGATCACTGGCACATCGTTCGGCGACGCGTTATAGCTGGCCTCGTTGTAATGATAAAAGGGCGAAACCGTCATCCGCAGGTTTGAATTAAATGCGTGAATCCAGGAGAAGGTGATGTAACCATCGGGTTCACGTTCACTATCGTGAAGGCCGTAACTGGGATAGACCTGATTCCCGGATGAGTTGGGATTCGGGTCTATGGGAATCTGGTAATAATCCTGGCGCAAGGAGGTGGTCAGCCGCAGTTGGTTGGAGGGGCTGGCATTGAATATGAAGGACGCGAATCCCCCATAACCGTTCTCCGCGTCGTGCACAACTTGCCCGACCGGAGGCTGCAGACCGTAGTCGCTCCGATTTGCGTTTACACTCGCATAGTATGAGAAGCGGTTGGTGTGCCCACCGAGATTCAGTTGGTCGTTGGTCCCGTACCAGTTGCCGAAGGAGGTGACGAGTTCCGCCTCATTGTCGCGCTCGAATCCGGTTCGCGGCACGATATTGAAGATGCCATACGTACGGTCGCCGTATTCCGCATCGTAGCTGCCTCGCTGAACCTCGAGATAATCAATGTCCTTCGGGTCAATCTGCGGGCCCAGATTGGTGGCGATATTGGTGTTGGGTACGGGTACGCCGTCAATGAGCCAATCGACTTGATGGCCTCCGCGCATGTGCAGCATGTCGTGGGTTACGTACGCAGCGGGCACGTAATCGGTGATCATCGCCATGCTGTTGGTGCGGTCGGCACCGGGAGTCTGGGCTATGTCGTCACGATCGACCAGAGCGGTGGGGGCTACCGAATCCGTATTGGCCACTTCCGCGTGGCCGACGACAACCGTAGTTTGATTCAAGGCCTCGATGACCAGTTGAAAGTGAAGAATCGGCGATGAGCCGGAAGCTACCGTGACAGTCTGCTCCGAAGTCGCAAATTCAGACTGTGTGACGGTGACTCTGTAGTCGCCGACCGGCAGTGTAGTGAACGAAAACTCGCCATTATCGTCCGTTTGCGCGGTTTGAGACCAATCCGAGGTAATTGCCTGCAGCTTCACCGATGCCCCGGCGACAGGCCGATGCTGGGGGTCGTGCACGATTCCTTGTATTCTTCCAAAGATCGTTCCGCGAAGCAGGGGAATGGAGATTAGACAGACTGCCAGACACAAACAGGATGTGAGCTTTCGCATGGAGCCTCCTTCATGGTGATTTGTTGCAGAACTATGGTGGACGACGAGCTAGGTCATCAGCACCGGATTCGATGCTGCACACGCCGCTCGCAGCTATAGAGTGCGGACAGGACTAGACTGCGGGAGGCGGCCGTTCCAAGGAAGCGAAACCCGTCTCTGAGAATCCACGTCGAGGCGCGGCCTGAGTTCTCACTCGCGACAACGGAATGATCGGACTCACTTCGACCCGAGGCGCGACCAGGCTCACGGCCCCGGATGCGGACACCGCAGGAAGCTGTCCGCAACCTCCTGGACACTTCGACGAGGCGATCCAGCCTGGGCCATCCCGGTGCGCCGTGCCCGATCTCCGGCAACAGCAGGCCTTCGGCCGCTTGCAGCACTGCATGCCGCAATTCGACGTCTGGCTTCCGGCGAGCAGGAGCAGACCAGGACCGTATGGGATCGGGAGAAGAAGTACCAGGAGCCCCGCAGCAGCTGAGCGCAATGCCGACAAAAGCGTGGCGAGGAAAAAGGCATGCGGAACGCCTTTGCCCCGTTGCTGCCGCCGCCAACCCTTCAAGCCGAATGTCCCCTCTGTGGGAAGTGTAGCACGGAGAAGAAACTCACCTGCGCGATTGGCGGCGGCGTTGGGGAATCACTGCAGTCTGATGTTGTGCGCCTCCAGCGTGCCCGCCGTGGCCCGATCAAGACCGGCGATGGCCTCGCCCAGGTCTGCTCGGGCGCGAACTTCGCGGCCGCGGGCCGAGATGAAATCGGTCTGGCGCTGCAACACCAGGAAAACGGTAGAGGTGCCGGCCTGGAACTGGCGCTGTTCGCTCGCGTACTGTTCTTCGGCCGAACGGCGTGCCAGCGTAGCCGCATCCAGGCGCGAGCGGGCCGACTGCAACGCCTGCAGAGCGTTGCGCACATCGGCCACAACGGCCATCCCCACCTGATCCTGCAATGCTCGCACGCGACGGCCCTCGGCGGCGGAGATTGCCTCCTGCGCTTCCGCAGTCCGGTTTCGGAGCGGCAGCGACACCTGCAAACCCACTTGCACGGTTGGGAAATTTCCCGCAGCCAGATTGTTCAGGGACGTGCCGTAGCCGCCCATCAGCAGCGGCGGCGTGAGAACCGTTCCCGGCGGAAAGAAGCTGGCCAGGGGATTCGTGCTCGACGGCAAAGCCTGTCCGGAAAGGCCGGCCGCGGTCAGATTGGCAAACGCATCGACGCGCGGCCGGACCAGTTCCCGGCTCAGCCGCGAATCCAGTTGGTTCATTTCGAGGCTGAGCGCGGTCTCGGCGAGCTCCGGGCGCGATCCCAGGGCTTGTTTCACCGCGTCCGCGAGGGCCGGCGGCGTCACATCCGTCCGCACCTCCGTCGCCGGAATCAGCGCGGAGTTCCACAGGAGATCGTCGCGGTTGGGCAGCATGAGCGACTTCAGATTGTTCTCGGCCTGCGTCAGCGCCTGCTGCGCACCAAACACAAGCTGCTGGAATGTCGCCACCTGCGTTTGGGCGGCCACTACGTCCACGGGCGCCAGAATTCCCTGTTCCGCCTGACGCCGATTGCTCGCGTATTGGCGCTCCGCCAAACGAACCGCCTCGGTCTGCACGTCGAGACTGTGCCAGGCGTAGTTCAGCTCCCAGTACGCCTGCACCGCCTGCGTGACAATCTGAATCGTCTGCTGTCGAAGCTGCTGCACACTGAGCTGCCGGTTCTTGCGGGCCACGAGCAGCCGATAGCGATTCTCGTCGAAGCGCAGGCCGCGCCACAGCGGCTGGGTCAGGTTGAGGTTTACCGCCGTTGGGTACTGCGGGTTGAACGTGTTGAACAGACTGTCGTTCTGTTGCCGCGAGCTGGCGAAAGCGAGCGAATACGAGCCGCCCAGCCACGGCGAAAGGCCGCTGATTTGCGGAGTGGCGTTCAGTTCCGTCTGCGTCAGTTTGCCGGTCTCCGAACCGCCCAGAATGGACGACACGGGAGACACCTGCCTCACGTGATACGCTCTGAGCCCGACGATGGGGTCGTACGCGCCTCGGGCGGCGGTGACGTTGTAGCCGGCCTCTTCACGCTCGATCCGCGAGATGGCCAGATCGCGATCGTTGGAGAGCACGCGCTCGATCACTTCCGGCAGCGTGATGGCGGTCTCTTTCAGGATGCCCACGCGCGACTGAAGCTCCACCTCTTTCAGAGGTTCTATCTGCACGTTCTGGCCGAACGCGCAGCAGGCGAGTACCTGAGCCGCGAGTGTGAGCGAAAGGGTTCGTTTCATCGGACCAACACCTCCTCGGCCTGCGTGGTCCTTCGCCATCGTCGCGACGATACCCATTCGCCGAGGTCTTCCCACAGTGAATAGAACACTGGAACGGCCAGCAGCGTCAGCATAAGACACAGCGACTGCCCGCCCACTACCAACACGCCGATGGAACGGTTCGTCGCCGCGCCGGTGCCGTGCGAAATCACTAGCGGCAGCATGCCCGCCACCAGCGCCATGGTAGTCATCAGGATCGGCCGCAGCCGGTCCCGGTTGGCCTGCAGAATCGCTTCGTAGCGCGGCGTTCCCGAAGCCCGCAGGCCGTTGGTGTGGTCAATCTGCAGAATGGCGTTCTTCTTCACGATTCCGAAAAGCAATAGTAATCCCAGCCCGGAGAAGATGTTCACGGTTTGTCCTGCGATCAGCAGCGCCACAATGCCGAACGGCACCGCCAGCGGCAGCGTCAGCAAAATCGTGATGGGGTGGATGAAGGATTCAAACTGCGCCGCCAGCACGATGTACATGAAGATGAAGGTCAGCGAGAACGCCAGCGCGAAGTAATACCCGGTGCGCCGCAATTCCTTGGAAACGCCGGTCGTGCCAGAGCGATAGTCGGGGTCCATGCCGAGGTTCTTGCTGAAATCCGCGAGTTCGCCCAGGATGGCCGCCTGCGACCCGCCGGGCAGGACGTTGCCCGTGACGGTCACCTGCCGCTGCCGCCCCAGGCGATTGATAGACGACGGGCCCGTGCCCGGGTGAACATGCACCACTTCGTCAAGCCCCACCGAGCCAACCCTCGACGAAGGCACCGTCATACTGGCGAGCCCTTCCACATCGCCGCGAAACCGTTCCTGGGCGCGCACCCGGACGTCGTACTGGTCCTCGCCCGCGTTGAACGTCGAGGCCACCTGGCCTGCCACCAGCGTGTTAAGAGCCTGTTCGATGTCGGCGACCGACACACCCAGATCCGCCGCCCGCGCGCGATCCACGTCCAGACGCACTTCGGGTGTGCCGCTGCGCAGCGTACTGTCGACGTCAGTCAGCCCGGAAATGGTTCTCATCTTTGTGAGCAGCTCATCGGAATACTGCGCCAGCTTTTTCAGATCGGGACCCTGGATGAAGAACTGCACGTCGGCGTTGCTCTGGGTGCCCCCCACGGTGCTGACCAGCTCCACGCTGCTGTGGACCTCCGCTGGGAGCGTCTTTAGAAACTGGCGGGTTCGTTGCATGAGATTCTGCTGCGAGAGCCGGCGCTGGCCGATGTCGGTCAGCTTCACGTAGATCGTCGCGTTGTTCACCGACTTGTCGGCGCTCCCACCCGCGGTGGTCAACGTGTGCTGCACGCCGGGCATGCGGCGGATCTCCCGCGAAACCTGTTCGGCGACATTGTTGGTGGCCGCAAGCGAGCTTCCCTCGGGCGTTCGGACCAGCACGTTGTACTGCGACTGGTCGTCCGCGGGCAGGAAGTTCTTGCCCACGAACGCGAACAGCGGCACGATGCTCATCACAGTGATTACGCTCAGCGCCACCACCACGCGCCGGTGCGCGAGCGACCACGTCAGCAGGCGTGTGTAGATGCGGTCGAGATGGCGGAAGAGAAACGAGTCTTTCGAGCTGTGCCCTCCCGCGCCGCCGGTCGCCCGAGCCTTCACGAAACGCGAGCAGAGCATCGGCGTGAGGGTGAAAGAGACCAGCAGCGACACGGCAATGGCGAATGCCGAGGTGAACCCGAACGAGCTCATAAACCGTCCGACGATGCCGCCCATGAAGCCCACCGGCAGGAACACCGCGAGCAGCGACAACGTGGTGGCCATCACCGCCAGCCCGATTTCGCGCGTGCCCTGAATGGCCGCCTCGTATGGCGACATCCCCTTCTCTTCGATGTACCGGAAAATGTTCTCCAGCACGATAATGGCGTCGTCAATCACGATTCCCACCATGAGCGTAAGCGCTAGCATGGTGATCTGATTCAGTGTGAAACCCATCGCCGCCATCAGCCCGAACGCCGAAATGATGGAGGTGGGAATGGCCACCGCCGCGATCAGCGTGGTGCGGATGTTGGCAAGAAACAGGTAGATGATCACGGCTGCGAGGATGCTGCCTTCCACCAGGTGGCGCTGGATGGAATCGACGGCTGCCTGGATAAATACGGACTGATCGCCGATTACCTGCGCTCGAGCGTCTTTCGGCAGTGTCGCCGAAATCTCCCGCAGGCGCCGCTTCACCTCGCTCGCCGTCGTCACGGTGTTCTCGCCGGACTGCTTGGCCACCACCAGGGTGACCGCCGGGACACCGTCCAGACGGGCCGAGCTGCGGGGTTCTTCGTAGCTGTCCTCGGCGTAACCGATGTCGCGCACCTTTACGGTGTGGCCATTTCGATTGGCCACCGGTATTTCGTTGAAATTCGCCGCGTCCACCACTCGGCCGGTGGTGCGCACAGTAAACTCCTTCGCGCCGGCATTCAGGTTCCCGCCCGGCAATTCCATGTTTTGCACCCGCAGTGCGTAGAAGACATCGGCGGCCGTAAGGTTGTAGGAGCGCAGACGCTCCGGGTCTACCAGCACGTGGATCTCGCGCCGCGCGCCGCCGATGATGGTGATTTCGCCCACGCCCTTCGCGTTCTCGAGTTTCTGCTTGATCTGCTTGTCGGCGATCATGGTTACGTCGCGCAGCGAGCGCGGCGCAGACACGGCAATCTGCACGATGGGCGCGGCGTCCGGATCGAACTTCTGCACCACCGGCTGTTTGGCGCTTTGCGGAAGATCGGGCACGATCAGATTCACCTTGTTCTGAATCTCCTGCGCGGCTACGTCGCCGTTCTTGGACAGCTCGAAG
Source organism: Bryobacteraceae bacterium (assembly GCA_049686695.1). GTDB lineage: Bacteria > Acidobacteriota > Terriglobia > Bryobacterales > Bryobacteraceae > Bog-375. Next base: position 17,088 of record JBAVIH010000154.1, on the reverse strand, counting down.
GTGACAATCACCAGCGACTGTCCTTCCGAAGAAGTGGAGCGGACGTCGTCGATCATGCTAATGGTATTGACCGCATCTTCCACTTTCTTCGTGATCTCGGTCTCGATTTCTTCCGGCGACGCGCCCAGATCGGCCACGATCACCGCCACCGAGGGAATGTCGACCTTCGGGAACAGATCCACGCCCAGGCTGAAGTAGGAGAAGACGCCCACCACCACCAGCGACAAAATCAGCATGGTGGCAAAAACCGGCCTCCGAATACAGAGTTGTGCGAGCTTATGCATGGCGAATGAATCCTCGCGCTAGGGCCGCGTCTGCACCGGCGCGCCGTCGAACAGCTCGCCCTGATTGCTGGTGGCCACCGTCTCGCCGCCACTCAGCCCCGAGGTGATGCGGACGGAGCCGCCAGCGCTGCCGACGGTTTCGCCCAGCATCACGACGCGCAGATGCGCCAGGCCTTTCTCGACGGTGAATAGCTGCCAGGAGTCCGTGGTTTTGTCGCGAACCACGGCGTTCGGTGGAACAAACACCGCGTTCTCGCCTCCCGGCAGGGCGACGTGCGCGGTGGCGAACATACCGGGGCGCAGTTCCGCGGAGGGGTTGTCGAACCGGGCCTCCAGCACGAACACGCGCGAGTTCGGGTCAACCGCCGGATTCACCGCCGTCACCCTGCCGGCAAATTCGCGATCGGGGTACGCGGATACGTGCGCCACCACGGCCATGCCCACTCTCGCGAGCGCCGCGCGCTGTTCCGGCGCCTGCAATTGCAGCTTGAGGGTTCCGATCCGCACCATGGTGACGATTCTGTTGTTGAACGCCACGTACTCGCCCGCCGCCACCGGCCGCGCCGTGATGTAGCCGTCAAACGGCGCGCGAATCGTGGTGTCGTCCAGGGCCTTTTCCGCCTGCGCAAGCTGCGCCCCGGCGGCATCTAAGGACGCCTGAGCCAGTTCCACGCCGCCCCAGCCCTGCCGCGCCCCGTTGAGCGACGCTTCGTACTGCTGGCGCGCGGCGTGGGCCTGCGCTTCCGCCGTCTCCTGTTGCGTACGCGCCCGGTCGTAGGCGCTGCGCGAAACATCGCCGCTGGCCACCAGGTTCTCGTATCGCTTGGCGTCGGCGGCGGCCAGGCGGTCCTGCGCTTCCGCCGATTCGTAGTTGGCGCGCGCGGCGGCCACTTCGGGCATCGTGCCCGGGTCGAACTTCGCGCCGCCCGCCAGTCCGATTCGCGATTCCGCCTGGCGAAGCGCGGAAGCAGCTTCCTCCCGTTGCGCGCGCGCCTGGTCGAGACGAAGCTGAGCATCGCGGTGGTCCAGCTCGCAGATCGTCTGGCCCCGGCGGACGTAGTCGCCGGTGTTCACGGGTGTCGCGATAACGCGCCCCGCCGTCAGAGGCGCGATGTCCGAGGTTTCATCGGCGGCAAACGTCCCGGTGATCTCGAACGTCGCCGGGACCGTGCGCGTTTCCGCCTGAGCGGTGGATATGCGGGTGGTCTTGGCCGCCGGCCGCGTTCCAGCGGCTTCAGCGTCTTGCCGGGAACAACCCCCGGCGAACAACAGGAGTGCCATGGCGGGTACGAATACCAGTCGGATCATGTTTTCCGGATTCCGTTCATGATGATTGCGGTGAAGATCTCAATGACCTGCTCGTCGGTCAGGTCCGGCGAGCTAAAGCCAAACATAGAGGTCAGGACGGCGTAGTTCTGAGCCATGCCCGATACTGCCGCCATAACCGCCGCCGGGTTCTGCTCCCGCAAGGCTCCTTCGCGCTGCCGGCGCAGCAGGTAGTCGCGCAGTAGCTGGAAAATCGGTATCGCGAACTGGCGATAGTGCGAGAGACCGACCTCGTGGCCTTCGAGCGCGGCAAACAGCTTGACTCGCTCATATCGCGGGTCGGAACGGAAATCGCGCAGGATTCCACTCATGATCGCCCGCACCAGACCGGCATCGTCGTTCCGGTCCATGCAGCTCTGCGTCTCCTTGAGCCACTCGTCCAGACCGATGGACTGAACTTTGAAGTCCAGGACGGCCATATACAGCGCCTGCTTGGACGGGAAGTGGCGGAAAATCACCGCTTCGGTCACACCCGCGGCCCTGGCGATCTCCTTCGTCGTGGTCCCATTGAAACCATTGCGGGCAAACAGATCGAGCGCCGTTTCGATCAACTGCCTGCGGCGGTCCTGTCCCGACATGCGGCTGGTGCGATGCGGAGTTTCGGGCACGCCACAATTATAAGTGAGTACTTACTTATTAGTCAAGGATATTGCGATATGGTGGCGGGTCCGGCTACCAGAAGTACTGCTTCACAACCTTCGGCGAACTTGGAGTGCCCGAGATCACCTTCACGTGCAGGACGAGTTGCAGGTTCTTTTTCTGCCAGTCCGGGGGAGCCCCTCGCAGCGCTTCGGCCATCAGGTCCGGATTGGTGACCAGGTCAGCCGCGGCGTCGGTGCCATATTGGGTGATGCCGGCGAGTTCCACCAACATTGCGTGCGTGTCGGGATGGAAGACGCGCGAGACGATAGCATAGTCTTCCGTGGTATGCCGATCGCGCGGAAGTTCCGGGAGCACCCATCCCGTGGCTTTGCCATCGTCTGTGATTCCGGCCGGGCGGCGGAAGCCGTCGACGAAAAAGCGCATCTGATTGCTGATCTGTTTCCACTTGGTGTACGAGAACCCCACCAGGATGGCGGGGCCGGATCGCAAGTCGGCGAAGGAGACGTCGTTGCCGAGCTTGACCCGATAGGGACGATCTAGCCGGGTGAGCATGGCGGCGAGACGGGAGGTGGCGATCAGGTCGCCGCCGCCCACGAACTGATCGTTCAGGAGTGTAAAGTCCCCAACGTGCGATGGCGGGGTGATCGACGGGTCAATATCGACACCATACACTGGCACGTAGGCGGCGCACAATTGCAGGGGCGTTGATCCGTTCAGGACGGGCGCCCAAAACTGATTGAGCGGCGTGACCGCGGGGCGCGCCAAAACCCAGACCAGACCGGCGACGGCGACCAGGACCATCCCAGCGAGGGCGGCGCGGCGGGGAGTTACGGCGGATTGGCGGCGGGGAGCCGCGGCCGCAAGTTCCGTGGCGGCCGGCGTCGCGTCGGGACTGGGCACAGGTAGAGAGGACGCGGGGCCGTGCACCGGGTGGAACTCGGGAATGTAGGTTCCGGAGGGCAATTCGATGCGTACCGGGTTATGAGACCCCTGATCGGAATAATAGAGGCCCAGCCGTTTGCGAACCTCGCCGGCTTTGACACGGACGGTGGCGTCGTCGCTGGGATCGTAGCTGGTGGGGCGGCCGAAAACCTCGATGCCAATCGTGCGCTCCTTGAGCATATCGCCATGGCCTTGAAGGGTGTTTTCGACCACGTAACGAAGGAAGTCCTGGCTGCGCTTGCTGGCACGGAATTCGTGACAGGCGAGGACGCGGATCAATTCCTCGCGGACCTGCTCTTCGGTCACCGACGCGGACTGCCCCGCGTCCGGCGCCGACCTGGAAGAAACCCCCGGAGAATGTCCCTGCGACATGGGCCCACTCAACTCTGCGTCGATTGCTGGTCCGATTCTACCAGATCCTCCAGAATGCGCGGACACGCTGATAATAGTAGTGTTCGGTTGTGGTAACGAACCGCCCACAACAGCTTCGCAACCGTTCGGTACTGGACATTGAAACTCCGACGGCTCAGATTGAAACTTGAGCACCATGTCAAAGATGCTGCAAGAGACGCGCCAGCAGCCGGAAGCGCTGTCGCACACGTTGGAGGACGGGGCCATCCGGTTGCGCGAACTGCGCCGCCACCTGGAAGCCAACCGGCCGCGATTGGTGATTCTGGTGGCGCGCGGCACCTCGGACAACGCGGCGCAGTTCGGCCGGTACCTGATCGAGATCACCACCCACATCCCAGTGTCGCTGGCAGCGCCGTCGGTACTGACCCTGTACGCCAGCCCGCTGGATTTGCGCGACGTGCTGGTGGTGGGGATTTCACAATCCGGTGAGTCGACCGACACGAACGCGGTGCTGGCGGACGCGCGCAGCCGGGGAGCGACCACCCTGGGGATCACCAACGAACCCAACAGCACGATGGCGGAGATTTCCGAGTACACGCTGCTGGCGAAGGCCGGCAAGGAAGAGAGCGTGGCCGCGACCAAAACCTACACCTGCCAACTCCTGGCGCTGTACCTGGTGGCATATGCGCTGGGCGGCGAGGTGTCATTCGACGCGCTGCGCCAGTTGCCGCAGTGGATGGAAGACGTGCTGGAGATCGAGGAACGCGTGGGTGAGATCGCCGAGCGTTACCTGTACATGACGCGGGCAGTGACCGTGGGCCGCGGCTTGAACTACGCCAACGCGCTGGAGTTCGGCTTGAAGCTGATGGAGACGTGCTACGTGGTGACAGAACGCCTTTCATCGGCGGACCTGATGCACGGGCCGATCGCGCTGGTGGAGCACGCGTTTCCGGTCTTCGTGTTCGCTCCGTCAGGAGTCACGTGGCAGTCTATTTCCGCGGTGGTGGACATGCTGGAGGAAGTGAAGGCCGAGACGCTGGTAATCACCGATGAGAGCAACAGCGAGGCCTGCGCCAAGCCTGCGCGGCTAATCCGGCTTCCCAATCCGCCGGGCAACTGGGGCGGCCCGCAGGATTTGTACACGCCCATTCCGTACATCGTGCCGGCGCAATTGTTCGCGGCGCAACTAGCGGAAATCAAGGGGTTGAACCCGGATCGGCCAAGGATGCTGCACAAAATCACGCGGACGATGTAAGGTCCTTCGCGCGGCGGCCCTGCGACTTCGGCGCGGAAGCCCCGCTCCATCGATCGAGCGATCAGCCCATTACCGCTTCGGCAATGCTGGGGAGCGTCGCCGCTGCCACTGCCTGCCCGAGGCGTTTCTCCTTTTCGCCAGGCATGTGCAGCCGGAGGCCTTCCTCCACTTCCGGAAATTCCCGCTGCAGAACCCGGCGCGCCGTCGCGAGGATGACGCCACCTCCCTCTCCCGTCATCACCCGGCCCAGCACCAGCACGTGGCGAAGCTCATAGAATCCGGCGTACTGAGCGATCGCATATCCCAGATACACGCCGATGGACTCGTAGATTCTCCGGGCGCGCTCGTCGCCCGCGGCCATCAGTCGCTGAGTCGCGGCCAGCTTCTCGGCCAGCGGCATGCCGGGATCGAGCGCGATGCCCGCGGCCGGCAGAAGCCGGTTGACGGCCTGTTGCGAGAAGTATTGCGAACCGGCGCCACCGTCTCGCGACCACTCATCCAGCGGAGCGTTCTGGCGGTAGTCGACAGGCGCGAACGCCAGTTCGTTCAGCCAGTCCGTGATGTTGCCCTGCGGATTGACATACCCGGCGGCCTGGCTGGTGCCCATCGAAATCCCCAGGACGGCCGCGTCTCCCAGCGCCATCGAAGCTGCCAGAGCCGTCACCTCGCCGTCGTTGACCACCACGAACGGCACTCCATTCCAGGCCCGCTGGAGCTCGAAGAAGATGCGCCGTACCCGCTGTTCGAACTGGTCGGCAGGCACGCCACGAAACAGCGACGCCACCCGGACCTCGTTATTCACGTAAATGCCCGCGGCGCTGCCGCCGATGGCATCGACACGCGGCAGCTTGGCCGCCGCCCGCCGAAGAGAATCGTCGATCCCGGCAAAGTGATAGCTGGGATCCGCCTTGAAATAGGGATCCCAGACGACCTCTTCGCTGTGCACCACTTCACCGTTCATCACGGCTGCGCACTTGCGGTCGCTGCCGCCCAGGTCGAACCCGATGCGGCAGCCGTCCTGGTGGCGTCCGAGCCCCAGCCCGGTCTCCTTCGGCTCGGGAGCCCGATCATAGGACACACTCTCGAACACCATCGGCCGCCGGTACACGCGGCTGCCCATGAAATCGAAGTCGAACGCGCGAGGCCCGCTCGCGGAATAGACCCGCTGAATGTAAGCCGCCACGCCGGGATCGCCGGCAATGGTCACCTTCCACCCGCCCCTCTGCCACAGCAGGAACTTCACCAGGCGCTCCACGTAGAACTCGTTCGCCGGATTCGCGCCGGCGAAGATCCCGGCATGGAAAACGGAACGCGAGCCATCCTGCCGCTCGAGGGCAATCGCGAGCTCGGCGGCGCGTCCGCTCGCGCGCACGGCAGCTTGAAAATCGCGGTTCCACAGAGAGGCGGGAACGAATCCGGGATCGAGCGGCGGCTTCTCGTGCATCAGACTGTCCTGGTGACCTCCGGGCCCGTAGGGCACTTCACCATGGTGGACGCCGCCAGACCCGCAAGTCCAGTTCACAACGGTTGTGGCGCCGTTAAAGCATGTTCAATACCAAGCGAACGCCCGAGCTGTCAGTGGTTTGGAGACTCCTCAACTTTCAGAAACCGATCGGCGGCGATGTCCTTGAGGATCTGCGCTGTGCCACGCGGCCACCGGATCTCGATCGAGGCGATCTGCTTTTCGCCCCCCAGCCCGAAGTGCACTCGCTTGTCGCTCGAGGACATGAACCCGGTGCTGACGGATACGTGATTGTAAAGCACGCGGCCCGAAGCGGTGGTGAGCTTCACCTTGGCGCCGATTGCGTCGCGGTTGCTGTAGCGTCCCACCAAGTCCAGCGTCAGCCAGTGATTGCCGTTGCCGCCCGAGTTGAGGAGAATGCGGGGCCGCTCCATGAGCGAGGTCACCACCAGATCCTCGAAGCCGTTGTTGTCGAGATCGCCGATCGCCGATCCGCGCTGGTAGCCGGCGCGCAGGAATCCGGCGCCCATCTGAGCGGACACGTCCACGAACTGCTTCCCGCCCAGATTGCGAAACATGGTGTCGTGCTGGCGCGCGTTCGGCTTCACGTTGTCGATGTCGCCGTTGGCGGAGTACAAGTCCTTCCAGCCGTCATTATCGTAGTCGATGAAGGCGGTGCTCCAGCCGGAAAGCGGTTGGCTGAGCTGCTGCAATTGGACCTGCTCGGGGACGTAGCGAAAGAAGTCGCCGCGGTTGCGGAAGAGTTGCCAGATCTGCCCCATCAGGTTGTTGGTGAAGATGTCCACGCGGCCGTCGTTGTCGTAGTCTTTGGCGTCGCTACCCATGGAGGAGACCGCTTTGGCATCGTCGTTGTAGGCGACGCCAAGCTGCAATCCCCGGTCTTCGAAGGTGCCGTTTCCCTTGTTCATGAAAAGTGAGTTGGGCTCGGTATCGTTGGCGATGAAGACGTCCTGGTATCCGTCGTCGTTGAAGTCGGCGATGGAGATCCCCATTCCCTTGCCCGGCGCGGCGGCGAAACCGGACTTCTCGGTCACGTCCTCGAAGCGGCCGTGGCCCAGGTTGTGATACAGCCGATGTGCGGCGCGCGGGTAAAACGTCGGGCTGCAGTAGTACTCCACGCCGGCGACGCTGCATCGCCGGTCGGTTTGAGGAGTCCAGGTTGTGTAGTTGGCCACCACCAGGTCCAGCAGACCGTCGTTGTCATAATCGAACCAGGCCGCGCCGACGCTGAGGACGCCAGGGGGCTTCCCGCCGATACCCGATTGTTCCGTGACGTCGGTGAAGGTTCCGTCGCCGTTGTTGTGGTACAACGTGTTCCGGCCGGCGCCGCAAATGAAGATGTCCTCAAAGCCGTCATTGTCGTAATCGCCCACGGCGACGCCCAGGTTGTAGCCGAGATGTTCGCCGAGGAGCCCGGCTTTCCTGGTCACGTCCTCGAACGTGCCGTCTCCTTTGTTGCGGAGCAGGCAGTTGTAGAATGCGGGGCTGGTTTTCTTCAGCTCCGGCAACTTGGCGCCGTTGGTGAAAAAGATGTCCATTTTGCCGTCGTTGTCGTAGTCGAAGATGGCGACGCCGCCGGCCATCGGTTGCACGAAGTACTTCCGCGGTGACAGATCGTTATTGGTGATGTAGGAGAACTTCGAGCGTGCGGTGATGTCGATGAAGTGCGGCTGCGCCGGTTGAAACGCGATCGCGCCGGCGGCGAATGCGCCCGCCGCGCCGGCCATGAGGAGCGCCGATTTCACTTGACGCCGCTATCCGGAGCCGGCACGCCGGAGACATTTCGCTTCACGGTTTCGGTGTTTTGCTGGATCTTTTCGGCGGTGCTCTTCTGTAGAGCGAATTCGCGGGCGGCGTCCTCCCTGCGTCCCAGTTCCTGGTAGGCGTGGGCGAGCGTGAAGTGGATGGTCGGATTGCCGGGCGCGAGACGGGCCGCCGTTTCGAGCGGCCCCACCGCGTCGGCCGCGCGGTCGGAATCGAGCAGGCACCGGCCCAGACCGAAGTACGGCTCCGGCAAACCGGAATTGAGCCTGGTCGCGTTCGTGTAATGCTCGATGGCCTGCGGCAAGTGACCGCCCTTGCGGGCCAACTCGCCCAGGAAGTACTCCGCCCCCGCGTTCTTCGGGTAGACCTTCAGCTCCTGCTCGAACTCCTTGCGGGCCTCTTCGTTGGATGTGGCGGTGGCGGGCATGGTCAGGATGATCTGGCCGATGCGGTAGTGAATCCCCGGCATCTGCGGTTCGCGGCCGAGCAGGACGCGGTACTCGGCGATGGCCTTCCGCCAGTCGCCCTGTTTCTCGAAGTTCTCGGCGTTGATTTCCACCACCAGGGGCGAATCGGGAGCGACGTCCATGAGTTCCCGCGAACTCCGGGCCGACAGATCCGCGTACACGTGCGTGGCCATGAACAGGATCTCGGGATCGTGCGGAAACTGCTCTTCCAGCCAGGCCAGCACAGTAGTGGCGGCGCCCTGATGGTTCAAAATCATCGCGCACCGCACGCCGGCGGCGCCCATGCGGCGTTTCAGATCGCGGTCCCCGATCTGCGCGTCCTGTTCGAGCGCCTGGTGGATCGCAGGCATGGCCTCGGTGCAATTCCCATGCTCAGCCAGTTCGGTGGCGCGCTCGGCGGCTGACTGATCGGGCGCGGCAAGGCCGAAGCCAATCGAAAAAGCCACGGAGAGAAGTGCCATCAGGGCGGGACGCATGCTGGACTCGCTCACTACATTGGAACATACATGAGTCGGCTGTTGCGGCAGGTTGCTAAGGGAGGGGGACTTCGGAAATGCGGAACGCTTGGGATTCAATGGCTTAAACATGCGCGGCCCAGCACTACAGGGATGCCGGACCGCGCGTGACAGGGGGGACCAGTTAGAACACGTACTTCAAACCAAGCTGCAGATTGCGAGCTCCTTGCGAAGTATTGATGACGCCCGCTTGCGAGCCGCCGAAAATGTCGGCGGAATACCCGATCACATCGAGGACCGGGGTGTTGAAGGCGTTGATCGCCTCGGCCCGGAATTCGACGCGCTGCTTTTCGTGGCCCGGAATCGCGAAGTTCTTCGCCAGACTGAGATCGATCTGCTTCAAGCCGGGGCCCCGCTCGGTGCCGACGCCACAGTTGCCGAAGTTGCCGGCCGGCGGGTTGGACATGTTGGCGGTGCCGAACCAAACATAGCCGCCGCCATTGGCGGAAGAGTTCTCCGCGAACGGAGTCGCTATCGACGGACCGTTGCAACTGGGGCGGGGATCGAACGACCCGGTGCCCGGGTCGCCACCCCAGTCTTGCATGGTAATCGGGAACCCTCCATGCGCGGTGAAGACGGCGTTGACGTCCCAACCGCCGAGGACTGCGTTGACAATTGGGCTGGAATCCCTGCCAAACGTGCGGCCCTTGCCGAAGGGCAACTGATAGGTGACGTAACCGTTGAATACGCTGGTCAAGTCATGGTCGCAGGGGCCGTAGTCGGCGTCCATGTTATAAGTGTTTTGCGGGAAGCTGATGTCGTTGCTGGCTTGGCTGGCCGCGTCGTCCCCATACCGCCCGTAGTAACCGTTGTTGTTAGTCAGGCACTTGGACCAGGTGTAATTGGCCTGGAATGACAGGCCCTGACTAAGCCGTTGCTGGAACGAAAGCTGCAAGGCATTGTAATTGGCTTCGCCGGTGGTCAGGTTGAGCCTGACTTGACCGGGTCCATCGTGGACGAGGGTGGGATTTCCGGCGAGAAGCGGACTGGGCAACACTACGCCGGGCGCCTCGAGGAACCCCTGGTTGGCATTGACGATGGTTGCCAGGTGGTCGTTATGTTGTCCGACATAGGCGGCCTGGAGGGTAGTCGAGTTGCCGAACTGCCGTTGAACGGAAAGATTCCACTGGTTGGACACGGCGGGACGGTAGTTCTGATCGGTCAGGTGTATCCTGACGCCCGTGAAACAGGCCGCTGGAGCGGATATCACGTTCGCGGTGGTGCAGACGCCCGAGGAGCCGAGCCCCGCGAAGCCCTGGTCGAGCGTAACCTGATTCGAAGGGATGCCATTGGTGCCACTCCAGTTGCCCGATAAGTCGGCGTTCCAGGGGGCATTGGTTGCCAACCGGTTATACTCGCCCGTGCCTTCCGAGAAGCTGGAGCGGCTGAGCGCGGCGCGGACCACGGTGTTTCTCAAAGGACTCCAGGCCAGACCGATGCGCGGCAGGAAGTTGGCGATGCCGTTGTACTGGTTGTACATGGCGTCGCCGACGCCGCCCGCGCCGGCGAGTTGTATCTTGCCCGTCAATTCCTGGACGTTGGTTTCCCGGTTGCCGATTTCGTAAATCGGCGTGAACAGCTGCCAGCGCAAGCCGATATTAAGGGTCAGCTTGGGAGTTAGTTTCCAGTCGTCCTGGACATACGCTCCCGCGGCGTCGTTGCGCTGCCCGACGGTAGCGCCGAAGCCGGTGCCGATACCCATATAGGACGGAAGACCGAGGATGAAGTCGGTTTCCGCGTTTCCGGTGTAGGTTCCATTGAATCCGATCTGCCCCGCGCCGCCATCGGCAACCACCGAGGGAATGTAATCGTTGCGGTACCGGATGAACTGGAAGCCGAATTTCAGGTTGTGCGTGCCGTGGGTCCAGAGCGCCGTATCCTCGAGCAGGATCGAGGTCTGGTGGAAGATCTCCGGGGCATCGGCCGTGCCGAAGGCGAACGGACCGTTGACGGTGCCACCGAGGGGCGCCCCCGAGAAGGAGAGGCCAGGGAGATAGTTGGTCGGCTCACCGGGCACCAGCGTGCCCAGATTTGAGGAAGTGCCGGGCTGAATGTTGCCTTCCGCGGGATAGTAGTTCACGCCCAGGCGGAACTCATTGACGAGGGTCGGCTTCACCGTCCTTGCGTAGTTGATGACGCCGTTCCAGAGCGGGAGGCTTTCGTTGCCGTTGGTGCTGTACAGCACGGCCTGGCTGTTGACGAACTGCTGCACGACGTTCTGCTCCGAGTAGCGGACTGACACGTGATCGGTGTCGGTCGGGTTCCAGTCGATCTTGACGTCGCCCTGATTGCCATTGGTGAAATCGTGTTCCGAGTTGGGTACGTTGTTGACCAGTCCGGTGGAAGTGGGCTGCGGAAGCGCCTTCATAATATTGAGGGCCACCTGGCTGACGGTGATGCAGGGATTGACGCCCATTTTCTGCCCGGCGCCGCATACGGTTGCCTGGTTGAGGTTCGAAGGCATGGCGACGTTCGTGCCCGGGTAGTGGAGCGAGACTCCGAGGTCCGCGAAGTTCAGGCTATTTTCGGCCGAGGTGAAGGTGTTGATGGTGCCGACGGTGGTAGGGTGGTCGAAGCGCGACCCCTGGTAGTCGGCGAAGAAGAAGAGTTTGTTCTTCCTGATAGGACCGCCAAAGGTCCCGCCAAAGTCGTTCCACCGTAATTTTTGCGGGCTGCCGCTGACGGCGGGATCGAGGCTGAAGTTGCGCGACCACTCATTGGCGTTCAGGGCGTCGTTCCGGAAGAATTCGAATGCGTCGCCATGGTAGGAGTTGGTTCCCGACTTGGTGACCACGCTGATGACGCCGCCCATGAACTGCCCGTAGTCCGCCGGGGGATTGTTGGTGATGACGTCAAATTCTTCGATCGCATCCACGTTCGGCGCGTAAGCTACGTTGTTGTCGACGAACTCCACGTTCTCCATGCCGTCCAGCAGGTAGTAGTTGGCCTGTTCGCGATTACCGTTGATGTAGGGGCGGCCGGAGTTGAATGTCGACTGCCCCGTATTGAATGCGCCAGGGCTGGTCGTGACGGACCCCGGTATCAGCAGAGTCAGTTGGTTATAGTTGCGTGTTTCGAGTGGCAGGCTGGTGATGGCGTCCGATTGCATCACGGTGCCGAGAGTGGTGGTCTCGCTCTGAAGGATCGGCGCGACGCCGGTCACCTCCACCGATTCGCTGACGTTGCCAACCTTCAAGCGGAAATCGATTTTGGCGACCTGGTTGATCACGAGTTCCACCTTTGACTGGATCGCAGTGTCGAACCCCACACTGGTCACTTTCACCTGATAGCGGCCCACCGGAAGGCGGGCGAGGTTGTAAGCACCGGCACTATCGGTGACGGTGGACAGTATCGTGCCGCGATCCAGATCTTCAGCCGTGACCCTGGCGGCCGCGACCGTCGCGCCCGTGGGATCGCTGACGACGCCGTTTATGGACGCGGTAACGTCCTGCGCCCGGAGCGCGAGGCTCGAGACGAGGGCCGCAAACAGACACAGCCCAAGAACTCGAACTGTGGAGTAGCGCTTTCGTTGCATAGAAGCTCCTTTCATTTCGCTTTCGGTTAGGAACGCCCTGTCCTGCCGGTGCGTCGCCGTGCGGCCGACGCAAAATACGCCATGCGGAATTCACCTTGAGCCGCCGGCCCACCGGCCGCGAGTCCCCCGACCGCTGTACACGCAATCCTGTGCCGTCCGCGGTCCCCTGTCCAGTTCCAAACCGTTGCACAGGCGGTTCGCAACATGTTCGATACACCTGGATACTGCACGGGCATGACTTATGCGACAGGGAGCCGCTCGATCTGCGGCCTCGATTTGTGCGGACGCGCACGGAGTTTCTTGAAGGTGGTGTAGGGCGAACCTGCCGCCGTCATCCCGTGAAGCTGGAGGCGCGGGAAACCCTTCGGCCCGCTCGTCGGGATGCCCTTTCGGCGCGTCTATTTCAAGCCGTTTGCAAGGGTGGTCAGGAGCGTGCCTGCGGGATCGTCGTTGCTCAGTTCCCACGACATCGCGCCAGCCAGGCCCTTGTGCTTGATGTAGTTGGTCTTGTTCAACAACGAGGCGGGATCGTCATAGGACCAGAAAACTCCGGCGGATGCGCTGTAGACCCAGAATGCCTGCGCTTGCGGGTCGCGGAAAGCGGGGTAGCCCAGATCCTCGAGTGCGCGAAACGCCTCGATGCCGGGCTCGTCGCTCGCCTTCGCGGGCCCGGCCGCCGGCTGGTACAACCCGTTGTTCGTGTTGGGCACGCCCTTCCAGCCGCGACCGTAGAACGGCACGCCCAGCACCAACTTTCGAGGCGGAACGCCGGCCGCCAGGTAGTCGGTTACCGCGCGGTCGACGGTGCGGTTCGCGGTGTCGGCCGGCTCCGCCGGATTGGCGTACAGCGCGGCGTGGTGATTGGTGACCTTCTCCCACGCCCCGTGCAAGTCATACGCCATCAGGTTGATGTAGTCGATGTAGGGATGGATGGCATTGAGTTCGAGCAGCGAATAATCCTCGCGACCCGCCGGTGCCGCGATCGTCAGCAGGTAACGTTTGTCCAGGTTGTCGAGCTGGCGCCGGAATTCGGCCAGCAGTAACGTGAAGTTTCGCGGATCGGCGGGCGAAAAGGCGCAGGTGTTGCCGCAGGCACCGGGATATTCCCAATCCACGTCGATGCCGTCGAACAGGCCCGCGATCGACATTCCGTTGCCGAGGTTGCCCTTGATGAACAGGCCAATGCAGGAGGCCACGAAAGCCTGGCGCGAAGCGGCGCTCGCGGCCGCCTCCGAAAAATGGGATGAGAGCGTCCAGCCTCCCAGCGAGATGAGCACCTTCAACCGCGGATATGCCGCCTTCAACTTCAGCAATTGACCGAAGTTGCCGCGCACGGTTTGCGGCTCAGCGCGGTCGGCCTTCCCGTCCACGCTGTCGGCGGCGTCATACGGTTTCTCATAGTCGGCTTGCGGGTCTGACACGGCGCACCCGGTGGCCGACGGATTGGCGAATGCGTACATCAGGTGCGTGATGCGGCCCGCCGCGCCACTGGCCGCGATGTTCTTGGGATGGTACCCGTGGTCCCCGTTGTAGAAGTACGCGATGTTGACCCGCTGTGCGTTCGCCGCCAGCGCGAACACGAACAGCCACGACACTACAGGGGCCCTATTCATCCCATCACTACGGTGACCTGATTGGCGGAGCCCGCCGGCTGAGGCGGTATCGCGCCGTGAACCGGCTCACCATTCAGCGTAATCGACCGGACGCCCTTCTGCACTCCGTCGGGGTTGGCGACGGTGATCGAGAACGTGGCGCCACGCCACTGGCGCGTCACGTGGAAACCTTTCCATTCGCCGGGAATGCAGGGATCGACGATCAGCCCCGCGAAACTCAACCGGACGCCGAGAATCCATCGCGTGGCGGCGGTGTAGTTCCACCCGCCGCTGCCGGTCAGCCACGGATGCCGGGCGCGGCCGAAAGCCGTGTGGTCCCGCCCCATCACGAACTGGCAATAGGAGTACGGCTCCGCCTCGCGAATCTCTATCATGTCGTTCTGGTTCGCCGGCAGCAGGGCATCGTAGAACTTCATGGCTCGTTCGCCCCGTCCGAGCTTGCACTCGGCGATGACGGCCCAGGGATTGGGGTGGCTGAAGATGGCCGCGTTCTCTTTGATGCCCTTGTAGACCCGCGTCACAAAACCGATATCGTCATCCGGCTTGGAAAACGCCGGCCACAAGAGGTGGATTCCGTACGGCGAGTAGAGATGCCGGTCCACCGCGTCCATCGCCAGCCTGCCGCGCTCCGCGGAGGCCGCATCGGAAACGACGGCCCAGGTATTGCTTTCGATGAAGATCTTGCCTTCCTCGCTGGCCCGCGTACCGATGCGGACTCCCTTGGCCGTGATGCCGCGCAGGTACCACTCGCCATCCCAGAGCTCGCGCTCGCAGGCCGCTTTAACCTGGTCCGCGAGGGCGCCGTATTCGCGGGCATCCTGTTCGCGGCCCAGGTGCTCCGCCGCCTCGACGAAAGCGCGCAGCGCCCAGTGGTGCATGAAGGAAACCATCGCGCTTTCCCCACCGCCCAGGTTCAGACAATCGTTCCAGTCGGCGCGCAGCCCCTTGCAGATGCCGTTGGCGCCAACGTGCCGGGCGGAGAAATCCAGCGCGCGCTTCAGGTGCCGATAAACGGTCGCCTCACCCTGGTCGGCGAACGGAACCACCTCTCCGAACAGCGCGTCGTCCCCGGTCTCCTTCGCGTATTCGCAAATCGAGACCACCAGCCACAGCGCATCGTCCGAGCAAACGTCGGCGAGACCGTGGATGATGCTCTTGCGGTCCGGCGTCGGCGTCACCGTGGGCGATTTGAACCTGGGGGCCTCCTGCTTGGCCGGATCGAACCAATCCGGGTCGAACAGGTGTAGCCCATAGCCCTGGCTCACCTGCCCTTTCAGCAGTTCGATGATGCGCTGCCGGCATTTTTCGGGATTCGTGTGCACCACGCTCATCAGGTCCTGCGAGGTGTCGCGGTATCCCAGGCCGGTACGCCCGCCCACCTCGATGAACGACGCGAACCGCGACCAGACCACGCAAGTTTCCGCCTGGTACAAAGTCCAGGTGTTGATCATGGTATCGAGGCCCGGGTGCGGGGTTTGGCACTGGAATGCCGCCAGCTTTCGCTCCCAATACGACCGCAGCGCCGCAAACGCGCGGTCCACCTCGGCCGGGTCCGAGTACTTGGCCTTGATTTCCCTTCCCTTGGCGCGCGGGCCCACACCCAGCAGGAAGACCAGCCGCGCCTCCTCCCCGGAAGCGAGCGTCAGCCGCTTGTGCAGCGCCGCGCAGTGATTCCCGCCCAGCTCGGAACTGCCGGCGCATTCTCCGCGCTCCACCGCCGCCGGATTGGTCTCCGTCCGGTAATTGCCCAGAAAACGGTCGCGCACGCAGTCATAGCCATCCGGCTCGAAGTTCGAGGCGAAGTAGTGAAAGGTCCACGGCTCGTAAAAGAAATCGTACTCGATGATGCCGTCCTGGTAGTTCGACCCGGAGGCGTAGAGGCTCATCTGCAGGTTCTGGTTGTCGATTTCGATATGGTGGAAGGAGAACTCCACATACGAAAACACGCTGAGGTGGCGCTCGCGAGAGCCGGTGTTTTCGATCCGCACATCCCACAGCTCGGCATCGTCGTCGACCGGAATGAAAACGGTCTGCTCCGCGCGCAGGTCCTGGTAATCGCAGGAGAATTTCGAGTACGAGAGACCGTGGCGGCACTGATAGCTTGCCTTCGTCAGGTTCTTGCCCACAGGCTGCCAGGACACCGACCAATACTCACCCGTGTCGTCGTCGCGCAGGTAGACGTATCGCCCAGGCCGGTCCAACGGAACGCCGTTGGCGCGAAAGCGCGTGATCCGGTGGTGCTCGGCATTCTGGTAGAAGGAGTACCCGCCGGCGTTGTGTGAGATCACGGTGCAGAGGTCCCGCACCCCCAGGTAGTTGGTCCAGGAGACCGGCACGTCCGGCCGCTCAATCACGTATTCCCGATTCTGGTTATCGAAGTAGCCGTAGCGCATCACGCACCTCACACCGACACAAACTGCCTCAGCCAGCGCACCAATTCCTGCGCCTTCTCCGGCGAATCGGCTTCGACGGCGAGCCGCAGCACCGGCTCAGTCCCGGAGAACCGGAGCAGCGCCCAGTTGTCGTGATCGAGCACCAGTTTCGTCCCGTCCATGTGCGAGATCCCGATCACGGGATAGGGTCCGATGTGGCTGCAGGGCGCTTCCTTCAGGCGCCGCGGAACCACGATCCGCATCTCCGGCGTGGCCGGAATGCTCTCCTCGAAATCGTAGAGCCGCCCGGTGAGGGCGCGCACCCGTTCGAGCAGCGGCGAAATCTTCTGACCGGTGCGCGCCAGCATTTCCACCACCAGGGCCGAAGCGAAGATGCCATCCTTGCCGAGGATGTGCCCCCGGATGGTCAGCCCGCCCGAGGATTCGCCCCCCAGGAGCGCGTTGTGCTCCGCCATCGCCGCGGTGATGTGCTTGAAGCCCACCGGGACTTCGTAGCATTTCTCGCCCAGCCGTGCCGCCAGCCGGTCGAGCAGGTGAGTGGTCGCCAGGTTGCGCAC
>JBAVIH010000153.1:0-4320 GCA_049686695.1 Bryobacteraceae bacterium | reverse complement strand
GCATCGTTCCCACAAGCTTCTGTAGGAACTTCCGAGTGTCATCGATCTGCACCCCATACTGGCCGAAGGCGCGGACCGGCAGCATAACGCTGAACTTCGGATCTTCGAGCTGGATCGGGTCTTGGGTGCCCCATTTCACGTCGAGTGGGATTGTCCGGTTGACAAACCAAACCTCGGCAGTGAACGGGGAACGCTGCCCAAATGGAATTTTCAGGACCTTGGTCAGATAGGGGTAGTTGTTGGTATCAAGCGTATGGCGACCGGCGAGGAACGGGCCCACGTACTGGCCTTCCCTAACCAGCATTGCCTCTTGTGATTCGGCAACCACCAGTTGCGTCCAGGTAGATAGCTCCTGCGATGGGAACTTCCATGCATAGGAATCATCGGAAGCGTCCCACTTGACGAAATCGATAATGGGCATCGGGCCAGGCTCCCTCTAAGAGACGACTTCGATTGTACCAACGCAATGTAGCTTAAGGACCTAATGTCTTTTGTTATGTGGTTACGGTTATAAACCGACAGCGATTCCTTACACCCGCGCTTTCGTCTTCAGTAGTTAATAATAACTTCTTGATGATCTCTGGCCGTGGCTGAATCCTGTGCGCGAGTTGGATGAACGTCTGGGCTTCGGTGATCTCATTGCCCGTGATCGACTTACGGAACGGGAAGAAAACGCAACTTCCGCTGGCCGACCTGTTACGCCGTTAGGTCTACAGCCGCATCGCGGGCTATAAAGAGGTCAACAACGCCGTGCGACTCTCCCAGAATCTGACGTTTCGCCTGATCGGTTCCGTAACCGCAGGTCGATTCGTTCGAGGACTCCCCTCCCGCCATTGGTGGGCGAGCGCTGGCCGTCAATCTCCTGATTCGCCGAGCCTTACGCACCGTTTCTAGGGCTGAATCCCGTTCAGGCGCCGACCCTTGCAACATCGGGAACGATAGCGCCCCAACCTTCGACCGATCCTCCATAAACGTCGGCACCTTAAAGTGGCATCCGATGAATGCGAGCGCACTTGGCCGGTGAAGACCAGTCGCTCGACTTCGAATCGCAAATCATGCAGTGAAAAACCGTCGCCAACCCCGGCGTGGTGATGCCATAATGACTTGAGCCGATGTCGGAATCGCCGGAACAGATCTCGAACGAAATCCAAGACTTGCTGCAACAGTCGGTCCTGAACAACTTCCCCAATCCCGATAGGCGGGGGTGCCTCGGCGAGCAGGTGGTTCGGGATGTCGCGGCGCGCTGGCTACCGGTTCAGGACTCCGCCTGGGAACACATAACGCATTGCTCGCCGTGCTTTCGGGAGTTCCTTGGCTTTCGGCGCGAACTGACCGACGCCCGGAAGCGGCTCGTTCGGCGTAACCGGATTGTGCTTGTCTCGGCGCTGGCCGCGGCCGGGATTGCCGGCGTGGCGATCTGGACGGGTGGGCTCCACGGCATCCGAACGCCGACGACGGTTGCGGCGGTTGTCCGAGTGGACCTCCGGCCTTTCGCACCCGTGCGCAGCGAGGTGCAGAACCCGCCAGTTGGCACGCAGGTCGCGGCCACGTTGAGCCGCCGGGCCATCCGTCTGGAAATCTCGTTGCCGGTCGGCTCGGATGAGGGCAAGTACGACGTGCGGCTCATGGACAGCGAACTCCGATCCCTCATGTCGAGCAGCGCGGCGACGGCGTTCGCGGACCATGTCGTGAGCGTCTCCGTGGCCTTTGACCTGTCCCGTCTGGCTCCCGGCGCGTATGTGATGGGGGTCCACGGGCCGGACGGCAACTGGCGCACCTACCCCGTCGCCATTCGGTAGGCCTTGCCGTCTGATGGCGATTCTCCCGAAATCGATCACCGTTCTCCCCTGAAACCGATCACCATTCTCCGGTAGTCGATCAGCGGGATCGGAGCGAAGCGACGCTGGCTTTTTGATTGTGCCCGAGAGTGATCGGAAACGCAAGAGAATTGATCCCATCCGGAGCGAAGCGGAGGCTGGGTGGGCTCGCCAGGAAAGGGGCGCGGGGAAAGGGACGGCAGTCCCGTTCCCCGCCCAGCCATGCAGAGACCCGGAGCACGCTTTTTAGTGCTCCGGTTTTGGCGGGAGCTTCCGCATCGATTCCCCGCGCAGCTCGATGCGGTGGGCCCTGTGTATGATCCGATCGAGAATCCCTTCGGCGATGGTGGAATCCCCGATCTGCTGATGCCACTTGGCAACCGGCATCTGCGAGGTCAGGATCAGAGAACGAGCCTGGCAGCGGTCTTCGCATATCTCCCAGAAGTCGCGCGCCTCGCTTTCGTTGAGCGGTGTCATGGCCCAATCGTCCACCACCAGAACGTCCACCTTGCTCAAGCGCAGCAGGAGATTGCGCAGGCTGCCATCGGCCCGCGCCAGCGCCAGGTCGCGGAACAGCGCCGCCGCCCGGCTGTAAAACGCCGAGTGCCCATCGCGGCAGGCTTTCTGCGCCAGCGCGCACGCCAGGTAGCTCTTGCCGACTCCGGTCGGGCCACACACGAAGACATTCTCGTGCCGCTCCACCCAGGCCGAATCCGCCGTCAAGGAACGCAGCAGCGTCTTGTCCAGTCCGCGCGCCGCGCGATAGTCGATGTCTTCGACGCAGGCGTTGGCGCGCAGTTTCGCCCGCCGCAGGCGCGCTTGTAGGGCTTCGTTCTGCCGCCAGGTGAACTGCCGGTCCACCAGCAGCGCCAGGCGATCCTCGAAGCTCAGATCCGGCGCGGCTTCCTGGCCGGCGAGTTCGCGCAGGGCCTGCGCCATCCCATGCAGGCGCATGGCTTCCAGTTTTTCTAATGTCGGTTGCTGTAGCATGGCTTCGCTCCTTTATTGGAAGTACTCAGGTCCGCGCAGGTTCTCGTGGTCGGGTGTCACACGGGAAGGTGGCGGCGCCGCTAGCGGCTGCGAGTCCAGCCGGCTTTGCAGGATCGATTTGACGTGGCGGTAACCGATGGCGCCGGTGGCGAGCGCCCGTTCGGCGGCGGCCTCCATCCGCTCGGCCGAGTGCTTGCGCGCCAGACGGATCAGCCCGAGACACGCCCGGTATCCCATCTCCGGATGCGGCTTGCTGTCCAGAATCCGCTCGACCAGTTGCGCCGTGTGCCGACCCACTTTCGCCGCCCACTCCACCATGCGCGACGGCGTCCACTCCAGATGCGCCTGATGGCTCCTGGGCCGATGCTCGGCCTGGGTGATCGGCAGGTTCCGTCCGCGGCTGCGCAGATGCGAGGCCACGCGCTTGCCGCGATGAAAGATCTCTACCGTCGCCGGCGTGGCGCGCACCTCCACTACCTCGCCGGTGAGCGCGTAGGGCACGCTGTAGAAGTTCGCGTCGAAAGCGATGTGGTAGTCGATGTTGACGCGCGCCTGCGACCACTGGCTGAGGTCGTAACGGTTGCTTGGCAGCGGCTGCAGCGCGGGCCGGTCCACTTTGGCGAACAGCGAGGCCCGGCTTTCGTCGCGCCGTTTGCGGAAGGGCCGCTGGTTGAGATACCCCAGCAGATCGCGGATCGCCTGATTGCACTCGGCCAAGGAAAGGAATTTGCGCTGGCGCAGCCGCATCAGGATCCAGCGCTGCACCACTTGCACGGCGCTTTCCACTTTGGCCTTGTCGCGGGGCTTGTAGGGACGGGCCGGCAGCACGGCCACGCGATAGTGCGCAGCGAACTCCTGATAAGTCGGATTCAAATCCGGCTCGTAGTTACAAGCGCGAGTTACACCGGTTTTGGTGTTATCGGGCACCAGTAACTGCGGACAGCCGCCATAGAACTCGAAGGCGTTCATTTGCACTTTGAGCCAGTTCTCCATCTGCTGGTTGGCGGTGGCTTCGGCGTAGGTGTAACTGGAGACACCCAGCGCGCTGACGAACAACGGCGCCTGGATGAGAGTGCCATCGGCGTGGTGGATGGCGATGGTGGCGCCGGCCCAGTCGAGGAACAGCTTCTCGCCAGGGCGGTGCTCCTGGCGCAGTACCACATCCTGCCGCTTCTTCCATTGGCGGTAGAGCTTGCAGAAGCGGCTGTAACTGTAGCCGTCGGGATAGTGTTCGCGGTACTCCTCCCAAAGCAGTTCCAGGGTGAGTTCGCGATGCTTCTCGCGTTGCTGGCGAAGGACGCGGAAATCCGGCTCCGGACGCTGGGGAGGCTTGCCGGGCGCCGCCTTGACAGGAAACAGCGCGGCGGAGAGCCGGGCCTCGTCCCATTCCTCGCCGAGCGGCCAGCCGAGACCGGCGGCGTGGGCTTTCGCCAGATACTCATGGACGGTGCTCTGACTGACGTTGGCGCTGCGGGCGATCTGCCGCTGGCCGAGCTTCTGTTCGTAGTGGAGC
>JBAVIH010000152.1:0-13001 GCA_049686695.1 Bryobacteraceae bacterium | reverse complement strand
GTGTAGAAGACGCCCGCCGCGGCCTCGCGCAGTTGGCCGCGGTCCCAGCCGAAGATGCGCTTGGGGCCGGCGGCGGCGGCCACCACCGCGGACTTGAGCAGGCCCTGCAAATCCACCGCGAAGTCGAACGGCGCGGAACGCAGCTCGCGCAATGACGCCAGCACGCCGGAGGCGCTGCGGCGATGCAACAGAATCACGCGGTCGACAAACGGGTTGCCTTCGAGCAGCGCGGCCCACTGCGGTTCGATCACCCAGGCGAGTTGCGCGCCCGGGAAACCTTGCTTGAGCGAAGCCACGGCTGGCAGGGCGTGGACGATGTCGCCCATCGCGCCGAGCCGTACCACGAGGATGCGCGGAGGGTGCGAAGTCAACGGAGGCTGCCAGTCCTTATTCAATCACAATTCGGCGGCAGCGCCGGGGCAGCGAAGCTCGGCAGGGGTGTAGCTCATCCGCCGCTCTGCGCGCCCTTGACGAAAGGGTATAACCAGTCCGCGAAGACCTTGGCATTTGGCAGGTCGTTACAAGACAGATTGGCCTTGGTGCCGTCCCGGAAGAGCACTCGATACCACAGCCCATAGTTCCTGGTTCTCTCGCCCCAAACCTTTGCGACATTGGAAAGATCTCGCGTCTCGGCGTAGTCGCGCCACGCTTTCCGAAATCAGAATGAGCTGCCGTCGCAGGCGAATTCCACGACCGTATCCCTCATCTGCCGGCGCCAGAGCCAGAGTCCGAAAGCGAACAAAAGCGGCCAAGGACTATGGCGGCAATTGCCAGGCGTAGATCAAGCTGTCTCTGAAAGCAGATCGGAACCAGGGCGAAAACGGGGAAGGGGGCTCCGCACAACAGTCCGATCAGCACTCCCATGAGCTTCATCGACAACTGTGTCGATTTCTTCATCTGGCCGGAAATCGTCACGCGGATCGCCGCCTCGCCGCCTTAGTGCCAAGACCCTGTGATGCTGTTTCCCTCGTGGGGCAGGTTATCAACCTGCTCGCCGATTGCCAATCGGCGCAGCCGGGCCAAGCCCGGCCACGCACGGCTTCATTCGTGTCGCAACCCGCAGCCATACTATGCTTGTCCGTAGGTGGCTTTCGGACCGTGTTTGCGGAAGTAGTGCTTGTCGAGCTGGGCGTCGGAAATCGGTATGGCTTGCGGGTTGATGGCGACGGTTTCGACGGCCATGGCGGCGAGTTGTTCGAGAACCACGGCCACGTGGGCCGCCTCCGCCGCCGTCTTGCCCCAGCAAAACGGCGCATGGCCGGCCACCAGCACTCCGGGAGTCCCCAGCGGCTCGCGGCCCTGCATCAATTCGACAATCGCGACGCCGGTGTTGCCCTCGTAATCGCTCTCGATCTCCGCGGCCGTCAGGTGACGCGTCACCGGCACGGGGCCGTGAAAATAGTCCGCGTGAGTAGTCCCGAAGCATGGAATCTCGCGCCTGGCTTGCGCCCACGCCGTGGCGTGGCGCGAATGCGTGTGGACGACGCCGCCGATCTCCGGAAAGGCGCGATAGAGCGCCACGTGGGTGGCCAGATCCGAGGAGGGGCGCAGGTCGCCTTCCACCACCCGGCCTTCCAAATCGGTAATCACCATGTCCGCCGGCGTCATCCGGTCGTACGGGACACCGCTCGGCTTGATCACCACCAGCCCCTCGTCGCGCGCCAGGCCGCTCGCGTTGCCGAACGTATAGATCACCAGCCCCCGGCGCACCACCTCCAGGTTGGCTTCGAGCACTTCAGAGCGTAGCGCTTCCAGCATCAGGTTCCTCGTCTCGACCGCGCAGCGACGGCGCGTAGCTCGGGCAGAATGGCGCCGATTTCCACCGGCTTCGACCGTTTATCGCCCAACGAAAAGTACAGGCTTCGATAGAGCGGATACAACTCCGCGTAAGTCGCAAACGCATCGGCCTGCGGCGCCACCGTGCGGTAGGCGGGGCAGAGCGCTTCCTGCGCTTGTTCGATGGTTCGAAATGCGCCGGCCGCCAGAAATGCGAAAATGGCCGACCCCAGACTGGTGACGTCGCCGGCCGGCACCAGCACGGGCTTGCCCAGCACGTTGGCGTAGACCTGGTTCAGCACCGGGTTGCGCTGTGGAATGCCGCCGCCGTTGATGACGCGCCGCACCGGCACGCCGTATTGCTCCATCCGTTCCAGAATCACGCGGGTATGGAACGCGGTACCCTCGATGGCGGCGAACAGCTCGTCCTGCGCGGTGTGGGTAAGGCGCCAGCCGAGGGTGACGCCGCTCAGCTCGGGATTCACAAGCACGGTGCGGTCGCCATTGTCCCAGGTGAGGCGCAGCAGGCCGGTCTCGCCGGCGCGGCAATTCTGCAAACCCTCGGACAGTGCGGCCACGGTGGCGCCGGCGCGGCGCGCAATGGCTTCGAAAATATCGCCGGTGGCCGACAGGCCGGCTTCAATGCCGGTGCGCTTGGGATCGATCGATCCGGGAACCACGCCGCAGACGCCGGGAACCAGCTGCGGCTGTTCGCCAATGGCCATGATGCAGGTGGAGGTTCCCACCACGTTGACGACGTCGCCGAGCTTGACGCCGGCGCCAATGGCGTCCCAATGCGCGTCAAACGCGCCCACGGGCACCGGAATGCCCGCACGCAGCCCCAGCTTTTCGGCCCACTCCGCGGTTAGGTGCCCGGCGATCCGGTCGGAGGTCTCGTATCGCCCCGCTAGCTTCCCGCGCACACCCTGGAACAGCGGATCGACGGCGACGAGGAAATCTTCCGGAGGGAGACCGCCCAGCGCGGCGTTCCACATCCACTTGTGGCCCATGGCGCAGACGCTGCGGGGTAAGTCCGCGGGATCCGTGATGCCGCAGAGCACGGCGGCCACCATGTCGCAGTGTTCGAGCGCGGTCACCATCCGCTCGCGTTTGTCCGGGTTGTTGCGCAGCCAGTGCAACAGCTTGGCGAATCCCCATTCTGAGGAGTACGTCCCGCCGCACCAATCGATGGCGGCCAGGCCGCGCGCATGGGCGGCGGCGGTGATCTCCGCGGCCTCCTTCCAGGCGCGGTGGTCGCACCAGAGGTAATAGTCGTCGATCGGCTCGAGACGTTCGCCCACCGGGATCACGCTCGAACCTGTGGTATCGAGGGCGATGGCTTCCACCGCCTGCCCGTCCACGCCGGCGGCGGCGATCGCCTTGCGCGACGCCAGGGCCAGCGCGTTCATGTGATCGGCGTGGCTTTGCGTGGCGTGATCCGGATCTTCCTTCTTTCGCAGCAGCGGATACTCGGCCACGCCCGAGCCCAACCTGCCCTTCACGCTATCGAAAATCGAAACCCGAACGCTGAGGGTTCCGAAATCCACGCCCGCCGCTAACGCCATACTCGCTCTCCTGCTACCGGATACCGCTCCGCTCTACGCAGAATGCCGCAAGTTCGTATCGAGCCACAGATAAACACGGACGAACATAGATAAGACTCTTGTTTTTCTCATCCGCGTTCATCTGTGTTCATCCGTGGCCATCATTGACTTGCGAGAACCTACTCGTGCGCGATCACGCTCCAACCCAGGTAATTGCCGGCGGCTTCGCGCACGGCCGGCGCAACGGACGCGAGATTCGCCGCCACGTGATGTTCGAAACCGTTCTCGCAAATGTAACGCAGCAGCTTCTGCAAATGCGGAATGCGCACCACGCCGGCGCCGCCGAAGGTCTCGAGCGAATCGTCGGTGAATTCACCTTCTCCCACATAGCCGGAGATGATGCCTTCCCGATCGTTGGTGGAGAAGCGCGCGTAGCTCATCGGTCCCGGCTTCACCAGCCCGACGCAAGTGCCATAGGTGTTCTCGCGGCCCACCGTGCCCGCGATGATCGCCTGGAAGTCCATCTTGACCTCGCGGAAGAAATGCTTGGGCAGATTGCTGCAATGGAAGCAGACCGCCTTGTCCGGGTCGTCGCCGTAATTGTTGTTCCAGTCCAGCAGCGCGCTGGGCGTGCCGGAGGCCAGTTGCAGGGCGTGCATGCCTATCACGCCGCAAATATCGACTTCGCAGGCGCTCGAAATCAGGCTGTTGCTCATCATGCTCATCACGGTGCACGGAACCACGCCGAAAAACTCTTCCATCGACGTCCAGCACTGAACGGCGCTGACCGTAACGTCAGTTTGCGCCATCCACTGGTCAATCACGGCGCCCAGTTTCGCCATCTTCATCAGCGCCTGGTCGGGCACGCCGCTGGTGGCGACGTAGCCGCGGATTTCGGCGAGCTTGGCCGCGGCCGCCGGATCGTCATCCTTCATGCGGGCGATGCGGCCCAGGATTTCGGAAAGGTCGATCGGCTCGACGGAAATGCCGGCGCCCTCCAGCAGCTTTTCGCTATAGCGGACGGTGTTGAACGCGGCCGGCCGCGCGCCGATGGCGCCGATGCGAAGCCGCCTGAGTCCCTTCACCACGCGGCAGACGGCGCCGAACCACTCGAGATCCTTCCGGAAGAGATCGGAATCCGGCGTTTCGGTGTGGAGGGTGGTCAGCGAGTAGGGGATGCCGTACTGTTTCAGGTTGTTGCAGGCCGACATCTTGCCGCAGAAGCTGTCGCGGCGATCGGTGATCGCCATCAGGCCCGGCGTATCCGGCGTGGCCTGGACCAGCACCGGCACGTCGAGACCGGCCATCCGCAGGGTGTCGGCGATGGCGCGCTCGTCGCCGAAATTGGGCAGGGTCACGATGACGCCATCGAGAGATTCGCGATGCCGCTTGAACAGATCGGCGCATTTGGCCGCTTCGGCGCGCGTCTCCACAGCGCCGTGCTTGGTGTCTTCGGGGCCGACCGCGACCACCGTGTGACCCGCCTTTTCCAACACTGCGATCATGTCCGCCCGCCCGCTCTTGGCCAGGTGGCCGGGGAAGAAACCGCGATTGCCGACGATCAGACCGAACGTCATCGCGCGCGTTTTGCCGTTACTCATGGTGAAATGCCCTCTCTGGTTGCGATTCGAAGCACGATTCTAACTTGTTTCAAGGCGCGGCGGCGCACGATGGTTGTCACTTATGCACCGGCGGCGGAGACCGGCGGCGCTACGGGCGTTCCGTCCTGCTACGATGGCGTCTATGAAAACCCGCCTGTTTCGCCCGTCTCTGCCGTGGCTGGCCGCGGCCATGGCCATTCTGTTCGCTGCCTTGGCAACTCGCTCTCAAACGCCCGCGCCGGCGCGCTTCGCCGCCGACCGGATGGACACGTTCCTCTACGGCGCCGCCTTTTACGAAGAATACATGCCGGAGGACCGGCTGGAAAAAGACGTCCAATTGATGCAGCAAGCCGGCATCAACGTAGTGCGGGTGGGCGAATCCACCTGGAGCGTGTGGGAGCCCGAAGACGGCCGCTTCGAATTCGCCTGGATGGACCGGATAGTCGAGCGGCTGGCGCGCGCGCACATCCGCGTTATCATGGGAACCCCCACTTACTCGATTCCACCATGGATGTTCCAGGCGCACCCCGAAATTCTGGTTACGCATCTGGACGGCCAGAAGGCCACCTACGGGCTCCGCCAGAACATGGACATCACCAACCCGGATTTTCTGCGCTACTCCGAGCGGGTGATTCGCAAGATCGCCGAACACTACCGCGACAATCCCGCCGTGATCGGTTATCAGATCGACAATGAAACCTCCTCGAATGGCACGGC
Organism: Bryobacteraceae bacterium; assembly: GCA_049686695.1. Classification (GTDB taxonomy): domain Bacteria; phylum Acidobacteriota; class Terriglobia; order Bryobacterales; family Bryobacteraceae; genus Bog-375. The sequence goes on along the minus strand of JBAVIH010000152.1, from coordinate 7,363 downwards.
GGGAGCCAACGTCCAGGCCGGCTTCGTCAGTTACCTGCGGGACAAATTCTCGACCATCGGGCGGCTGAACAAAGTCTGGGGGCTGGTCTATTGGGGCCAGCAACTGCACGACTGGAGCGAGGTCCCGCCGCGCAACGGAATTCTCAATCCCGGCTGGAAACTGGAATGGGACCGCTATCAGGAATCGCTGACGACGAACTTCCTGGCCTGGCAGGCCAAGCTGGTTCGCGAGTATCTGCGGCCGGATCAGTTTGTGATGCAGGATTTCGGCGGCGCCACCCGCGGCGACGTCGATGAACACGAGATTTCGAAGAGCCTGGATATCGCGGCCATCAATCCCTACCACACGACGCAGGATGGTTACGACGGCGAGGGATCGAGCTACGGCGGCGACTTCGCGCGCTCGCTCAAACAGACCAACTACCTGGTGACCGAGATCAACGCGCAGACCATCGGCTGGGATTCGCGTTCGCAATTTCCGCCCTACGACGGGCAACTGCGGCAGGACGTGTACCTGATGGCCGCGACCGGCGCCAACATGGTGGAGTACTGGCATTGGCACTCGCTGCACTATGGGCAGGAGACGTACTGGAAAGGCGTTCTGTCGCACGACCTGGAGCCCGGCCGCATTTACGCCGAGGTGTCGCGGACGGCGCACGAGTTGGAACGGGTGGGCCCGCACATCGTCGATTTGAAAGCGGCTCACCCGGTGGCCCTGCTCTACAGCAACGATTCGCGCCACGGCACCGACTACATGCCGTTCCTCGTATCGCAACCGGCCGGCGACATGCCCTGGCACCATCCGGAAGGCTACGATCTCGAAATGCGGCGGCTCTATGGCGCGCTCTACCGGCTCAACGCCGGCGTGGATTTCATCTTCCCCGACACCGAAGACTTGAGGCGGTACAAAGTGATCGTGGTGCCGCCGCTCTATGTCGCGAGCGATGCGCTGCTCGGCCGGCTGGTGGATTACGCGCGCGCCGGCGGGCACCTGGTGCTGACGCTGAAGAGCGGATTCTGCAACGAGTATTCGACCGTGCGGGCCGCGATGGCTCCGGGGCCGCTGCGCGAAGCCGCCGGCATCCACTACCAGGAGTTCTCCAACCTGGCGAAGCCGCTCGCGCTGAGGGGCGATCCGCTGCAGGCCGGCGCTGAGAACCGGGTGAGCGATTGGGCCGAAATGCTGATGCTCGATACCGCCAAGCCGGTGGCCTGGTACGATCACCCGTTCTTCGGAAAGTACCCCGCCATCACGGAGAATCATTTTGGCAAGGGAATGGTGACCTACGAAGGCACGGTGCTGAGCCCGGGGCTGCAGGAAAAGGTGGTCGCGCACGTCCTCGAAGAGGCAAACGTGACGGGGTCCGACCGGAAACTGCCCGCCGCGGTGAGAGTCAAGCACGGCGTCAACCGCGCCGGCAAGGCGGTCCACTATTACTTCAATTTCTCGCCGGCGCCGCAGCGGGTGGTGTACTCTTACGCCCGCGGCACGGAGTTGCTGTTGACGAGGCCAGTGGCGCAGGACTCCGCCTTGACGCTGGAACCCTGGGGCGTGGCCATCGTGGAAGAAAGCGGGGCGGCCGAACATGCCGCGGCAAAGCCGTGATCGGCTTAGCCGCCAGCCGGGCACTCCGTTCGAGCACTCGAGGCTGGCTATGACGGCGGGCATGCTATTCTAGAAACTCGAAGGCCGCAGGGACGGCACGACTCGCGTTCCCGCGAATGCGGAGAGATGGCCGAGTGGTTGAAGGCGCACGCTTGGAAAGCGTGTATAGGGGAAACTCTATCGAGGGTTCGAATCCCTCTCTCTCCGCCAGAGCAAAATCAATAACCCACCGGCAATCGACGTCTTCGTCGGGCAATATCTTGCAATGAGGCATGCATGGCGCTCGCACTCTATGGTACCCTTTCGGCTTGCAATAACTGCAAAGTCATGGGAGAGGACACGACTTGCTTGCGAACCGAACGTCTGCCTGGCTGGCGTGCCGTCTCTTTCGAAAGCTTGGTGTCGTGGTGGGCGTGGTCCGGCGATGCCGACCGCCGTCGCCGCCGTGTATTGGCTGCGTTGCTCATCCTGGTGTGTATCGCCGTGGCGATCGTGGGAGTCCCGCGTCTGCGGGTTTTCGGTCACGATGTCTTCGTGTCGCTGGACGGCGGCTGGCGCGTTCTCAACGGGCAGCGGCCCGGAGTGGACTTTTACAGTCAGATGGGGCCAGTCTATTACCTGTTGCACGCAGCGGGGCTTTGGCTGGCGGGCAACGACGCGCGCGGCTTAGGTTACGGCAGCACACTCGCCACCGCGCTAATCGGTTTCTGGGCCTTTTTCCTGCTTCGGTCGCGGATGAGGCCCGCTCCGCTTTTCGTCGCCTGCCTCTTCCTGGCGCTACTCGCCGCGGCCCCGTTTCCGCTTGGCTTCCCTCCCCCGCAAGCCGCTTTCGCCATGAAGCACAATCGCTACGGTTATGCCCTGACGGCCCTGGTACTGCTCGAGTCCTTCCTTCCGCAGGACGCCGAAAGCCGCGGGCAACGGTTCGCCGGCGGTTTCTCCACGGGCCTGGCGTGCGCCCTGCTGCTCTTTCTGAAGATCAGCTTCGGACTGGTGGCGTTGACGTTCGCGGCCGTCTCGTTGCCGCTTCGCTCCGGTGTACGCGCCCGTCTGGCGGGAATGGCGGCGGGCTTCGCCGCCTTCAGTATTCCCATAATGGCCTATCTGCGCTTTGACCTGCCCACGCTGGTGAGCCAGTACCGGCTGTTGGCCGGCGTGAAGGGCGGCGCGGTCGGCGCCTCGGCCGTGATCAAGCGAGTTTACACGGATCGTCTCGAGGTCGCGCTGGTGGCTCTGATGGCCGTGCTGGTGAGCCTGCTGCCCGGGGTTCCGGTCCGCCGCGGTTTCACGTTAATGCTGGTGGTGGCGATGGCGACACTCGGCGGCACGATGCTCCTGCTCACCAACACGCAGCCCTCCGGCCTGCCTCTGCTCGGGGCGGCCGCGCTGCTGCTTTTGAACGAAGCGACCGCCGCAGTCCCGGAAGGTTCCGCGCCGCCGCAGGTGGCCCCGCTGCTGGCGATGGGTTTGCTCGTTGTCGGAATTCCGATGTGTATGGACGCCGCGGGCCTCGCGGTTGCCGTGGAGGACAAGGTTCTGCGCGGGAGACCCGGCTATCGATTGCACGAGGCGCACCTGGCATCGATCGAGTTCGTCGATTGCGCGACGCCGCCTTCCAGTTGCGCCACGCTTCTTAGTGGAATGAGTTCGCCAAACGACAATAGCCAGAACTTTGTCCGGTATACCGAGGAAGGGATCGCCCTGCTTCAGGCGAACGGCCGGCGCGGCGAATCCGTACGGGGCATGGGCAGGAGCAATCCGTTTTCGTTCGCGACGCTGCGGCCTCCTTCCCACGGGGGCGCGGTGAACCTCAGCAAGACGAACATCAGCCGGGCCGTCATGCCACCGAAGGAACTCCTGATTGGCGACGTGGCCCTCATCCTGATCCCGAAGTTCCCCGCCACCGAGAGAGACACCCTGGCGGCGATTCTGGACGCCTATCCCGAGTTGATCGGCGCCGAATACTCCCAAGTGGCGGAGTCGGCCAATTGGATCCTCTACCGGCGCGCGAATTGACGCCTGGGCTGATTTGTCGCAGGACCTACGCGGTCAGTCCGCCCACTGCCTTTGCTCCCTATGGGTACATGGCGGGATAAGATTCGCGCATCTCGCGCGCCTGGCCGCGCGCGGATTCGATTTGAATCGGCGGGCCCTGGCCGATACCGGGGCAATACCGCGCGGTCTTCCGCCACTCCGCGCGGCTGTCCACCAGTTCCGGCCAAAAGGGAAAAACGCGGCACTGGACCGGCTTGACGGCGTGAATGGAGCATCCGCCCTCGCGCAGGAAGTGACACTGCGCCTCGCGCGGTACGCGTAAACGAAGTTGGCGGCGGGTGCGATAGCAATACCGCTTCTCGAATACCGGCGCGCTCAGCCCCAGGTATTCGGCGATACGCAGCACATCGGCTTCGGTCAGATACACGAACCCCTTCTGCGTGCAGCAGGCGATGCACCCGGGCTGGCAGGCAAAACGCAATCCCTCGGCCATGTTTCGATTATGCGGCAGCCGGGCGCGGTGCGGAATCACCCACAAAACGCGCCGCCGCAACCGGGAAACACGACTTGCCCTTTTTCGGCCCGCGCTTGTTAGACTGAAGAGGCAGCATCATGCACGAAATCATCCCAATCTCAGGAGGGCGCCCGCATGTGGAATAAGCAGCGCCGGGAGGAAGAAGCGCCAAAGCCCTTCGTCCCGCCCGCCAGCCACCAGCCAAGTCCGGTGGCGACACCCCCGGCTCCCAGTTATCCAGAATCGAAGAAGGAGGCAGCACCAGTGTCCAGCACGCCTAGCGCAAGACCCGATGCGGACGCCCGCAGTGGAATGGCCAGCATCGGCAAGGCGGTCAAGATCGTCGGCCAGATTTTCAGCAAGGAAGATCTGTATGTCGATGGAGACTTGGAAGGCACAGTCGAGTTGTTGGAGCACAAGCTTACCATCGGCCCGAACGGCAACGTCCATGCCGGCATCAAGGCGCGTGAAGTGGTTGCGTTAGGGACCATTCAAGGCAACGTGGAAGCGGCCGATAAGATCGAAATCCGCAAGGACGCGCGTCTGGTGGGCGACATCCGCACGGCGCGCATCCTGATCGAAGACGGCGCGTACTTCAAGGGCAGCATCGATATCATCAAGCCGGAGCCTGTCCGGGTTGCCGTCAAACCGCAACCAGCCGCGGCGGCGGCCGCTCCTCCGGCGCCGGCTGTCGCCGCCGCCGAAGTGAAACGCTGAGGCAAACCAAGTAGCCAATGCCGCTGCCAGGACCACTCAAGAACTTTTTGCGTGGCCAGGGGCGAGGTTCTGCTTTTGGCGGCAACTCGCCGCCGGGCCGCTCTCGCCAGAGCGGCCCGGACGAGCCCGAAGTGGTCACCACGCGGCGCAGCCGCGCGCTGGAAGAGTTCTTCCTGGATATCCGCGGGCAGTCCGGCCTGACGATTCTCGATTTGGGCGGCGCCTCGCAGGAGAACGTGGACTTCATCACCCGCCTGGGGCACCGGCTCTATTCCGAGAATTTCCTGCACATTCTGCACGAGACGTTCGGCGCCGACGGCGCCGACGGTCATTCCAATCCCGGCCGCATCGATTCCTTTCTGCGGAAGGCGCTGGTCCATCCGGAAGGTCATTTCGACGGCGTCCTGCTGTGGGATTCGCTCGAGTATCTGGCGCCGGCTTTACTAAAAGCGGTGGTAGCGCGGGTACGCAGGATCGCGCGCCAGAAGAGCCAGATGCTGGCATTCTTCGAGTCGGACGACAAACTCGAAAGGGTGCCCTGTTACACCTTCCGCATCCTCGAATTGAGTTCGCTGCAATTGACCCAGCGCGGCACGCACCCGGTGGTGCAGTTGTTCAACAACCGCGATCTGGAAAAGCTGTTTGCCGATTTCCAGTCCGTCAAGTTTTTCCTTACCCGGGATCGGCTGCGCGAAGTGCTGGTGCGGGTCTGAGAAAGGTGGGGCAGGCGCTGACGCCTGCCAACTTTTCTTTTTCGATTTTTCTTTTTCGACTCCCTCACGGTCGCGGCTCCGTGGCGAGGGTTGACAGACGAAAGCGTCTGTCCCACTTTGCGGGCGGGCTTCCACCCGCCTGCCGCTCTTCCAGGGCTTCCTGTCTCCTCGCTCAACGGCCCGCGGGCCGGAATTCGAGCGTGCTGGAAGCGTCGATTTTCCGGAACTGCATGGGGAAGCTTCGTCCGGCATAGTAGTCATCCCACTGGTCGCGGTAGTGGCTCGACAGAACCTGGGCGGATTGGCCGATGGTGATGTTGAGCAGCGAGCCGTCCCAACGGCCGAGGTCGGCGTCCATCCGCATGGAGGGCGCCAGGTGCGCGGTGACCTGTTTCACGGTGACATGAGAACCGCTCATGGGCGCCGGTCCAACGTCGAAATACTTGCCGATCCAGGGGATCCGGCGGACGACCGGATTGGGGACGAGCATCTTCGAATAGGCGCCGTACTGCCAACGCCGGTGGTCGCGCCCCTGGATGCGCTCGCCCTCTTCCACCGCATCCACCAGCGCGGTCAAGAGCATCTCGTCGTAATCGGCGAACCAGCAGGCCGGGCGTTCGCGGAGCAGTTTTTCCTCGACCGCGTAGCTCATGGCCGTATCGTAACGGGCCGCGGCGCCGGGGGCGGCGTTTTCGATCAGCGCCGTGCGCACGTGCGCGGACGCCAGTGCGATCAGGAACGGCGCGCCCCCGCTGATTTCCATCTGCCCGTTCCAGGCGCGCAGCATGGCGACCAAATCCTCCAGGTTGGTGACGTGCGCGTGCCGGCGGTCGTAAGCGGCCACCAACTGCCCGGCCAGGAACTTGCCGAACGCCGAGTAGACGTCGCACTGAACGCTAAGCATGTCTTCGGCCCGCCAGTCCTGGCGGGCCTGCAGGCGCGCCCGCACCTGGCTGGCGCGGTATGCCGGCGCAAAGAGTCCGTTCACCTGATAAGGATAGTTACCGGGAAACGGGTCCTGATTGGATGTGGCGATGATGCCGCCGGGCGGGTTGAATGCGCTGGGGAGATCGCCAAACGGGATGAAGCCGTCCCATTCGAAATTGCCGGACGAGCCATCCACCGGAACGTCGCCCACATACCCGCGCCGCACCGGCAGTTTGCCGGCGACCTGGTAGCCGATGTTGCCGTCCGTATCGGCGTAAACGAAGTTGGAGGCCGGGCCCGGCATGCGCTCCAGAGCGGCTCTGAATTCCGCCCAGGTTTGCGCGCGATCGATATCGAGAAACGGATATTGGACGAAACCAGGTTCGGCGGCGACCCACCGCAGCGCCATTTGCGTGTCGTTCCGGCTGACGAACAGCGGCCCGTGGCGGGTAACCCAGACCGGCATTTCCTCGGGGGCCTGGTTCTTGACGCGGATGATTTCGCGTTCCAGCCGCGCCTGCTCGGTCTGGCCGCGGTAGAGGTAGCGGCCGGTGCGCGGATCGAACTTTTCGATGTACAGATCCTGGGCGTCGAATCCGAGATTGGTGATGCCCCAGGCGATGCGCCGGTTGTGTCCGACGATGATTCCGGGAACGCCCGGCAGCGCCACCCCGGAGACGTCCATGCCGGGCGCCTGCAGGTGGGCCATGTACCAAATGCAGGGCAGCCCGTACTCCAGGTGCATGTCGTTGGCCAGCAGCGGCTTGCCGGAAGCCGTGTGGGCGCCGGAGAGGGCCCAGGCGTTGGAGCCCGGCGGCGGCTCGCCGGCGGCTCGCCCGGGAAACAGAATATCGATCTTGCGAGCGTCGCCGTGAGCCAGCAGGTCGTGCT
>JBAVIH010000151.1:0-3388 GCA_049686695.1 Bryobacteraceae bacterium | reverse complement strand
TGCTGCAACAACTCGAGCCTGGGCAGATCTGGGATGGCGTGTACTTCCACGCCTCGGCGGACGCAACCACTTCCGGCCAGCCAGTGAAGTTTCAGTTTCGCCGCCGTGCAGACGGGGTGTTGTTCACCTTTGCGGAGGCTGAGTGGGAGAGTCTGAAGGGAGTGTTTGCGGCGGCGCTGGCTGAGCCTGCGCTACAGGTGGTTCTTGCCGAACTGGCTCTCGTCTACGGCGAGTTGTAGACGATGCGGGGCAAGGTTCTGCGGAGGGGAGGGAGGTTGTCATGAAGTCAGAAGTAACAGGCGAGGAAGCAACGACTAGCGCGACCGCAGGGAGCGCCGCAAAGCGGGTGATTCTTTCCATGGGCGGCAAAGGGGGCGTCGGCAAGACAAGCGTCATGACAGGCCTTGCCGAATGGTTCGACGCAAACGAGATTCCGGTAACGCTGCTGGACCTGGACACGGAAAACAAGGCGCGTGGTTCGCTGGGTCATTTCTTCGGCGAGCGGGCACCGAAGGTCAGCATCCATACTCCCGCAGGTCTCGATACATTCGTCGATCATCTTGCCGATGGGGAGCCGGTGATTCTCGCCGATATGGGCGCCGGTTCCGGCCGCATCACCCACGATTGGTTCGACAAGATGTATCCGGACGTAGCGGAGGCCGGCATCGCTTTCACGGCGATTGGCGTCGTCACGGACGACCCCGCGAGCGTCGAGAGCGTGCTCTCGTGGGCAGCGCGACTCCAGAACCGGGTGGCGTATCTGATCGTGGAGAACAGCATCAGCGAGCAGTCCGAATTCACCTACTGGCGCACAAGCCAACAGGCATTGCAGTTTCAGGAGATCTTCCACCCGGCGGTAATCCGGATGGACTATCGCCTGCCGGATTTGGAGAACGCGATGCGCAATCACGGTGTGACTCTGAACGAGGTGGCATCTCGAAAGACCAACGCCGCGGAATTGCAGAAGGCCTCGCTGGTGATGCGCTCCCAAAGCTATCGGCGGCGGATGTTCTCGGAATTCGAAAAAGTGAAGGATCTGTTGTTGCCATGACGCGGGAAGTCCAAGCTGTGGAGCGCTCGGAGCCGGACCTCATCGACCGTATCGCAAACGCCCTGCCGGAAGAAGTGCGCGCCGACTACTACCGCGAGATGCGGCACTGCCGTTCGCTGCCAGAAAACGACGAGATGCTGCGGATTCTGCGCGCCATGCAGTTCCTGACACTATTGATGCAGCAGGTTCCCAACCGCATCGCCACAGAGCGAGAAAACCTGGAGAGTAATTTGCGCGAAGCGGCGGGCGAAATCCATCAGTTCCAGGAATCCAGTGAAGCGTATCATCGGCTCCTCGATGATCGACTGGTTCAACTTCCTACGTCAATCGCAAATGGCATCAGCCCGGAAGCGATTGCCGGCAAGGTCACCGAGAACATGCGGCAGCAGTTCGTTCAGTCCACGATTCCGCAAACGGCGGAGGTGCTGGCAGTAATCGCCAGAGATATGAAGAACACGACGGCAGAGTTCGACCGCGTGGCGAGCGAACTGGGCGGATCCTATGGAAGTGCGGCGCAGGAAGCAAGCGTGGCAGTTCAGAACATCGAAGATGCGGTGTCGCGCGCCACGGATGCGGCGAAACGGGCTGCGGACAATCTCTCCTGGACGTTCAGCGAGGCGTACCGATGGTCGCTGCATAGCTTCTGCGCGATTGCTCTCCTGTTGGGGATGGTACTCGGCATGATGGCGGAGCGTTGGCTCGGTTCGCCCAAAAGCACGTCTGACGCAAGCGTTCCGGCCACTCCTGCGCCGGCATTGAACCCAGCGACCAAGTCCAAGCGATAGGCTCGCGAATGCTCACAATCCGCGCCATGTCGGATGGAAAGGGATACGCATCCAGGCATCTGGAACACAGCGACTACTACGCCGAAGGCGAGCGGGTTGTTGGCCAATGGCTCGGCCGCGGAGCGGAACTCGCGGGGCTGAGCGGCGCAGTGGATGCCAGTGACTTCGACGCGTTGCGCCAAGGCCTCGATCCCAGAACTGGAGAGTTCCTGCGGCAGCGGCGCGGCGCCGACCGCGTTGGCGTTGGCGGAGAGACACTCTGCCAGGCGCGATCGCTGTATGATTTCACGATATCGGCGCCAAAGTCCGTTTCGATCCTTGCAATTCTTGGAGGAGACTTTCGGTTGGTGCAGGCCCATCAGACGGCCGTTGCGGCGGCGCTCGAAGAACTCGAATCCTGCGCGGCGGCGCGGGTGCGCCAAGGTGGCGCCAATGCAGATCGAGCCACTAGCAACATGATTCTGGCCGTTTACCACCATGACGCCAGCCGGGAACTCGATCCGCAGCTTCACACGCACGCCGTGGCGGCTAACCTAACCTATGACGGCACGGAAGGTCGATGGAAAGCCTTGCAGGCGTCTGGCATCTACGAGCGTCGCGCTTACCTGACCGACGTCTACCGCAACTCGCTCGCCCGCGCAGTGCGGGAACTTGGTTATAAGGTCGAGGACCGCCGCGACGCCAAGGGGCGAGACTGCGGTTTTGAGATTGCAGGCGTTTCCGCAGAGCTTCTCGCCAAGTTCAGCCAGCGGAGTCAGCAGCGTGACGCCGCGATCCGAGAGTTCGTCGAAACAAACGGACGTCAACCCAGTGATAACGAAGTCGCCGTGCTGGTGCGCGAATCGCGCCCGGATAAGCTGACCGAGATTTCGACCGGGGAGTTGCGCTCCCGTCAGCGCGAGAGGCTGACCGCCACGGAAGCTGAGACGCTGACAGGCTTGGCGCAATCGAGTTCCAAGGCGCCGGTTCCATCGGACCTGGCCGAGTTGTCGCTGCAGTACGCCCAGGAGCACGTGTTCGAGCGCGTTTCCGTGGCTCGCGATCACGCGCTTCTCACCGAGGCGCTACGCCACGGCCGGGGACGCGTCAGTGCGGGTGAGCTGAAAGGGGCGCTCGCGGTTCAGGAGGCGCGTGGGGATTTCCTCCGCCAGGGCAACGAAGTCGCCACGGTGGCCAGTCTCCGCCGGGAGCGCGCCATGATCGAAACCATCAACGGTGGCGTTGGCGGCTTTGAAGCGCTCGGTAACGGGGCTGCGATTGCCGCATCCGACCGGCTACGCCCCGAGCAGAGGAGCGTTGTTGAGGCCGTGCTCTCCTCAAGGGACCTCGCGGTGAACATCTGTGGAGCTGCCGGTACCGGCAAGACAGCAACCCTTCACGAAGTGCGGAAGCAGTTAGTCAAGGCGGGCCGTGAACTGCTGGCCCTCGCGCCAACCATGAGCGCGGTCGAGGAACTACAGAAGGTGGGGTTCGAGGACGCTATCACGGTCGAGCGGCTGATACAGGATCCGAGAATCCACGCCACACTCGGTGGCAAGGTTTTGATCGCGGA
>JBAVIH010000150.1:0-22401 GCA_049686695.1 Bryobacteraceae bacterium | reverse complement strand
GGCGCCGGCGATTCGCGCGAAACCCGCCGCGGCAACCGCGATGGTGGCAGTCGCCGCCGTGGCAGGCGCGTTCTTCCTCGCCGCTCGCGTTCAACCGCCGCCGCCCATGCTGATCGCCTTCGGGCGGCGCATTCTGACTTCCGCTAACCGCGCCAAAATCCTCTACTGGGGCGAGGGCATCGACTCCTCGATCGCCATCTCGCAGTGGGACGACGGCGCCGTGCAATTCCACGTCAGCGGCAAAGTGGAAGCCTCCACCGAAAGTTACGACATGCGGTTGCAGCGCATGCTCGGCCACCTGCCGGCGCTGCTCCATCCCGACCCGCAATCGGTGCTGGTAGTCGGCTTCGGCGCGGGCGTCACGGCGGGAACTTTCGTCGTGCATCCGGAGGTGCGGCGCATCGTCATCTGCGAAATGGAGCCGCTGGTTCCTCCCACCGCCGCCCGCTATTTCGGCCGCGAGAATTTCGACGTCGTCCACGATCCGCGCACCCGCATCGTCTATGACGACGCACGCCACTTCGTGCTCACCACGCCCGAAAAGTTCGACATCATCACTTCCGATCCCATCCACCCCTGGGTGAAGGGCAGCGCCACACTCTATTCGCGCGAGTATTTCGAGCTGGTCAAGCAACACCTGAATCCGGGCGGCATCGTCACCCAGTGGGTGCCGCTGTACGAGAGCGACGCCGACACCGTGAAGAGCGAGATCGCCACATTTTTCGAGGCCTTTCCGCATGGAACCGTCTGGGCGAACGAGTTGAACGGCGGCGGTTACGACCTTTTCCTGCTGGGCCAGGTCGAACCCATGCAAATCAACCTGGATCGATTGGAGGCTCGCCTGGCGCGGCCGGACCACGCGCGTGTGGTGGCCTCTTTGCGCCAGGTCGGCTTCCATTCCCTGCCGGACCTGCTCTCGGTTTACGCCGGCCAGGCAGCCGAGTTGCGGCCGTGGCTTGTGGGCGCCCAAATCAACCGCGACGGCAATCTGCGCCTGCAATACCTGGCCGGCCTGGCTCTGAATGACGCCCGGGAAAACTCGATCTACAACGAGATCGGGAGTTACCGGCGTTTTCCCGACAACCTATTCGCCGGCTCGTCGGAGGCCGAACTGGCCGCCCTGTTTACCGCCATGGCCACGGGCCAGCACCGCTGATCGGAAAGCAGAAGCTAGCCGTGACCTCCGAAGCTTCACTGTGGGGCAGGATGTCATCGTGGGGCAGGATGTCATCCTGCGCGGTGGTTGCCAACCACCGCGCGTGCCGATTGTCAATCGGCACGCAGCTTACCAAGCTGCCCCACAAAGGAACCGGTCTCGCCACGCCGCGCGCGCCGGCTACAGTAAACTGAATACACGATCCCGATAGCCCGGAGGTAAATCGGTCACTATGATGCCTGTTCGCATTGTCCAGGTCGACGCATTCACCGATCGGCCATTCGCCGGTAATCCGGCGGCGGTTTGCGTGCTTTCCGAACCACGCCCGGATGAATGGATGCGCGATGTTGCGCGCGAGATGAACCTCTCGGAGACCGCCTTCCTGCATCCGGAAAACGGCGGCTACCGCCTGCGCTGGTTTACGCCCGCGGTGGAAGTGGATCTGTGCGGCCACGCCACCGTGGCCGGCGCGCACGTGCTGTGGGAAGATGGGCACCTTCCCGCGGGCACGCAGGCGCGCTTCCACACGCGCAGCGGCCTGCTGCTGGCGGACCGGCGCGGCGACTGGATCGAGCTCGATTTTCCGGCCACGGTCGCGGCCCCAGCGGAAGCCCCGGCGGGCCTGGTTGCAGCGCTCGGCGTGAATGCCATTAACGTTTCGCGGAACAAGTTCGATTACCTGGTGGAAGTGGCGTCGGAAGGCGAAGTGCGCGGCGCCGCACCGGATTTCAGCGCCCTGAAGAAAGTTGCGGCGCGCGGCATTATCGTCACCGCCCGCGCCTCTGGCGCCGGTTTCGATTTCGTCTCGCGATTCTTCGCTCCCGCCGCGGGCGTCGATGAGGACCCGGTTACCGGCTCGTCGCACTGCGCGCTGGGGCCATACTGGGCCGCGCGCCTGGGCAAAAGCGAATTCACCGCGTACCAGGCTTCCGTCCGTGGCGGGGTAATCCGCGTGAGGGTGAACGGCGACCGCGTGCTCATCGGCGGCCAGGCCGTAACCGTGATGCGCGCGGAACTGCTGGCATAAGCGGGGAGACGACAGCGGTTCCCCTTTTTCTCGGGGCTTGGCTGGAGTCCGGCTTGTTCGCAGGCCGGGGTTAAGATGGATGTGAATGGAGAGTACGTTCCGTTTTCCCCCGCTTCGGTCCGCTTCGTTGTTGCTGCTTCTGGCGAGTTCTGGCTGGCCGCAAAGTCGTTCCGGCGCACTGCCGCGCTTCGAGGACAACCCGGCGAGCGAGATTTACGCCGGCACGCTGGCTACGCCGAAATTGGCGACGCCACTTGAGCAGACCTACGCCGATCAGATCAGGGATGGCGTAGAGATAGGATCTGGGATAGACCGCGACGGCAAAGTGCAAAAGGGGCCGAACTTCGGGGGGGACCTGATCGTGATCCAGTGGTCGTGTGGCGCGCCTTGCCTGAGAATGGCGGTAGTGGATGCGCGAAGCGGCGACGTGTACTACCCTCCGATTTCTAAGAACGGAATTGGCGCCCGGAGCTTCGATCTGCCGCTCTTGATGATCGGCGATTCGGTTTCCCAGAACCCGGAGGTGCGGTTTCGGCCGGACAGCAACCTCATGATTATCAAGGCCACGCCGAATTGGTGGTCATCTGGGCGCCATCCTTCCTTCACGTATTACTTCCTGTGGCGGCAGAACCGCTGGACACTTCTGCGAAAGGTGCCGTTAGAGTAACGGGAGGTAACGGGACACGCGCACCTGTCCTGGTGAGAGAGGCGCAAAACGGCAGGCTATCATTGTGATGCGCGCCGAATTGCCAATAACCTATGAACGCCCTGCTGCTGAAACAGTACAAGCAACTCGATCTGGTGGACATGCCCAGCCCAACGCCGGGGACCGGCGAATTGCTGGTGCGGGTCCATTCGTGCGGCATTTGCGGCAGCGACGTGCACGGCTTCGATGGCAGCACCGGGCGCCGCCAGCCGCCGCTGGTCATGGGGCACGAAGCCGCTGGGAAGGTGGCCGGCGTGGGCGCGGGGGTCAACGGCTTCCGCGAAGGCGACCGCGTCACTTTCGATTCCACCGTGTATTGCGGCGCCTGCTTTTTCTGCGCGCGCGGCGAGATCAACCTCTGCGACAACCGGCAGGTGCTGGGCGTCTCGTGCGGCGATTACCGCCGCCACGGCGCGTTCGCCGAGTACGTGGTCGCCCCGGCGCGCATCGCTTACCACTTGCCCGATGCGCTGCGGTTCGAGCACGCCGCCATGATCGAGGCGGTTTCGGTGGCCGTGCACGCGGTCGGATTGACGCCGGTGCGGTTGGGCGATTGCGCGCTGTTGGTGGGCGCCGGCATGATCGGCACGCTCGCGCTGCAAGCGCTCAAGCTGGCCGGCTGCGCGCAGGTGATCGTCGCCGATGTGGATGCAGGCCGGCTGAAGATGGCGCTCGATCTCGGCGCCACCGCCGTAATCAATCCCAAGGAAGGCGACGTGCTGGAGTTCGTCCGGGAACGCACCGGCGGGCGCGGCGCGGATGTCGCCGTAGAGGCCGTCGGCGCCACCGGGCCGATTCAGACCGCCATCGCCGCGCTGCGCAAAGGCGGCGCACTAACGCTAGTGGGTAACATAGCGCCTAAGATCGAACTGCCGCTGCAAGCCGTGGTTACGCGCCAGCTTCGCCTGTTCGGATCCTGCGCATCATCGGGCGAATACCCAACCTGCATCGATCTGCTGGCACGCGGCGCCATCCGCGTCGAGCCGCTGATCAGTGCCATCGCTCCGCTGGCCGGCGGCCCGGCCTGGTTCGAGCGCCTGTATGCCCGCGAGCCCGGCCTGATGAAAGTGATCCTGCAACCGTAAGCGCCGTGGCGCCGGCTTCCAGCCCAATGGCGCATACTTTTCCCCTATCGAGCGGCCGCGCGAGTTGCGGGGTGGACGCCCCGGTCTGCGCGGTTCCCCCTGGACCCGCTCTTCGGTCGAACGACCATTGCGTAAGAGCCGGACCAGGGGGGTCCGGCGCGGACGGAGCGTCCGCCCCATCAGTGCCTTCTCTACTGGTAGTGCAGTGCCTGGCCCGGATCCGTGGCGGCGGCGCGCCGGGCGGGAATGTAGGTTGCGATCAAGGCCACCAGTCCGAGGATTCCGGCGACCGCGGCGAGCGTCCACGGGTCTCCCGCTTTTACGCTGAACAGCAGGCTGGCCAGGAAGCGCGTCAGCAGGTAGGCCAGCGCCAGGCCGATCGCCACGCCGATTCCCGCCAGCTTCAAGCCGTGGGCGAGCATCAGCTTCAGCACGTCGCCGCGGCTGGATCCCAAGGCCATCCGGATGCCGATTTCCTGCGTGCGCTGTTCCACCGAATACGACATCACGCCGTAGATGCCGATGGCCGCCAGCAGCAGCGCAATCACGGCAAAGATGGTGAGCAGCAGCATATTGAAATTCTGCCGCGCCATGGTTGACGCGAGCACCTTCTCCATCGGCTCCGCCCGCGTAACCGTCATGGTGGCGTCCACGGCCTGAATTTCGCGCGCCACGGCGGCGCGGAGAGCCATCGGGTCGCCGTGCGTACGCACCGCCCAAGACAGCGGAATGATCTGGCGGGCCAGTTCCGTCAGTCCCTCCGGCAATTGGGCCTGCGGAACGTACATCACGCCGACATCGCCATTGGCTACGCCCCTTTCCTTGACCGTTCCCACCACGCCGACAATCTGCCGCGGCGGATCGGCGAACTGCGGGCCGAGGCCCTGGCCAATTGTAATCACCTGGCCGATCGGGTCCTGATTCGGCCAGTAGTGCTTGGCCATTTCCTGGTTGATAATCACCACCGGCGCGGAGTTGCCGGTGTCGGTTTCGGTGAAGCGCCGTCCGCGCAGCAGCGGAATGCGGAATGCCTGGATATAATGCCCGGAAATGTACCGGTATTGCTCGTCGCCGTTATATTGGTCGCCCTTGGCGGGAGGCTTGCCCGCGATGTTGAACGGCAGGTCCATCCCGAAGTTGCCCGCGGGCAGGAACACCATGGTGGCGGCTGCCTCCACGCCGGGCAGGCCTTCGATGCGGCGCAGCGTCGCAGTTGTGAACGCATCGACCTTGCCGGTGGTGGAATAGGCGCTGCTGGAGAGCGAGGTCATCATGGTGAGGACATTGTGCGGATCGATGCCCGGCTGGGCGTTGCTGAGGCCGACGAAGGTGCGGATGAGCAGCGCCGCGCCCGCCACCAACACCAGCGCCAGCGCCACTTCGGCGACCACCAACGATGATCGGGCGCGATTGTGCCGGCGGCTGGTCCCCGAGCGGTTGCCCGCCTCCTTGAGGGCGCTTACCAGATCGAGCTTGGATGCCTGCAATGCCGGGATCAGGCCAAACAGAATGCCGGTGAGCAGAGCGGCGGCCAGGGTGAACGCGGCCACCCGCCAATCGAGCGGCGGCGCCACCGCCCGCACTCCATCCGCATCCATCAGCCGCGGGATGTCGGCGGGAACCAGCAGCAGCAGCGCGCGCACTCCCCAAGAACCGAGCGCATACCCCATCGCGCCGCCGATGCCGGCCAGCAGAACGCTTTCGGTGAGCAGTTGCCGCACCACCCGCCAGCGGCCGGCTCCCACCGCGGCCCGCACCGCCATCTCGCGCTGGCGCACCGCGGCTCGCGCCAGCAGCAGGTTGGCCACGTTGGCGCAGGCGATCAGCAGCACGAATCCCACCGCGCCCAGCAGCACCAGCAGCGCCGTCTTGATGTCGCCCACGGTGGCTTCGCGCATGGGCGTCACGGCCACCGATTCCGCCTTGTCCATCCACTTCGGATTGTCCTTGCGGAACCGTTCGCCGGCGATCTTCATCTCCGCGCGCGCCGAAGATAGGGTCACGCCGGGTTTCATGCGGGCGGCGACATTCAAATAGTGCCCCTGATTAGTGGATTGCGGATCGGCCTGGAGCGGCAGGAATACGTCCGCGTGAGCCTCCGAATGGAAGCCCTTGGGGAGAATGCCGAGCACGGTATACGGCTGGCCGTTGAGCAGCACGGGGCGGCCGACGATGCGCTGTTCGCCGCCCAGGCGCGATTGCCACATTTCGTGCGTCAATACCGCCACCGCCGGACCGTTTGGCTCATCTTCGGACGCGGTGAAGGTGCGTCCCGCCTCCGGGCCCACCCCGAACACCTGGAAGAATCCCGAGGAAACCTGGAGCGTCTTCACCTGCTCCGGCCGGTCGCCGGCGCCCAGGTTCATGCCGGCGGCGGCGAACCCATACAGGGTCATCGCTTGGAAGACGTGGTTATCCTTCCAGACCATGTACTTGGGAATCGAGATCGAGTTCCCCCGGCCGCCGTCGGGAAACTGGCGGTCGAGTTCCACCACGCGGTCCGGCTCTGGGTACGGCAGCGGCTGCAGCAGCACCGCGTTCACAACTGTGAAGATGGCGGTGTTGACGCCGATCCCCAGCGCCAGCGCCACAATCGCAATGGCGGCGAACCCGGGATTCCGGGCCAGCATGCGAAACGCATAGCGGATGTCGAAAGCCAATGTGCCCATACCGCTCATTACGTCCGCGGCGAGCCATGCGTTCGCAAAAAAGAATTACTTTGTCAGCGAGCCATCCAGCCGCCGTCCACCACCAGCACATGGCCGTGGACATAATCCGACGCCGCCGAAGCCAGGAACACCGCCGCGCCGCACACGTCCTCCGGCTCGCCCCAGCGCCCCGCCGGAATGCGCTCCAGGATCGACTGCCGGCGCGCCTCGTTCTGGAACAGCGGACGGGTGTTCTCGGTGCGTATGTAACCCGGCGCAATCGCGTTCACGTTCACTCCGCGCCCGGCCCACTCGTTGGCCAGCGCCTTGGTGATCTGCGCCACGCCGCCCTTCGCCGCGGAGTAAGAGGGCACGTTGATGCCGCCCTGAAAGGAGAGCAGCGAAGCGACGTTGACGATCTTGCCCCGCCCGCGCGGCAGCATGTGCGCGCCGGCCGCGCGGCAGAGCCGGAACACGGCGGTCAGGTTAATCTCGATCACCGCGTCCCAGTCTTCGTCGCCATGTTCCACCGCCGGCGCGCGCCGGATGATGCCGGCGTTGTTGACCAGGATGTCCACCGCGCCCATCGCCGCCACCGCCTCTTGGATCACCCGGTCCGCTTGCGCGCGCGAGCTGAGATCGGCGGCCAGGCAGTGCGTGCGCACGCCGGCCGTCTCGCGGATGCGCTTCGCCGTCTCCTCCGGCGCCGCGATATCGTGCAGCACTACGTCCGCTCCGGCTTGCGCGAAGCCGAGGGCCATCGCCGCGCCCATACCGCGATTGGAGCCCGTCACCAGGGCGACTTTACCGTCCAGTCGAAACATCGCGCTACCTCCCCGCCTGACCGCGCTCCAAGCCGGAGCCACCGACGGCAAACTCCGGCTGCACGTTGACCACGCCGAACTGCCGGTCCTCGCCTTCGCGGTTGGCCGCCATCATCCACAGGAAATTGACCTGCGATCCCGGCGCCGCCACGTTGGGATGATAGCCCTTCGGCATGAGGACCACGTCCCCGTCGCGGACGAACGTGGCCAGTTCCGGTTGCACCGTATCGGTGTAGACGAACTGCACGCCGAATGCGGGCGCCGGCATGTCGATATAGAGGTAGGCTTCCTCCAGCATCGCGGCGTGCTCGTGCGGCGGCCACGAGGTCCAGTTGCCGGGCTTGCTGAACGTAACGCCGGCCACGATGCGTCCGGCCTGGACATTCTTGCCAATCAGGATGTTGAGGTCGCGCTGGGCGTTCGCGCAGCCCGCCGTGAAATGCAGCCCGGGGTCTTTCTGAACCTCGGCGAACGAGACGAACTGTAGCGGGTATGCCTTTTCGGCCGGAGCGGATAGCTCGGCGAAATCGCAGCCGTCCGCGCCCGCCGCCACTTGGAACTTGGATGCGCGCGGAATGTAGAGCGCGTCGTAGCGGCCCATCTTGTACTCCGCGTCCCCCACCTGCACCGTTCCGCCGCCGCGCAGGCACACCAGCCCGGTTTCGCGCTCTCCGGTCTTCACCTCGACCGGCGCGTCGCCGCAATCGAGCACGATCCGCCCGTAGTAAAGATGCCGCGAGGCCGTGGTCTGGGGCGTGACTGACAGGTGACGCCCCTTCCGCGCCCCCGTGTTCCTGACGACGCATGTCTCGGTTCGAATCGCTGCCGGCTCGGTTGATGTCATGTTCTCTCCTTGCGATTTGGCCGTGGCGGCCCTTTCCTCCGAATTCTCCCACCCCGCGGCAGGGCGAATCAAATCGAACCGCTTATGCGATTGCATAGAACCTTTGTTATCAGGGGCTGCGCGGCGTTCGCCATCTCAGTTACACTTTGATCGTCATGTGATTGTGGTCCGCATTGCCGCTCCGGTCATGCTCGCCGGAGAGTGGTCCCGGGGGCTGCGGCCCAGTCTGGCGCAGCTCGAGAGCGGACTTGAGAGGACACCAGAATGCGCACAGTTATGCATCGTTTGCTCGCCGGGCTCGTGGCGATTGGGCTCGCCGGCGTGGCGACCGCACAGAAGAAGGAGTTCACCCATTGGCCGGCAGGCACCGCGCCCGAGCAAGTGGGCAAGAAGATCGTTCAGAACATGCTCGTGCCCCCGCGCTGGATTCCCACCAAACCTGGAGTCCACTACGCCGAGGACTCCACCTGGTACTCCGCGCTCGAGTTCGCCAAGCTCATCAACGATCAGGCGATGACCGATGCGCTGGTCAAGCGCTACGACCCGTGGCGGACCGAAGAGGGACAACAGAAGCTGGTCTCCTGGCAGCGCCACGTGGACCACGCCATCTTCGGCATCGTGCCCCTGGAGCTGTACATCCGCACCAAGGACCCGCAATACCTCCCGCTCGGCAAGAAGCTGGCCGACCAGCAATGGGAGAACCCCACGCCGGAAGGGCTCTCGGGCGAAACCCGCTTCTGGATCGACGACATGTACATGATCACACTCCTCCAGCTCCAGGCCTACCGCGCCACCGGCGACAAGGTCTACCTGGACCGCGCCGCGCTCGAAATGGTCGCCTACCTGGACAAGCTGCAGAAGCCCAACGGCCTGTTCTATCACGGGCCGGAATTCCCGTTCTTCTGGGGCCGCGGCAACGGATGGGTGGCCGGCGGCATGGCCGAATTGCTCGGCGAGTTGCCGGAGAATCACCCCAAGCGCGCCCGCATCATGGATGGCTACCACCTGATGATGGCCTCCCTGTTGAAGTATCAGGACTCCGACGGGGTGTGGCATCAACTGCTCGACCACCCCGAGAGCTACCAGGAAAGCTCCTGCACCGCGATGTTCGCCTACGCCATGATCGTTGGCGTGAAGAAGGGCTGGCTGAAGGACAAGGCCTACGCCCAGGCCGCGCGCAAAGGCTGGCTGGGCGTCAACAAGTTCATCGACCAGGACGGCAACGTGGACAAGGTCTGCGTCGGCACCGGCCAGACCAACGACGTGAATTTCTACCTGAACCGCCCGACCCAGAAGGGCAATCCGCACGGCCAGGCGCCCGTCCTCTGGTGCGTCAACGCCCTGCTCAGGAAATAGCGTTCGCGCTTGTGGGGCAGCTTACCAAGCTGCGGCCGATTGCCAATCGGCCCGCGTGCGATGCCATCCTGCCCCACATGTAAGAAACGTGTTTTGTTTGGCCGCGGCCCTAATGGCCGGCTGAAGCCGGCGTGCCCGCCAGAGACTCCGCCTTGCTGAAGCGGGGCCAGTTGAAGGCGTAAAGCGCGACCAGGGCGAAGCAGAACATCGGCACGATAAAACCGCGCGACATATCGAACTTGTCCGCCACGTAACCCATCAGCTTCGGCAGGATGGCGCCGCCCATGATCGCCATCACGATAAACGCGGAGGCTTTCTTGGCCCGCGCGCCGAGGCCGAAAATGCCGAGCGCGAAAATCGTCGGGAACATGATCGACATGAAGAAATAGCTCAGGAACACGCACACCACCGAGAACCAGCCGAGCTTGGCGAAAACCAGCAGCGTGGCGGCGACATTCAGGAGGGCATACAGTCCCAGGATTTTGTGCGCGGCGAACTTTCTCAGCAGGCCGGCTCCGGTGAAGCGGCCCACCAGGAAGCACACAAAGCCCAGCGATGCCAGATTGGAAGCGCCCTTGTTGCTGATGGCGAGGATGCCCGCCTTGTTGATCTCGAACCAGCCCAGCAGCCAGTCGTGCAGGAAACCCGAGTGCGCCGCGAGCCTGGTCAGCCCAGCGTCCCAAGAGGATGGAATGGCGGGAACTTCCGCCGTCATGTAGTTGATGAAGAAGCTGAAAATGCCGGCCTGGGCGGCCACGTAGAAAAACTGCGCAGCGACCGCGAACACGAAATGCGGATGCGACCAGATGGAGTGCGAAGCCTGCGGCGAGGAATCGTCCAGATGATAGTCGTCGCCGGTTTTGATATCGGGAATCCTGGCGAAGTAGAAGATTACGGCGAGAACGATGACGACGACCGCGATGGCCGCGTATGGAATGTAGAGAGTCTGGTTGCCGGTGCTGTGGCCGGCGGCGTCGCGGGAATAAAAATACACGCTGCCGATGATGGGACCGAAAATCCAGCCGACGCCGTTGCAGGATTGGGCGATGTTGATGCGGGTGGCCGCGTACTGCCGGGCGCCCAGCACGGTCGTATACGGATTGGCGATGGTCTCGAGAAATGTCAGACCGGTGGCGATGGCGCAAACCCCCGCCAGGAAAGCCACGAATGCCATGTTGGGCGACACGCGCCCTTCGTGGACCAGGGCGTTGATGTGGGTGGCCGGGATGAACCAGAACCCGCCCAACGCGACTATCAGCAGCCCCGCGATGATGCCGGCTTTGTACCCCAGCTTGCTGGCCAGCCAGCCCGCCGGCAGTGACATCATGAAATAGCCCAGATAGTGCGCGAACTGCACCCAGGCGGACTGGGACTTGGTGAGTCCCAACTCCTCCTGAAAGTGTTTGTCCATCACGTCGATCATTCCGTTGCAGATCCCCCACAGCAGAAACAGGGAACTGACCAGGAGGAAGGTGAACAGCAGGTTGCTGCCATCCTCGGAGAGGAACATGCTCTTCTGGTTTGTGCGCATGGTATCTGTGAAAGGCTCAAGGCCGCGCAGTCGGCGCGCGACCCACGCCATTGTAGCAGCCGTGTAGCGCCGGTGTTTTTTTGGGCAGCGCCGGCGGTCTTTGGTGTGCCCCAGTCGATGGTCAGCTTCAAGCCGCGTGTTATCATAAGAAGTTACCAGCATCACTTCATTTTCCGAGGTCAAATCCAGTTGGCTTTAGTCGAAGGTTGCCGGCACGCGCTCGAAATCTCCATCCCGGCGGCGGAAGTGGAAAACGAGACGACGCGCGTGGCCGCCGAGGTACAGAAACGCGCCAAGCTTCCCGGTTTCCGTCCCGGGAAAGCTCCCACATCTTTGATTCGCAAGCAGTTTGCCGGTGAAATCCGGCAGCGGGTGCTAGAGAGCCTGGTTCCCACCACACTGCAAAAGCAGTTCGAGGCGGAAAACCTCAACCTGGCCGGCAACTACGATATCACCGACGTGCATTTTCACGAAGGCGAACCGCTCACCTTCAAGGCCGAATTTGAGGTGGTGCCGAACATCGAGCTCGGCGAATACCGCGGCGTCGAAGTAGCGTACACCGATCCCGAGGTCACCGACGAAGACGTTGCCAAGCGCATCGAGGAACTGCGCGAGCAGAAGGCGGAGTACCAAAACGTGGACCCGCGCCCGCTAGAAAACGGCGATTTCGCGGTGGTGGCTCTGGAGAGCGTCTCCGGCGT
The DNA here is from genome assembly GCA_049686695.1 of Bryobacteraceae bacterium. Lineage (GTDB taxonomy): Bacteria > Acidobacteriota > Terriglobia > Bryobacterales > Bryobacteraceae > Bog-375. Next base: position 10,523 of record JBAVIH010000150.1, on the reverse strand, counting down.
GGCGGGCGAACCGGTCAAGCAGGAAGAAATGGTGCTCGAAATCGGCGGCGCGGATACTTTCGACGCGTTCACCGAGAACCTGCGCGGCCTCAGTCCCGGCGATGAAAAGGAATTCGAAGTTGCCTACCCGGCGAATTACGGCTCGGCGCGGCTGGCGGGAAAAACCGTGAAATTTCACGCCACGGTTCGCGGCGTCCGCAAGAAAGAGTTACCCGAGGTTAACGACGAGTTCGCCCAGGATCTGGGCGATTACCGCAATCTCGATGAACTGCGCGACGCCGTGCGCAAGGGCATTCTGGCGCAGCGGCAATTCGAGGCGCAGCATTCGGCCAAGGACCGGATCGTCGACGCGCTGGTGGATCGGCACCAGTTTCCGGTCCCCGAAGTGTTCGTCGACCGGCAGATTCGCACCCGCGTGGAGCAGAGCCTGCGCGCCATGAACGCCGACGGCGTGGACCTGAAATCCCTCAAGCTCGATTGGGCCAAGGTGAAGGAAACACAGCGCGATAAGGCCGTCCGCGAGGTCAAGGCTTCCTTGCTGCTGGAGCGTATTTCGGAACGGGAGGCGATTCACGCCACCCGCGACGAGGTCGACCGGGAAGTGGAACGCCTGGCGCGTGTGCAACGGGAACCGGTGGCAGCCCTGCGCATCAAGTTCGAAAAGGACGGCACCCTGGGGCGTATCGCCCATCACATTCAAACCGAGAAAACACTCACTTTCCTGTTCGAACAGGCCCGCAAGACCGCCTGATGCTTGCGATAGCAGTACTACGTTGCATTGCTATGGAAGCCGCTTCAGGTGATAATGGAAAATGAAGCTGGGTGACCCGTCTTGCCCCCCCGGGGGTTCCGGGGACAAGGCGTTACCGCCGCGGTTGCGACGGAAGAGGAGATAACTGCGTGAAGCGTGCCGGGTCCGACGATGCTTTGCGATGTTCATTTTGCCACAAGAGCCAGGATGTAGTCGGTAAGCTCATTTCCTCTCCCAGCGACTATCCCCGCGCATATATCTGCGACGAGTGCATCGCTGTTTGCAACTCGATTTTAGAGGATGACAAGTCCGAGCCTTCCGGAGGCAGCCCCAATAAGATCCCCAAGCCATTGGAAGTCAAGGAGTTTCTCGACCAATACGTAATCGGGCAGGAGGCCACCAAGAAGAAGCTGGCGGTCGCCGTCTACAACCACTGCAAGCGCATCCACATGAACCGCTTGCGCACCACGGAAGTCGAGCTGCAAAAGTCCAATATTCTGTTGATCGGCCCGACCGGAACCGGCAAGACGCTGCTGGCCCAGACTTTGGCCAAAATCCTGGACGTGCCCTTTGCGATAGTCGACGCCACCACGCTCACCGAGGCCGGCTACGTGGGCGAGGATGTGGAGAACATCATCCTCAAGCTCCTGCAGGCCGCCGATGGCGATGTGCAGAAGTGCCAGCAGGGCATCATCTATATCGACGAGATCGACAAGATCTGCCGCAAGGACGAGAACCCGTCCATCACCCGCGACGTCTCCGGCGAGGGTGTGCAGCAGGCGCTGCTGAAGATACTCGAAGGCACGGTAGCCAACGTTCCCCCACAGGGCGGTAGGAAACATCCGCACCAGGAATTCACGCCGGTGGATACCACCAATATCCTGTTCATTTGCGGCGGCGCGTTCGTCGGGTTGGAGAAAGTCATCGGCAAGCGGGCGGGCAAGAAATCGATCGGCTTCATGCAGGAAGAGGACAAGAACGCCAAGCTGACCGGCATGAGCGGGCGCCGCGATATCGACCTGCTCTCCCACGTGCAGCCCGTCGATCTCATCAAGTTCGGTTTCATCCCCGAATTTATCGGCCGCCTGCCGGTCACGGCGGTGCTGGAAGATCTGGACCGCAGCGCCCTGATCCAGATTCTCACCAAGCCCAAGAACGCCATCGTCAAGCAATACCAGAAACTGTTCGAGTTCGAGAACGTGCGGCTGAGATTCTCCGACGATGCGCTCGATGCCATCGCGGATCTCGCCATGGAACGCAAGGTTGGAGCGCGCGGGCTGCGCATGATTCTGGAAGACCTGATGCTCGACCTCATGTACTACTTGCCGTCCTACAAGAAGGTCCGCGAATTTCAGGTCACCAAGGATATGGTGCTGGCGCAGAAAATCAGTCTTACGCTGTTGGAGAAGGCCGGCTAGCTTCTTAACGGCTAGCGCCGTTCCAGCTTATTTGGGATAATCTTCTCAGGCCACCCACCGGCGCCGGAAACAAATGTGTACCGCCAGAGCGGTAAGCTGTAACGCCCGGCGGACGGTGGTTGCAATCGGGCATCCGGGTTCGGGACGGCGGAACCTGCCCTTGCCGGGAAAACGGGAGCTTGGCTGGTTCATCCGAGGGGATAGGAATGCTCACTTCAAAGGAAAAATCCGATACAAAACGCCTGCCGATGATGCCCATCCGCGATGTGGTCATCTTTCCGTACATGATGACCCCGTTCGTGGTGGGCCGCGAGCAGAGCGTGCGGGCGCTCGAAGAGGCGATGGCGGGCGACAAGAAGATTTTTCTCGCCACCCAGCACGATGCGTCCATCGACGACCCCAAGCCCGACGAGATCTATTCCGTCGGTTGCATCGTCAATATCGTGCAGAGCCTCAAACTGCAGGATGGCAATATCAAGGTGCTGGTGGAAGGCGTGGAGCGCGGCAAGGTGGTTTCGATTTCCACCGACGAAGGCTTCCTCCGCGTGGTGCTGCGCACGGCCAGCTACAAGGTCGAGCCCGGCCCGCAACTGGACGCGCTGATCGGCCGCGTCACCGGCCTGTTCGACCAGTACGTGAAGCTCAGCCAGAACCTCAACTACGAGCAGATGATCGCCGCCATCCGGGTGGACGAACCGGGCAAGCTGGCCGATACCGTGGGCGCCAACCTGCAGCTCACCATCGAAGAAAAGCAGGAACTGCTCGAAATCTTCGACCCCGTCGAGCGGCTGACTCGCGTGGCCGAGATGCTCGACATCGAGATCGAGAAGCTGAATGTCGACCGCACCATCCAGGGCCGCGTGAAGCGCCAGATGGAAAAGGCGCAAAAAGAGTATTACCTCAACGAGAAGATCAAGGCCATCCAGAAAGAACTGGGGCGCGGCGAGAAAAGCGAAGTCGACGAGCTGAAAAAGCGCATCGAGACCGCCGGCATGACCGCGGACGCGCTCGAAAAGGCCCTGGCCGAATTGAAGCGGCTCGAGAACATGCCGCCGATGTCGGCCGAATCCACCGTAAGCCGCAATTACCTGGACTGGCTGCTGGCGGTGCCGTGGAAGAAAAAGTCGAAGGAAATCCGCGACCTCAAGTTCGCCGAGAACGTGCTCGAAAACGATCACTACGGCCTCGAGAAGATTAAGGAGCGGATCCTCGAGTTTCTCGCCGTGCGCCGCCTGGTGAAGAACCCCAAGGGGAGCATTCTCTGTTTCGTCGGGCCTCCCGGCGTGGGCAAAACCTCGCTGGGCATGTCCATCGCCAAGGCCACCGGCCGCAAATTCATCCGCCTGTCGCTCGGCGGCGTACGCGACGAAGCCGAAATCCGCGGTCACCGCCGCACCTACATCGGCGCGCTGCCCGGCCAGATCATCCAGATGATGAAGAAGGCCGGCAGCCGCAACCCGGTTTTCATGCTCGACGAAGTGGACAAGATGTCGATGGATTTCCGCGGCGATCCTTCGGCGGCGCTGCTCGAAGTTCTCGATCCCGAGCAGAACTTCATGTTCGTGGATCACTACCTGGACGTCGAGTACGATCTCAGCCAGGTGTTCTTCATCTCCACCGCCAACGTGCTGCACACCATACCGCCGGCGCTGCAGGACCGCATGGAAACCATTCGACTTCCCGGCTACACGGAGCTCGAGAAAATGGAGATCGCCCGCCGCTTCCTGGTGCGCAAGCAGATGGAAGCCACCGGCCTGACTCCCGGCCAGATCGAGTTCGTGGATACCGGCATCAATGGCCTCATCCAGTATTACTCACGCGAAGCCGGCGTCCGCAACCTGGAGCGCGAAATCGGCAACGTGTGCCGCAAGGTGGCCCGCCAGGTGGTGAACGCGCAGAGCGGAAAAGACAAGAAGCCGCCGGCCAAAGCCGTGATCGACGGCGACAAGCTGCCCGAACTGCTCGGCCCCTGGAAGTTCCGCGACCTGCTGGTGGAGAAGAAGAACGAAGTCGGCGCCGCGGTGGGTCTGGCGTGGACCGAAGTCGGCGGCCAGCTCCTTTCGACCGAATGCACGCTGATGGAAGGCAAGGGCAAGCTGACCATCACCGGCAAGCTGGGCGAGGTGATGCAGGAATCCGCGCAAGCCGCCATGAGCTACATCCGCTCCCGTGCCACCACGTTCGGCTTGCCGCGCGATTTCTATCGCAACCTCGACATCCACATCCACGTTCCGGAGGGCGCCATACCCAAGGACGGTCCTTCGGCCGGCATCACCCTGGCCACTTCCATTTGCAGCGCGCTGACGGGCATTCCGGTGCGCGGCGACGTGGCCATGACCGGCGAAATCACCCTCCGCGGCAAGGTGCTGCCGATCGGCGGATTGAAAGAGAAGTTGATGGCGGCGCACCGCCACGGCATACTGGAAGCAATCGTTCCGCGGGAGAACGAGAAGGATCTCCCCGATATTCCGGACGCCATCAAGAAAACCATGAAGATCGATTTCGTCGAATCCATGGACCAGGTTTTGAAAATCGCGCTCGAGCGTGAAGTGGTCGCTTTGCCGATGGCGGCCGCCGCTTCCGTCGCCCTTCCGGCCATGGAACAGGGTCTGGCGCACTAGGAGAGGCTTGGAAATCCCGCTCGCCGCTCGATCCGGCGTTCCCCACCGGGAGCGCCCCATTGCGGACGCGGGAAACAAGCTACACTGTTAATTGACATCCGAATTTGTAGTGAGCGCCGGTTCCGCGGACCTGTTTCCGCGAGACCGGCTGCCGGAAGTCGCGTTTTTAGGGAGAAGTAACGTAGGGAAATCCAGTCTGATTAATGCCCTCACCGGGCAGAAACGGCTGGCTTTCACCAGCAACACACCGGGCCGAACACAGACCATCAATTTTTATCGCATCGACGGAGCGTTCTATTTCGTCGATCTTCCCGGATATGGTTACGCCCGGGCCCCTCTCCGGCTGACGCTGGAGTGGAAAAAGCTGATCGAACACTATCTCGAAACTAGGGGAACCTTAAGATTGTCCTGTCTGGTCCTCGATCCCCGCCGCGGATGGACGGATAACGACCTCCTGCTGAAACGGTGGCTGGAGGATCGGAGCAGGCCATATCTGGTAGTCGCCTCCAAGATCGATAAGTTGAATCAATCGGAGCAAGAGCACGGCTTACGCAACATCCGCCAGGAAGGCGCGGAGCCGCTGCCGTTCTCGGCCGCCACCGGCCGGGGAGCGAGGGAAATTTGGCAAGCAATCACGAAGACACTCCAAACACGGTAGGCAACGTCCCACCGCAGGAAAAACCCACCGAAAAGCAGGCCGCCGCCACGGCGCCCCCTGCCCACGAAACCACCGCCGCCCCCGATGGCGCGGGAAACAATTCGCCCGAAGCGGTCGTAGAGAAAGCCGAGGCTCACGAGCGTCCGGCCAGGCAGCACGCCGAGCGCCCGCCCAAAGCCGCCGCCCCTGTGACGGCGCCGCCGAAGCCCGAACCGGAGGCCAAGCCCACCGAGGCCAAGCCGGCCGAGGCCGCGCCGCCGGTCTCCGGCACGCATCTCAGCGACACCGGCCCCGGCGCGCAGCGGCGCAAACATGCCGCGCAGAACGCCAAGAACGGCACGCCCACGCTCGACCTGGTGGAACTCAAGGACATGAGCATTCAAAAGCTCAACCAGGTCGCCAAGGATATGGGCATCACCGGCGCGGCCGGTCTGCGGAAACAGGAGCTCATCTTCAAGATCCTCCAGACACAGGCCGAAAAGAGCGGCCTGATCTTTTCCGAGGGCGTGCTCGAATGCCTGCCCGACGGCTTCGGCTTTCTGCGCGCACCGGAATACAATTACCTGCCCGGCCCCGACGACGTCTATGTCTCGCCCTCGCAAATCCGGCGCTTCGACCTGCGCACCGGCGACACCATCTCCGGCCAGATCCGCCCGCCCAAGGAAGGCGAGCGCTATTTCGCGCTGATCAAGGTGGATGCCATCAACTTCGAGCCTCCCGAGGAAGCCCGCAACAAAATCTTCTTCGACAACCTCACGCCGCTCTATCCCAATGAGCGGATGAAGCTCGAAACCACCCGCGAGAATTTTTCCGGCCGCGTGATGGACCTGCTGACACCGGTGGGCAAAGGACAACGCGGGCTGATTGTTTCGCCGCCGCGCACCGGCAAGACCATGCTGCTGCAGGCCATCGCCAACTCCGTCACCACCAACAACCCCGAGGTCACCCTGATCGTGCTGCTGATCGACGAGCGGCCCGAGGAAGTCACCGACATGCAGCGCAGCGTGCGCGGCGAAGTGATCAGCTCCACCTTCGACGAGCCGGCCACCCGCCACGTCCAGGTGGCAGAAATGGTGATCGAAAAGGCCAAGCGGCTGGTGGAGCACAAGCGCGACGTGGTGATTCTGCTGGATTCCATCACCCGCCTGGCGCGCGCTTACAACACCATCGTCCCGCCCTCCGGCAAGGTGCTCTCGGGCGGCGTCGATTCCAACGCCTTGCAGCGCCCCAAGCGCTTCTTCGGCGCCGCGCGCAATATCGAGGAGGGCGGCTCGCTCACCATCATCGCCACCGCGCTCATCGACACCGGCAGCCGCATGGACGACGTGATTTTCGAGGAGTTCAAGGGCACCGGCAACATGGAAATCCACCTCGAGCGCAAGCTGGTGGACAAGCGCGTCTTCCCAGCCATCGACATCAACAAGAGCGGCACCCGCAAGGAGGAGCTGCTGCTGCCCAAGGAAGAGCTGAACCGCGTCTTCATTCTGCGCCGCGTCCTCAATCCGCTGTCGCCCGTAGAGACCATGGAGTTGCTGCTCGACAAGCTGGGCAAGACGCGCAGCAACGGCGAATTCCTGTCGTCGATGAGCGGCTAACGGCCCGTACCCCAACTTGCGATTTTGGGGCGTTTCGCCCAAATTTCGCACGGAAACAAGAGACTTAAATGCTGTTTTTTGGGCGTTTCGCCCAAAACTGACCTTTCGGCACGAGTCGCTACAGGGTTACAAATTGCCTTTTTTTTCACGCTGCGACGAGTTTTGTCGGGTAGAGCAGTTGCATTTCCCGCCAACTTCAGGCAGGATAAAAGGTTTTCCTCCTGGATCTAATGCTAGTAAGGGTGCTGTACCACGACCATTGTTTTGACGGGGCAGCGTCGGCTGCCTTCTTCAGCCGTTTCATCGCGGGGGCGGTTCACCCGGATGCGGAATTCCGCTATACGGGCCTGGCCCACCAGGCCGCGCAGGCTTTTCCTCCGGGGTTGTTCGATGGCGACGAAAACGCCATCGTGGATTTTAAATACTCCAATAACCCGCGCCTCACCTGGTGGTTCGATCATCACCAAAGCGCCTTCCTCAGCCAGCAGGATGCCGAGGATTACCGCCGCGACACGAGCGGACGCAAACTCTACGACCCGCACTACAAATCCTGCACCGCGTTCATCGCGGACGTGGCTCGCCAGCGCTTTGGCTTCGCCGCGCCGGACCTGAACGAGTTGGTGGAGTGGTCGCTGATCATCGACGGCGCTCAATATCCGGACGCCCGGACGGCAGTGGAACTGGGCGCTCCGGCGATGAAGCTGACGCTGGTCATCGAAGCCGCCAAGGGCTCCGACATCGTGCAGAAGATCATCGGGCGGATGCAGCACGATCGGCTGGAAGAGATCGTCGCCGATCCGGAGATACAGGCGCTGTACCGGCCCCTTTACCAGCGGCATCTGGAGTCGATAGACCTCATCCGCCGCCGCGCCGAGCAGCAGGATGGCGTGGTGTACTTCGACTTGTCGGGCCATGACGTGGAAGGCTACAACAAGTTCATCCCGTACTACCTGTTCCCGTCTTCGATCTACACGGTTTCGGTCAGCCCGTCGAGTGCGCGGACGAAGATCTCGGTCGGCTCCAATCCGTGGACGCCGGCGGAGCCGAAGCACAACCTGGCCACGATTTGCGAACGCTACGGCGGCGGAGGCCACGCGCGCGTGGGCGCGATCAGCCTGGAGCCGGGCGCCATCGAAAAGGCCCGCGCCGTGGCGGCGGAGATTGTCGAGGAGCTGAAAAGCTAGAGGGGGCGGAGCGAGATCGTGCATTTACGGCGGGTCAGCATACAGTAAGCCGACGGGCAAGCTAGGGCTTCGACGGCGGTCAGGGCCATCGAGGGGACAGGGGGTCTCCCGATCGCGACGACTTTGCGGGCGCACCGAATGTCGTTCCTCGGATCGAGGATTCGGTCAACCTTGGGCAAACCGGGATAGCCTGAACCTGGGTGATCTATTTCCCACCTGCTTTTCCCTTGACTTAGTAATCAAATTTGCTTACTCTGTAGACGTGACTGCGAGCGAGTTGAGGCGGAAGCTGTTGAAGCTGGGATGCACGTTCCGCCAGGGCACGAAGCACCTCATCGTGATGTACCAAGGCCGCGAGACTGAAATGCCGCGTCACCCGGCGAAAGAGATCAAGACCGGGACCTATCACGGGATTCTGAACAAGCTCGGAATTAAGGAGAAGTAAGCGATGAAGTATCCCGCAGTGTTTGAGCCTGCCGAAGAGGGCGGGTTTGTGATCACCTTCCCCGACGTCTACGAGGCGATTACCCAAGGGGACGACGAACGGGAAGGTATCGACATGGCGCAGGACGCGCTCATCACGATGTTCGCTCACCTAATCCGGGAGGGCAAGCCGATCAAGCTTCCGAGTAACCCGAAGGGCCGCAAGTACCGTATGATCGAATTGCCCGCCATGGTCGCGCTCAAGACCGAACTCTACATCGCGTTCCAGGCGTCCGGCATGCGCAAGGCGGAACTGGCGCGCCGCTTGGGTATTCCCAAGACCACCGTGGACAGGCTGTTCGATTTTGCGAACCACACTCGGCTGGACCAGATCGAGGCCGCGTTCGCCGCGCTCGGAAAGCGGATTACGGTCGAAGTGAAAGACGCCGCCTGATCGCGGCATTATCGCGGCCGAGCTCTCTCGGGAACCCGAGGACGGACGGAGAACTTTCGCCGCCGGGCCGAGCGGGGAAGCTCACTCCCCCACCCCATACCGCCTAAGTAACTCCACCCCTCGCGAATTGCCGTTCTGCTCGGCGAGGCGGGCGTGGCGCCAGGCGGCGGGGTAGTCGGCTTTTACGGCGTATATCTCGGCTAGCGCGGCGTGGGCATCGGCGAAGGTGGCATCCAGGTGCACGGCTTCCAACAACAAGCCCAGCGATTCCCCGGCGCGGTTTTCCATGCGGTAGAACTGCGCCAGGTAGTAATAAGGCTGTGGATTGGATGGCTCGCGCTTGATCCATTCGCGGAGGCCGTCCATCTGCTGGACGGTTTCGTGACTCAGTGCGAACTCGATTACCTCTTTCCGCCAGAAGCTCATGCGCGCCGCCCGATCAGTAAGATCCTCACATCGGCCACGTTGGTGTTAGTCGGCCCTGTGATTATGAGGTCGCCCAGCGATTCGAAGTAATGGTAGGAATCGTTGGCGTCCAGGTAGCGGCGTGCGTCCGGCTTGCGGCGCAGGGTGTCTCCGTCGGCGATGGCGCCGGCGGCGCCGGTGGGTCCATCGGTGCCATCGGTGCCGGCGCTGAACACCACCACGTCGTCGAGGCCCGCGATATCGAGCGCCGCCGCCAGCGCGAATTCCTGGTTGCGCCCGCCCAAACCGCCGCCGCGCAGGGTGACGGTGGTTTCGCCGCCGGTAATGATGCACGCGGGCGGCTTCACCGGCCGGCCGCACTCCGCCGCTTCCCGCGCAATGGCCGCGTGCATGCGCGCGATCTCCCGCGTCTCGCCGGCGATGGTGCTCGAAAGCACCAGGGTGTGGAAGCCGAGCTGCCGCGCGTGGCGCGCCGCCGCATCGAGCGCCAGGCGGTTGCCGCCCACCACCGTGTTGCGGACGCGCGCGAAGAGCCGGTCGCCCGGCTTGGGAGTTTCGTCAATCGCGCCGGCCACGCCTTGATCGATGCGGGCGCGCACCGCAGCCGGAACCTTGTCGCGAATGCCGTAGCGGTCCAGCACGCCGGCTGCATCGAGGAAAGTGGACGGATCGGGCGCGGCCGGGCCGGAGCCGATCACGTCCAGGTTGTCGCCGATCACGTCGGAAACCAGCAACGCTTCCACCTTTGCCGGCCACGCCAGGCGCGCCAGTTGCCCACCCTTGATGGCCGACATGTGTTTTCTTAAGGCATTGATTTCGTGGATGTCGGCGCCGGAGGCCAGCAGCAGGCGCGTGACCTCCTGCTTTTCGGCCAGCGTGACGGGCGGCGCGGGCAGCGGCAGCAGCGCCGATGCGCCACCCGAAATCAGGCACAGCACCAGGTCGCCGGCGCCGGCCGCGGAGGCGATCTCCGCGATGCGCTCCGCGCCGGCC
>JBAVIH010000149.1:0-3793 GCA_049686695.1 Bryobacteraceae bacterium | reverse complement strand
TCCCATTTCTTCTTTTCTTCCAAGGGCGCCTGCTGACCGAGCGCTGAGAATGTGATCTGGCTTCCCCGGTCTTCAATCACTTCCCCCCAGACCTTTTTGGCTTGGAAACCGGCTTCTTCGAGCGCCTTCTTGAGAGAGCTGACGATCTTCTCTTTTTCACTTGCCGTGAAGTCTTCGGAATAGATCTTCTTCCAGTCCCCTGCGTAGCGGAAGAACTTGGTTCCACATGTGGGCAGGATAGATAGATTCGCCAGGCTTGCGTCATGGGGAAGACGGGAGAGCACCTGTTTTTCAAACTGCGGCCAATCGCCTCCGGATATCACGGCCGCCTTGACAATGCCGAGAAGGTCGCCGAGCAGTCGCGACATTTCGGCGTCAAGGGACGATTTACTTTCGGCAAGTGTGCCGTCCAGATCGAAAACAATCAGCTTTTTCAATGCGCTTCCATCCTTTGAACTCTTGCGATCATGTATCGCCAGCTCCAACACGCTCACCGCAGTCGACGGCCGAAAAGTACACGCTCCGAGGACCGCCGGCAAGAGAAATACGTCGCCTTTTCCGATGGCATAAGCGGCCCCGCCGTGCTCGACCTGGCCCGCTCCCTCGATTGACACCAGCACGCTCGGCACACCCGAAGTGCCGACGGTAAACGGCGATTGTCCGCGCAGGCGGGACACCCGGAAGTGTTCACAGCGGAAAAGCCGCTCGCGTTCCACAGGCTTCTTTGCCTCCACCACGGGCGCCACCAGGCCGCCCGCACACTTCCCAAAGTCAATGCAGGCAAGCGCCCGATCGACCTGGAGTGCGCGTGGTTTGCCTGTCTTCGCGTCGACATGGTTCCAGTCATACAAGCGAAATGTCACGTCGCTGTTCTCCTGAACCTCGAACACCACGATGTCGCCGCCCAGAGAGTGAACCGTCCCAGCCGGTATGAAGACGGCATCGCCGGGCTGCGGCGTAATGTATGCGAGTTGGTCGGCCACCCCTCCGTTCGCGATCGCCAGCCGCAGACCCGCTTCCGTGACGCCAGGCCGTAGACCCGCATAGATGCGGCTCTTTGGCCCTGCCTCCAGTACAACCCAGGCTTCGGTCTTACCGGTCTCGCCCGCCGGGAGCAGGTCTGTGTGGGTATCCGCAGGATGAACCTGGACCGAGAGCATTTCGCGAGCGTCGAGGAACTTCAACAGCAGCGGGAATCGGCCGAATCGCCCCGCCAGCTTTCCCATCACCTGTTGTGGAAACTGTTCCAGCAGTTGAGCGATGGTTCGCCCTTTGAGGAGTCCTTCGGCGACGCGGCTGGGATGGTCTTCGCGGTCGCTGAGCACCCAGGCTTCGCCGATGGGGCCGTCGCCAGGCAGCGGCGCGGTCAGCAGGCCCGCCAAACGCCGGCCGCCCCATAGCCGATACTGATAGATCGGCTCGAATCGCAGGGGATAGAGAAGTTCTTGACTCATAAGGCTCCGCTATTGTCCCCTGGTTTCCATCACTCGCGGCTGCCGATGGCCGAAGAACGACAGATCGTCGCTCAGGACGTAGATCGTAATGGCCGCCATCATAAAAAACAGGCCGACCCATACTTTCCAATCACGATGCGCCCGTCTCCAATAAGGGTCCGGGTTATGCTGAATACTCTCGCGAGCGGGCGTTCCGTGTTGATGGGAGCTGTGCTTAGCCTCATTCATCGGGATAGGACCCCAGTTGCCTTCGCGCGCTGATTCTTTTCTATCGCGGCACTGTATTCGCCCCGACGCGCCGCCCAGTTGCACTTGGCCCGGTGACTCAGAGCTTGCTGCGCCGCCGATACGTTCGCCTCTTGGCCTCGCCAAATCTCCAGAGCCGGTTGCTGGATGGCGCGGGCAAACGAAAATGCCAACGCCCAAGGCATCCGCGACTTGAATCTGACATTCATCGCGTTCAGACGGGCCGAAGCCAGTTCCGCGGATTGGCCGCCCGATAAGAACGCAATCCCCGAGACGGCGGCGGGGACGGATCGCAAGAGACAGCGCACCGTGGCATCGGCCACCTCGTCTACCGCGTCTTGCTTGGAGCAGGTCGATCCCGGAAGCACCATATTGGGCTTCAGGATCATGCCCTCCAGCGTCACCCCCTGTATGTAAAGCTGGCTGAAAACCGTTCTCAGGACTTCCTCCGTGACCTCGCAGCAGCGCTCCAGGGTATGCTCGCCGTCCATGAGCACTTCCGGCTCGACGACGGGGACCATTCCGGCTTCCTGGCACAACGCGGCATAGCGCGCCAAGGCGTGCGCGTTGGTTTCGATGCAGCCTCGGCTGGGAATGCCTTCGCCTACGGCAATCACCGCGCGCCACTTGGCAAAGCGCGCGCCAATTCGAGAGTATTCAGCCAGGCGGTCGCGCAGTCCGTCCAGGCCCTCGGTGATCTTCTCTCCGGGATGACCTGCCAGGTCCTTTGCACCGGTATCAACTTTGATGCCGGGAATGATACCCGCATCGGTGATGACCTTGACGAAGGGAGTGCCATCCTTCTTCTGCTGGCGGATCGTCTCGTCATAGAGGATCGCGCCACTAATGGACTCTCCGAGACCGGGCGTGGTCACAATCAACCCCCGGTAGGCGCGCCGCGTCTCCTCAGTCTGAGGAATCCCCAGCTTGGCAAATCGTTTGTTGCAGGTTGGATTACTTTCATCCATCGCCAGTAGTCCCTTGTCATCGGCGACCAGCGCGCTCGCCGTGTCTATAAGCTCTTGCGCATTCATTTGGGGTTGCTCCATTTCCAGTTACGAATTCCCGGCACACAGCACCGATTGAATCGGTGGCAAGTCTTGCCGCGGATCGAGACGAGCACGCCCGAATTCACTGGCGCGCGTTTGCCATCAGGCTACGAGTCACCCAACCACTTCCGCGCCTCAGCGGCGTTGGCGCGATCGAAGTATCGGATCGTCGCCGTCGTGAACGGCTTGCAGAACGTCGCCATGCCTTGCTGCCACTTCTTTTCCCCGACCATCGCAAGCCGTTCGATGTCGGCGAAGTGTTTAATGTCGAGCTTGACATCCTCCCATAGCGCGCCGGCTTCCCAGCCGTGGAAGTCGGTCATGTCCAACAGCAGTCGCAGTTTTCCGTGCTGCCGGACGAGTCGTTCGAACTCGGGCACAAAGTGCTCGTAATCTGCTTTTGCCAGCTTCCCGCTGACGTGAACGACGAGAATCTTCCCGCCGTTTTCTTCATTAAGCTGAATGGGCATTGTGGTCTCCTTTGGTGCGTTTTAGGGTAAGTTGTTGTCCAGGTTCGCGCCCGCTTATCCACCCGTTTCCGCCGGCGGCTTCCCCTTCTGGGTTTCGATCCGGCCCCACTTCCAGTTACGGATTTCCGGCAAGTCTTCGCCGTGCTTGTCGATGTAATGCTTGTGCTCGATGAGTTTGTCCTGCATCGTCTGCTTCAGGTACGCCCCCTGGGAGCCCAGATGCGGTAGCCGATCAATCACGTCCTGCACCAGGTGAAAGCGATCCAGCTTATTCTGCACCCTTATGTCGAAGGCCGTCGTGATGGTGCCCTCTTCCGTGTAGCCCCGGACGTGCAGGTTGCGGTTGCTCCGGCGGTAGGTAAGCCGGTGAACCAGCCAGGGGTATCCGTGAAAGCCAAAGATGATGTGCTTATCTTTGGTGAATAGCGAATCGTAATCCGTCTCATTGAGGCCATGCGGGTGCTCGCTGCTGGACTGCAGCTTCATCAGATCGACGACATTGATTACGCGGATCTTCAGATCGGGCAGATGCTCGCGAAGGATGGACACGGCAGCCAGGATCTCCAGCGTGGGC
>JBAVIH010000148.1:0-6703 GCA_049686695.1 Bryobacteraceae bacterium | reverse complement strand
GGTCAAACGCGTACGAGACAAAGACACCGGCGGCAAGACCGCCGGCGGTACCAGAGCACTGTCTGTGTTACACTTCGAGCAGATGAGTAATACAATCACCGTTCGGCTGCCGGAGGATCTGGCAAAGTGGCTGGAGCTAGCCGCACGCAAAGCGGGTTTGCCTAAGGGCCGCATCGTTCGAGAGGAACTCGAGAAAGCCCGAAGCTCCGCCAATCGCCCGTTTCTTCGCCTGGCCGGTGCGATTGACGGTCCAGCCGGCCTCTCCATGCGCAAGGGCTTCTCCCGCAAATGAAGGCGATCGCGGACACCGGTTTTCTTGTCGCGTTCGGGAACCGGAGAGACTGCCACCATGAGTGGGCGGTCGGGATTGCAGAACGGGTAACCGAGCCGCTATTGACGTGCGAAGCAGTGCTGGCCGAAACGGCGTTTCACCTCGGCAGCAGCGCTCTGGTTCTGGCGTTCTTGCACGACGGCCTGGTGCGGTCCGCATTGGTGTTGAGCGAACACATTTCGCGGCTGGCGGAGTTGGCGGTGCGCTATGCGGACCGCAAGCCGGATCTGGCGGACCTTTGCCTGATTCGTCTGAGCGAATTGCACCCGCGGTACCCGGTGATCACCACGGACCTGAGCGACTTCCGGGTCTACCGCCGCGGCCGCCGGGAGGCAATTCCCTTGATCCATCCTCCTGAGCGGTAGCCAGCCGAGCAATCCATCGCGCGGTTCAGACTGTCCCTCGATGACCCCGACGAGACAAAGACACCGGCGGCAAGACCGCCGGCGGTACCAGATCACTGCCGTCCCTCGATGACCTCCCTGTTTCCCCAGTTTTTCCCACCCACCATCGAAGATACCAGGCTTGGACAAAGATACCACTTGCGATCGACCGCCTTGGCCGCGGACACATCAATGGCAATCCGCGACGGGGCTTATGACTTCCTGATGCGGATGATCAGGCGGTCCTCGCTGGGGTGCGTAAAAGACATCTTGATGAGAGGGCTGTCGCAATTCACGCACTCATCCCCGCGGGAAATGAACCAGAGCGCCGTTTCAAGGCGACCCAAAGTATTCACGGCGTCTGAATCGGCCATCCAATAAGTTTGGTAGTTTGGCGTGATGCGGGAGTAGTGGAACTTGGTGGGCCCCATGGTAGAGGCGACAGCCACCCGGATTATGCGGGCAGGAATCACACCCGTGGAACGGAGCAACGATGACTCGACCACAGGCTGGATGGCTTTTAGAAACTTACCTCCGAATCCGAAATCGGAATATGGGCGAACCGGATAGCCTTGGGGCGCAAATGGGCTGCAATTCCAGGCCGGCTCCAGATACACGTATCCGCCGCTCTTGACCACCCGCCGGGCTTCTCTCAGCGCCTGTTCGGGATTCGGAACATGCTCCAGGGTGTAAAACGAGAACGCGATGTCGAACTCGTTATCGTGGAACGGCATCGCCGTGGCGCTTCCCAACACGAAGCCTTTCTTGTAGAACCGGGCCACCGTGGGGGATATGTCCAACCCGGTGTAATCCTCCATGACGTCCTGAAAGAACCCGGGGCCGGATCCAATATCGAGCCCCCGGCCGTTCGTCAGGCCTCGCTCCTTCAGGAATCCGGCGAGTTTCGGTTTGCTGCCGGAACCAACATGGAGTCCCACGGCTCCCTTGGAGTATTCGGTGGCGTCTTTTGAGTCGGTTGACTGACTGGAAGCATAGACTTTCGCATAGAATTGCCGTTGCGCCTCGGTATCCGCAGCACTGACTTGGTTGTCCGTGGCCCACGGGAAGTATGCAATCGTGCTTAGGACAACAAAGATGACTGCGGCTAGTGCGAGCCACTTGGCCCAACGAAACGGCGTCTGCATATGTCCTCCTTTAGCGAGAATACCTATTCTACACACAATCAGGCCAGGGCCCGTTACATAACTCGTTAAACGGCGACTGAACCAGGGGCCGATGCAGACGCGGCCCTTTCGGGGTAGCCGTCTCCCGCCACCCCTTACTGCCCCGCCAGCGTGCTGCGCTTCCGCCCGAAGGGGAAATAAATCGCCATGCCAATCGCCAGCCAGCTAAAGAACCGCAGCCAGGTTACCAGCGGCAGCCCCATCATCAACACCAGGCAGCAGACTATGGAAATCAGCGGGAAGAGCGGCACCAATGGCACGCGGAACGAGCGCGGCCTCTCAGGCTGTTTCTTGCGCAGCACGATTACGCCCAGCGAGACCAGCACGAACGCGAACAGGGTGCCGATGTTCGATAACTCGGCGAAGGTGTCGATATCCCAGATGCCGGCTGGAATTCCCACGAAAAAGCCGGCGATCCAGGTGCTCACGTGCGGCGTCTGGAATTGTTTGTGCACTTTCGAGAACAGGGCCGGCAGCAGCCGGTCGCGCGACATCGCAAACCAGATCCGCGCCTGCCCGTACTGATACACCAGCAGCGAAGAGAGCATGCCCATCAGGGCGCCGGCAGTCACGATGAGCCGCAGCCGGTTGTAGCCGAGCGCCTTGAGCGCATCCGCCACCGGCGAGTCCGTATTAAGCGTCTGGTAATTGGCGATGCCGGTCAGCACCAGCGATACCGACGCATAGAGAATGGTGCAGACGATCAGCGTGGCGATGATGCCGATGGGCAGATCGCGCTGCGGGTGCTTGCATTCCTCGGCCGCGGTGGAGACCGAATCGAAACCGATGTAGGTGAAGAAGACGATGGATGCGCCGGTGAGAATGCCGGAAAAGCCGTGCGGAGCGAAGGGGTGCCAATTGCCGGGTTTGATGGCGCCGGCGGCGCCCAGGCAAAAGATCAGGATGGCGGCTATCTTAATTGTCACCATGACGGTGTTGGTTCCGGCGCTCTCGCGCACGCCGCGCACCAGCACCCAGGTCACCAGCATGGTAATCAACAGCGCCGGAACGTTGAACCAGCCCGCCGGGCCGCCGACCGCGGGAAACGGCGGAAAGGCCCACTGGGACGGCAAGTGAAAGCCGAATAAATTCTGAAACAAGTCCTGCAGGTACGCGGAAAAGCCCACCGCCACCGACATGTTCGAGACGGCGTATTCGAGGATCAGGTCCCAGCCGATGATCCAGGCTACGATTTCGCCGAGGATCGCGTAGGAATATGTGTACGCGCTGCCGGCAATCGGTATCATCGACGCCAATTCCGCGTAGCACAGCCCGGCGAAGAGGCAGGCGATGGCCACCAGGACGAACGAAAGCGTGATGGCCGGACCGGCGCCGGGACGCCCCAATTGCGATCCGGCGTGCGATCCGTGCAGGACCAGGTCGATCACGGTCGCCTCGAGGATCGATTTGATGAGGATCGGCTTGCCCGCCGCCGCGGTGCCGGTGAGCGTGAAGATGCCGGAGCCGATCACGGCGCCGATGCCCAGCGCGGTCAGGCTCCACGGTCCCAAGGTTCGCCTTAGACGCTTGTCGGGATCCTCGGACGCCGCGATTAAAGCATCGATGCTCTTGGTTCGAAAAAGGCTCACTTGAGGATCTCCCGGCCTGGGCAGTAGAACGAACCGTCGTTTTTCGATCTAACCGCCTTGCCGGGCGGCGGACCTTGGCGGACGCGTGGCGCCTTTCGCCGGCCGCGCTCGTCCGCCGACAAGCAATCGCGCTAGCGCTTGCGCTGGCCCTGCGCCTGGCGGCGAATCTTCTTCTTGAGAGAGCCGCGCGCCACGCCGGAGGCACGTTTGGCCTTGGGCGCCGCCTTCTTGCGGGCCGTCCGCTTGATTTTCTTCCGTTCCAGCTTGTCGGTTACGTTCGTGGTATTCATCCGTTCCTTTTCAATCCTGCGTACTTTTCCACCAGTTTTTTTAGACCGTAGCGAGGGAAATTAACTGTGATCTTAGCATTATCGCCATCGCCTTCGCGGCGCACCACGGTACCGGTGCCGTATTTGGGATGCTCGACCACCATGCCCGCGCGAGCCCCCCGGCGAACCAGTGGGGGAGCGGCGGGCAGCGGCTTGGAGGGCATCGGCGGCCGCGGTTGCGGCGGCGCGGCCGTTTTCGCCGCGCTGAAAGGCATCCCCCGCTGCTCGAAGAATTGCGAAATGTTGGATACCGAGTTGTACGTCTTGCCGGTGAAGGTGGTGCGCCGCGCCACCTGGCGCGCGTCGAAGCGCTCGGCGGTCAGGTCGATTTCGCCCGATTCTTCCTGCGGTCCCAGGTTCACCAGCAGTTCCTCGGGAACCTCGCTCAAGAACCAGGAAGGGGTGCAGCGCTCCTGTTCGCCGCCGCCGTACCGCCGGCGGTATTTGGCCCAGGTCAGGATCAGCCGCCGCCGCGCCCGCGTCATCCCGACGTAGCAGAGCCGCCGCTCCTCTTCGAGCGCCTGCTCGGAATTCATCGAGCGGGCATGCGGAAACAAACCCAGTTCCATGCCGGTCAGGAACACCACCGGAAATTCCAGCCCCTTGGCGTTGTGCAGCGTCATCAGCGTGACGGGGGCGTTTTCGTCGTAGGTGTCGGCTTCCGCCACCAGGGCGGCGTGATCCAGAAAATCCGACAGCGATTCGCCGCGCGACTGGCTTTCGGCGGCGGCGCCGATGAGTTCGTCCAGGTTCTCCAGGCGGGCTTCGGAATCGGGCGTCCGCTCCTGCTCCAGCATTTTGCGGTAGCCGGTGCGGTCCAGCACGAAGCGGATCACCTCCGGCAGCGGCGAGGCGCTGGCCACCAGCGAAATATCCTGCATCAGGTTGCGGAACAGCACCAGCGACGATTGCGAGCGGGTGGAAAGCCCGCGGTCGTCGATCACCCCCTGGATGGCGTCCCACAGGCTCAACCCATGTTCGCGCGCGTGCCGCTCGATCTGTTCCACCGTGGTTCGGCCGATCCCCCGCGCCGGAGTGTTGACGATGCGCAGCAGGCTGGTGGAATCGGTCGTGGACATCGCCAGCCGCAGATACGCCACCATGTCGCGGATTTCCGCGCGCTGGTAAAAGCTGAAGCCGCCGACCACCTTGTAGGCGCGCTCGTAACGCCGCAGCGCCTCCTCGAGCTGGCGCGATTGGAAATTGGTGCGGTAGAGCACGGCGACGTGGTCGTCGGGGTTGGCCGCCAGGTGCTTTTCGATGGTGTCGGCGACGAACAGGGCCTCGTTCTCCGAGTCGAAACCCGCGTACAGGCCCACCAGGTCGCCGGCCGCCGCGTCCGTCCACAGCTTCTTGCCTTTGCGCTCCTTGTTGTTCTCCACCACGCGGGAAGCGGCCCCCAGGATGTTCTTGGTCGACCGGTAATTCTGCTCCAGCCGGATGACGCGCGCGTTGGGAAAGTCGCGCTCGAAATCGAGAATGTTGCGGATGTCCGCTCCGCGCCAGCTATAGATGGATTGGTCTTCGTCGCCGACCACGCACACGTTGCGCCGCTCTTCGGTCAGCAAGCGCATCAGCTCGTACTGGCTGCGATTGGTGTCCTGGTATTCGTCCACCATCATGTAACTCAGGCGCCGGTTCCAGGTCTGGCGGGTCGCGTCGTCGTGCCGCAGCAGACGCACCGCCTCCAGCAGCAGGTCGTCGAAATCCAGGGCGTTGGAATTGCGCAGCGTCTTTTCGTAATCCTCGAACACCGCCGCCAGCGTCTCGGTCTCTTTGTTCACCGCCTGCTTGTAGAGATCGGCCGGGCTCACGTTGGTGTTCTTGGAGTGGCTGATGCGCGCCAGCGCGGAGCGGTACTGCATGAATTCCTTCTCGTCCAGCCCCAGCGAGCGATAAGCCGATTTGACGATCGCCAACTGGTCGTCGTCGTCGTAGATACTGAAGCGGCGCGTGAAGCCGGGCCGGATGCGCGCCAGTGGTTCGCCATCGCCGCGCAGCATCCGGACACAAAAGGAATGAAACGTGGATACGCGCGGCTCGGATTCGAGCCGTGTGTCGGCCAGCAGCGCCCGAACCCGTTCGCGCATTTCGCCGGCCGCCTTGTTAGTGAAAGTTACGGCCAGGATAGCGGACGGCGGCACGTGCCGGGAAGCGATGATATGCGCGATGCGGTGCGTGATTACCCGCGTCTTGCCGCTTCCCGCCCCCGCGAGGATCAGCAGCGGCCCTTCCGTATAACTCACCGCCTCACGCTGCTGCGGGTTGAGCCCTTTAAGAAAATCCATCGGTGGGACGTCTTATTTTATCATGCCGCCGCCGGATGCATCGTATTGCGAACACGGCGGCTTATTCCCGTCATTAAGACAAGGAAAAACACCGGCGGCGAAGACCGCCGGCGCTACGGCCAGGGCTTTGCGTCTTCTTGTGACGCCGGCGGGCTTAGTAACCCAATTTCTTGTCGACTAAATTATTGAGCGGCAGGCCTTTCCGGAAACGCTCGAAATTATCGAGGAAGAGTTGCATGGCCCGCTCCAGCCAGTCCGCGGTGTGGTCGGCGGAGTGCGGCGAAAGCAGCACGTTGTCCAGGCGGTAAAACGGGTGACCCTCCGGCAGCGGTTCGGTGTCGAACACATCCAGCACCGCGCCGCGGATGCGACGCCGGACGAGCGCGCGCACCATGACGGCTTCGTCGATCACCGGTCCGCGCCCGATATTGATCACTACCGCCGATGGCTTCATAGCCGCGAACTCGCGCTCGCCGATCATCCCGCGCGTTTCGGCGGTGAGCGGCGCCGCCGCCACGACGTAGTCCGCAGTCGCGATCATCTCCGGCGTCTGCTCCGGCGTGTAGATTCGCTCGGCGTATGGATCCGCGGCGCCGGCC
>JBAVIH010000147.1:0-2667 GCA_049686695.1 Bryobacteraceae bacterium | reverse complement strand
GGTTTCGCCGCGTGCGGCGGCCCGGCATTGAAATCTATTTTCGAAAGCCGCGCGTCCTCCGTCTTCAGATCGATCGCGCCCACCATTTCGGGATAATAAATCAACATCGACTGTTCCTGCTTTTCGTACAACTGCAGGTACTCGGAGAAGAACGGGGCCAGGATGAATCCCTGGTACAGCGCGCGGTCGATGGCGGCGGGATCGTGGTCCAGGCGCGACTCCACGGCCTTGATCAGCGACTCGGTAGTCAGCGCCGCGAAATCGTCCCGGAAGGAATCTTCCAAGCGGCCCACCCGCTGCGCCTGCCGCAACAGGAATTTCTTGCGGTCCAGGATCTCCTGGTTGCGCGACGCCATCGGATCGAGCAGGTAATGCAGGTAGCCGTGGCGGATATCGAACGCGCGCGGCTCGGCCGATGGCGTGACCACCACCGTGTCCTCGAATCCATAACTGCGCCGCTGCACCTGGCCGGGCGGAGCCAGCAGCTCGATGAAGATCTGAAAACGCCGTCCCTTGAACCCGGAAGTCTGCTGCCGCAAATAGGCGTTCACCTGCAGCACGGCTTGGGTTGCCGGGGTGTGATATCGCGCAATGTATTCGTCGATCTCCGGCTGCGCGCGTTGCCACAGGCCGGCGATGCCGGCTTCCTTGTAAAACGGAACCAGCAGCTTGGCGAACTCCTGCAGCTTCAGCGCTTCCGGCGGAATCTCCACATCGCGTTTGCGCAGCACGAAATCCGGAGGGGCGCCCACGGTGAGCGCAAATGAAATGTACTGGCTCAACTCTTTCGTAGCGTCGGGCTGCCGGTGCTCGGCGACGAATTGGCGGATCGCCCCCAAGGAGGGGATCTCGCGCCGCGCTACTTCCTCGCGCACTTCCTTGCGCAGCCGATGGCTATAGGGTGCATCCAAACCGGCGTCGAAACCCGCCGCATTCAACGCCGCCATGACGGTAAACAACGTCGGGCTGGCGTCCAGTTGCCCCGGTTCGGGCTGGTCGGCGCGCGCCGCCAGAGTGATGGCCAGCAAGGCTGGGAAGACAAGTCGCTTCAATAAGGTCCGCCTAGAATAATCCCAGTGTACCTTAGCGCATCATTCGGCAAAAACGACACCTGTGCCTACGCCGCGCGCCCGGTTCCGAATGTGCCAACGCACACACACTGCGATGCAGCCGCGGCATTCCGGCTCACGCTACCATGAGATTATGCGACTGCTCACGTTGACGTTGATTATGACCCTGGGCGCGACCTTGCTGGCCGCCGAAGAAGATACGCGCAAGACCGACGAACGGCTGGACGATGCCGCCACGCTATTCACCGAAATCATGAGCGCGCCGGATCGCGCCCTTCCGCAGCGCGCGCTCGACAAGGCATCCTGCATCGTGCTGGTGCCGGGATTGAAGAAGGGCGCTTTTGTGGTGGGCGGCAAATTCGGCAAGGGATTCGTCGTTTGCCGCGCCGCCAGCGGTCAGGGCTGGGGACCGCCGGCCGCGATTCGGATTGAAGGCGGCAGCTTCGGATTGCAGATCGGTTTTTCCTCGTCCGACGTGGTCCTGCTGGTGATGAACGAGCGCGGCATGAAGCGCCTCACCCAGGACAAGTTCACGATCGGCGGCGAAGTCACCGCCGCGCTGGGCCCGGTGGGCCGCGACGCCACCGCGCAAACCGATGCCATGATGACGGCCGAGATTCTCTCCTGGTCGCGATCCAAAGGCCTTTTTGCCGGCGCATCGCTGGATGGCGCGACCCTGCGCAACGATCTCGACGAAAACCGCAATCTGTATGGCAAGCCCTGGACCAGCCGCCAGATTCTCAATAGCGGCGCCACGCCGCCGGCCTCGGCGCGCAAATTGTTGGACGTACTCGCCAAGTATTCGCCGAAGAAGTCGAGCTGAGCGGAAAGCCGGCTACGCCAGAGGATTGCGCCACTCGAGACCCGGGAAGCGGGCGAAGTCCGCATCCGAAGAGCACAGCTCGGCGCCGTGTTCGATGGCCAGCGCCGCCAGGTGCGCGTCGGATGTGAGATTGCCGCCCGCGCCTAGCGGCAGCAGCAGATCCCGCAAGATTCGCAGGTGTCGCGGACCGGCCGATACAACCGTCGCGGAAGGCTGATCCAGCCAGGAAGCGATCAGATCGAAGGCCTTTGCCCAGGACAGAGGGCGGCGAAAGAGTCCCGGCCGGGTGGTCAATCTGAGAAACGCCAGGAGGACGTTCCAGGAAAACGCGATGGTCTCCGGTCCCGCAAACGCCGATTCCAGCCACGATTTCGCGCGACGGTGAAGGGGGGCGTCCCGATTGACCGCGTAAATGAGGAGGTTGGCGTCGACCAGAATCATTTTCGCAAGGCCAGCTTCCGGCCAAGCTCCTCGTCTTCCATGGCCTCGGCCAAGGCCAGGGCTTTGTCCCAGCGGAACCCCTGTCCATCTCCCAAGCGAAACGATTTCTGCACGAACTTTCGTGCGGCGCGGCGTTTCCCGCGCAGCAACCCGGACCGCGCGGCATCGTTGAGTGCCTCTTTGAAGGAGATCCCCCGCTCCCGCATGGAGGTTCGGAGCGACCTTTCGACATCGGGATCCAGAGTGACAGTGGTCCGCATGATTGCTATCATAGCATCACATTCGTTGCTGTCATGATGCACGACACGGGCAAGCTAAAGCATGCCCCACCAA
>JBAVIH010000146.1:0-5425 GCA_049686695.1 Bryobacteraceae bacterium | reverse complement strand
ACCTTCTGCCGCGCGATCACGCCGGGCGCCAGGCGTTCCACGGTGCCGAACTGGCTGGTGGCGATGGGCCCCTTATCTTCGATGGGCTGCCCCAGCGCGTTGACCACGCGCCCGATCAGTGCGTCGCCCACCGGCACCGACATGATGCGCCGCGTGCGCTTCACCTCGTCGCCTTCCTTGATCTCCGTGTAGTCGCCCAGCAGCACCGAGCCCACCTGGTCTTCTTCCAGGTTCATGGCGATGCCGGCCACATTGTGGGGGAACTCGATCAACTCGCCCGCCATCACCTTTTCCAGGCCGTGAATCCTGGCGATGCCGTCGCCCACCGAGATCACCGAGCCGACCTCGGAGACGTCGATCGCCTTCTCGTAGTGCTCAATCTCCTGGCGGAGAATGCTGGTAATCTCGTCCGCTCGAATCTGCGCCATATTCTTTTCCGTTACGATGAACTTTCCGCGCTGAGCCGCCGCTTGAGGACCTGCAACTGTCCGCGTACCGAGCCGTCATACACCGTGGAGCCGATGCGCGCCACCACGCCGCCGATCAGCGAAGCGTCCACCGCGAACTGCGCGCGCAGGCGCTTCTGGCTGACCTTCTCGAGCGCCGCGGTGAGGGCCGCGCGCTGCCCCTCGGTGAGCTCGCTCGCCGATGCCACCTGGGCGCGGGCGAACCCGAGCCGCTCATCGAGCATCTGCTCGAAGGCGTTGACTACGTCGCTGAATTCGCCGATCCGGCGATGATCGATCAGCACAAACAGAAAATTCCGCGTGATGCGCGATAGCCCCAGAATGTCAGCCACGCGGCCGACCACGGCCCGCTTGCGCGCCGGCGGCACCGCCGGTGTCATCAGCGCGTTGCGCAGTTCCGCCGACCCAAGCGCACCTTCGAAGGAGCGCAGCTCGGCCAGCGCGTCCTGTGGATGAAGCGCGGAGCCGGCGGCGGTCGCCACATCGGCAAGCGCGTTCGAATATCGCGAGGCTGCGGCGGAAACAGGCATGGCTTCTCAGTGTGTACCGGCCGGCGGATGGAGGTCGCGCACGAAGCTCGACACCAGCCGGTCTTCGGTGCCCGCGTCCATCCGGGCGCGGACTTTCTGCTCCGCCAGTTCCACCGCCAGTTGCGCGGCATAGCGTTGCAGATCGAGTCGCGCGGCTTTCTGGGCCGCCCGAATTTCCTGTTCGCCGTTGGCCCCGATCTTGGCGATTTCGCCGGCGGTCCGCTGCGCGTAGCGCTCGACTTCGGCGGCGGCTTCCTGCTGCGATTCGGCGCGCAGTGCCGCGATTGCCGCATCCAGGTTGGCCAGCCGGCGATCCACTTCGGCGGCGCGGGCTTCGGCGTCCTTGGCGGTGCGCTCCGATTCCACCAGGTCCTCGCGGATTCCTTCTGCGCGCGCCGCGTAGAACGGACCGCCGTATTTGCGAATCGCGTAGCCCAGTCCGCCGGCCAGGATCAAGAAGTTCGCCCACTCCCAGATTTTGAGGTGGCCTTCGCCGGACCCCGTGGCTTCCTTTTTATCCGGATCGGCTTCCGCCGCCATCGCCGCGGTGGGCAGGCCGGCCGCCATTACGGCGATCCAAACCGCCAATAGCAGCCGCTTCATGCGGCTCTCCCGCGCAGGATGGAATCGGCGATCTGGTTGGCCAGCGCGTCGCTCCCGGCGGCCAACTCCCGCTTCAGAGTTTCGGCGTCGGCGGCAAGCTGCCGCTGCGCTTCTTTAACTAACTCATCGGCGCGCTGCCGGGCGGCAAGAAGCTGAGCGTCCTGCCGATCGGCAAGTTGCCGGTGCGCCTGCTCCTGCGCCTGGTAGACTTCGGAACGTGCCGCCCGCAATGCGGCTTCGTATTGCGCGGTCTTCGCCGCGGCCCGTTCGAGAGCTTCCGCGGCCAGCTTGCGCGCGCCTTCGGTCGCATCGTAGCGCTGCTGCAGCACTTTCTCCAGCGGCTTGAAGAAGACGTACTTCAAATAGAAGGTGAGCGCCACCACCAGCAGAAAAGTAGGCAGCGCATGCAGCAGTAGCTGCCCTAAGTCGTGGAACATCGCATCCATGGGAGACCGGAGAGAGAGGCCCGTCTAATTAAGGCTCAGGGTACCATCCGGCGGAAAGGGCAGTCAACCGGTGGAGCATGCCTTGGAGCTTGCCATTCCGCAATGCCATTTCGCAATGGCGATGACGCTTTGTCGCGCCCAAGAGGGCGAGGCGTACTTCGCCCCTACAACGAACTCGTAGCGGCCGGGCACGCCCGGCCCGGCACGGGAGCGCGTCGATCCTTCCAGCGGCAATCGAACTTTCCGGCGGCCACTCGCGTACCTTGTTCCTGAATGGCAACCAGTGCACGGACAAGCGACAATACAATCCCGTTACAGATCGATTCCATCGTCAAGCGCTTCGGCGAAGTGACCGCTGTCGACGGCATATCGCTCGAAGTCCGGGAGCGCGCCTGCCTCGGTTTGCTCGGCCCCAACGGCGCGGGCAAAACCACGCTGATTCGCAGCATCGTCGGCCGTGTCCGCCCCGATTCCGGCAGCGTGCGCGTATTCGGAGAGCCGGCCAGTTCGCCGGCGGCCCGCAAAGAGCTTGGCTGGGTGCCCCAGGAACTGGCGCTGTACCCGCTCCTCACCGGCCGCGAGAACCTGGAAGCCTTTGGCCGCTACCAGGGACTGCGCGGTAAAGCCCTGCGCGAGGCCATCCAGTGGTGCCTGGAATGGGCCTCTCTGTCCGACCGCGCCGATTCCGTCGTCAAAACCCTTTCGGGCGGCATGCGGCGTCGTCTCAACATGGCCGCCGGGCTGATCCATCGTCCGCGCATCGTGCTGCTCGACGAGCCGACCGTCGGCGTCGACCCGCAATCGCGCAATCATATTTTCGAAATGGTGGAAGCTCTCCGCGGCGAAGGCGCTACGGTGATCTACACCACGCACTATATGGAAGAGGCCGAGCGCCTGTGTGACCGCATCGCCATCGTGGATCATGGGCGGATCATCGCGCAAGGGACCAAGGAAGATCTGGTTGCGGAGTCCTTCGGCAGCCGCAGCGACATTCTGATGCGTCTCGACGCCGCCGCCCCCAACGCGGCGGCATGGACCATCTCGCGCGGCGGAACGCTCCAGGACGGTGTCGCGCATTTTCCGGTCGACCGGCCCTCCGAGATCGCGTCCCTGCTCGATGCGGCCGCCCGCGACGGTCTCGACGTCATCGACCTGGTGCTGCGCCGGCCCAATCTCGAATCCGTATTCCTGCAGCTAACCGGAAGGGACCTCCGCCAATGATCGCCACAATCGTCCGCAACGGCTTCCTGGCACTCCGCCGTGACCGCGGGGCGCTGGTTCTTTGTTTCGTCGTGCCGGTCGCCTTCTTCAGTATCTTTGCCATTGTTTTTGGCTCCATGTCCGGCAATTCCACGCCGCGCATCCATGTTCTGGTGGTGGACGAGGATCGCAGCGCGGCTTCCGATCGCTTGGTCCGCGGTTTGCATCAGGAGCACGCGCTGGTTGTGGCCACTCGTCCCGAAACGAAAGAGGGAGAGCCGCAGCCGCCCGAGTATACCGCCGCCACCGCGGAAGCGGCCGTCAAACGCGGCGACGCTCCGGTCGCGATCGTCATTCCCGCGGGCTTTGGCGTCAACCCCGTCTCCTTCACACCGGCGCCCGGCCGCAAGCCGATCCGGATTCTTCACGACAGCTCCAACCCGGTGGCCGCCCAGATGGTCGCCGGCTTGCTGCAGAAGGTCGCTATGACGTCTTTATCCGGCTCCATGGCGGAGTTGGGGACGCGGTATCTCGCCATGGCCAGCGGCGGCCTGACGCCGCAGCAGCGGCGGAACCTCGACGCGAGCCTCGCGCGCATGCGCGATCAGGCCGCACAGCGCGACGCGCAGAGCGAGGGCCCGGCCAGCGGCGACAATCCCGGCGGCCTGGTTTCGGTCGAAGTGCGAGACGTGGTTGGCGAAAACAAGAAGAACTCGATGATCGCGTACTACGCGGCGGCAATCGGCGTCATGTTTCTGATGTTCACCGCCAGCGGGGCCGGAGGCAGCCTGCTCGACGAAGCCGAAAGCGGCGCGCTCGACCGCATCTTGAGCTCCCGCGTCGGCATGACCACGCTGCTCGCGGGTAAGTTGACTTACCTCGCGCTCCTCGCCACCTCCCAACTTGCACTGATGTTTCTATGGGGTGCGGCGGTCTTTCATCTCGACCTGTTTACGCACTTACCCGGGTTTTTCGTGATGACTGTCGCCACCTCGTTCACCGTGGCGGCGTTCGGCCTGTTGCTGGCCAGCGTGTCGCACACCCGCGCGCAGCAGGCCGGCATTTCAACCCTGCTCATCCTCAGCTTGTCGGCGATTGGCGGCAGCATGTTCCCGCGCTACTTCATGCCCGAGACCATGCAGAAAGTGGGTCTGCTGACGTTCAATGCCTGGGCCATCGACGGTTACACCAAGGTCTTCTGGCGCGACGAGCCGGTGTGGCGCCTAGCCCCACAAGTTGGTGTGCTCGTTGGCTCGGGCGCGCTTCTGTTCCTGCTCGCGCGCCATTTCGCGCGCCGCTGGGAGTCCGTGTGATCGGTGGGGCATGCTTCAGCTTGCCAACGCCCGCTTGCGGGCGCTTTCTTTCACGGCTCCGGAACGACTTGATTCGGTGCCGCCGAGTTTGCAGCGGTTCAGCTTTTCTTTTTTCGGAACACGAAGACGAGACCCGCGAAACCCACAGCCGCGACAGCTAACTCGCCTACCATCCCCGGTTCAGGCACGGTCACGCGGATGGTGCAGAACCCGGGAACCGCAACCGCCAACCCCATAAGGAGCGCAACAACAACGTTCTTCATGGAGCGATCCTACTGGGACATCTTGTTCTTGTCAACTCGGATCGGTACTTAAACTCGAATCTCTGTCGGTATGGGTGCATCACGATCAGTACTTATGGATCAAGATCGGTACTTATGACGCAAATGTAACATCCGTGTCGGATAAATCGGCTCGAGTTACGCCGCCTGCGCTACTTACTCGCCAGGCTGGCTTTGGCGCTTGCTTCTTCGCCCCATTGGAACGGCGCGTCGCCGGAAAGCTCGAGGAAGAGCTTGTAATTGGCCCGGGCCGTGTCCGTGCGGCCCAGCTTTTCGGCCGCCTGGCCGCGCAGATAGAACAAGCGTGGAAACCAGGACGCCGCAAGCGCGTCGATACCCGTCGGCGGGGGAATCGGATTGAAATCGAGGAGTGGCGCCGCGCTCGCCGTCTGCCCGGTCTCGAGGTATGCCCAGGCGAGCAGCACCGGTATTTCCGGGTCGGTGGGCGGGGCATTTTCGTAAGCCCGCCGCAGCGGCGGCAGGGACGCGTCAAACTGTTTCCCCAGCAGGAGCGCTTGTGCCAGCATGAAATTCCGTACCCCGGCTTGTTCGGGCCGCGGCGCCAGTTTCCCGGCGCGCGCGTTC
>JBAVIH010000145.1:0-23434 GCA_049686695.1 Bryobacteraceae bacterium | reverse complement strand
CCGCAGGGTGGGTCTGCCCGAGTCCGCGGCTGCATCCGGCGCGCGGCGCAGCGCGGGTCGATCGGCATCCGCCAGGGCGGGCGTGTTGCCCGGAAACTCGATGCGGTATATGTCCGCCACGTCGATCGTCTCGACCGTGCCGGCGACCTGGATTTTCACCTGGTGCTCCGTGCCGCCCAAGTAGGTGCCGTTGATGACGCGACCGCTCTTCAGCGTGATTACGTCCGCCGAAGCCCCGGTAGCCAGAGCGAGTACCAATACAGTCGATAACCAACGCATAGGTATCCCTTGGATTTTCCTTCTCATTGTACGACGCACGCCGCAGCCCGCGTGTTTACACCGATTTCGGGTGGGGCATGCTTTCGCTTGCCGGTTCGTGTACCCGCCGTAACGCGGAACGCGCCAGTGCCTTGCCCTGCTCGATGCCGCGCCGGTAGATTTCCTTCCGCTGGCGCCGTCCCAGCCGGCCGTGGCCCGCGTGCAGCCGCTCCAACCCCTTGCCGACCAGGTAGGTGCCAGCGTAGGCGATGGCGCCCTTGGGAATCAACCCTCCGCCAAACGGAATCTTGCCCGCCAGTTCGCGCGCAATCGCCCGCCAGCCAAACGCGCCGGCTCCAATCGAAAGAATATCCAGCTTTTGTTGGCCGATGCCCACCGGTTTGCCGCATGCCGCCGCGATCAGGAAGGCCATCCGGAACTGGTTGGCGGTGAGGAAAGCCGTATCGGAGGCCCATTCGCCGAGCGCCCAGGGAAGCTCGATCAGATTGGGCACCACGTCCGGCAACGCCGTGGCGATGGCGAAGAGGGCGTTCTCGCACGCGACGGCCTGGATGGTGCGATCCACCACCGCGCGGCGGAACACCGGATGGCGCCGCGCCAGCGCCAAGGCCAAGTCTTCCTTGTGGCGGACGATTTCTGCCAGCGTGCCGCCGGCTTCCGCCGGATCGAGCGCGTAAGCTCCCGGCGGCGCCTCGGCGCCGGCTTCGCAGATCACCAGGTCAACGCGCTCCGGAGCGCCCGCGCTGCCGGCGCGAAACACCAGCTCGCGCGAGCCGCCGCCGCTGGCCAGGAAATCCTCCAGGCGTTCGTAGGCGCGGTCGCTGGACGCCACCAGCCCGATCGTCACCGGCCGCCCGGCGCGGCTGCGGACCTCCTCCGGGTTCAGCAGAGCCATTGCGCTTTGTGCCTGTTTCAACAAGGTCAGCATAAAATCAGCGGGGCCGTTCGGAACCGGCCAGGCGGAACATCACCTGTAGTCCCTTCCGCCATTCTACTCCGATCCCGACCCGCTCCACCTCGATGGCGGGTGAAAAGAACTCGAGGATGGTCTCGGTGGAAGGATGGAATTCGAGCGAAGGCGCCACCAGCAGCAGCCGCGGCGGGCCGGCGTTGAGCTCGATACCGGGGAAGTAGCCGGCCGGCCCGAACTCCCCCCGGTCCAGATGCCACTTGACGCGGATCCAGTAATCCAACGCCTGCAAGGGCAGATGCAAATCCGCCGACGCCTTCAACTCCACGACCACCAGCCGGCCGGCGTGATCCACCGCCAGCAGGTCCAGGATGCCGCGCTCGCCGCCGACGAAGGCGGGCACCTGCCCGTAGACCGGCTCTGGCCGCAGCGTCGCATCCAGGACTTGCATGTGCGCGCGGGCTTGCGATTCCAGCCACGCCTCGGGGTACTGGCGGTAGAGCGGGTGGTCGCGGTCGGCCGTCTCGGGCGATCGGGCGCGGGCGAGCGCCTCGGCCAGGCGTTCGATCTCCTCGATTTTGTGCTCACCGGTTGTGCGGTGCTGGCCCAGCCCGGACGAGAGATCCTCTCCATCCAGCTCGGCGAACTCCAGGCCGCGCACCCGCAGGCTGATGCGGCCTCCGCTCTTGAGCACCTGTTCGACGCCGGGAAGCGCGGCGATGCCCTGCCAGCGCGCACCCGCGCCGGGAGCCGGGCGGCAAACGGGTTCCAGGCGGGTATCCAGATTGCCGTGGTCGCGCGGATCCACCGGCGCCACGAAATCCTCGCTCGAATATCGAAACAGCTCGAAGCGCGCAGCAGCGGCATTGAGACACAGCAGGCGCAACGCGGCGGTCCCTTCGTGCCCCTGCGGCAGGTACAGCGCCAGCCCTTCCACCGTCACCCGTTGCTCGCGCCGGCGCAGGTAGGCCAGCCAGATCAAGCCGAAGGACACCACGCCGGCCGCATCGCCCCCTTCCGGGCAGGCGATGGCCGCCCACCCGTGCTGCCCGTGGCGCAGAAAGGCGCGCGGGAAGGCCGGCGAGAGGCTGTGCTCCAGGTTGGGCTCGGTCGACAGCTCGGCCAGCGTCCACTCGGGGAACTGGCGCCGCAGAAACAGGCGGAACCGCTCGCGAAAGACCATCCGCCCGCTGCGCCGGCCCATCTCCGCGCCCGCCCGCCGCGCCAGGTCCAGCAGGTACATGCGCCCTTCGCGCCGCGCGAACCGCTCCACCGCCATTTCCAGGCGCCCGGCTGAAGCGACGCCAACGCCCGTGACGCGCCGCGTCAGGTTGCGCGTGCGGTCCCAGGCTTGCAACGTGAGACGCGCGCCCCGCAATTCAAGGGCGAAGTTGCCGCCTTCCAGCGGCAGGAGTTCCTCGCCCGGCTCCAGCAGCGCCGGCTGCCGCGCCCCTTCGAGAAACGCTTCGATGGCGGCGCGGGCCTCTTCCCCGCAACGGCCCGCCGCCCGCCGTTCAGGTGGCATCGGAAACCGGATTATAGCGCGTGGCCCCATCCCCGATTGCCGGCAGCGTATTTGGTAACGCTCTTGCGACGAACGGGAGTTTGGCGCATCCTATTTCCATGCCTCAACACTCGGGACTTGGCAACTACAACATCGTCGGCTTCCTGACCATCGTCGATGTCGCCCGTGCGAAAGAATTCTACCGCGACACACTCGGCCTGCGTCTGCTGAGCGAAGAGCCTCCGTTCGCGCTGGTGTTCGACGCCAATGGCATCATGCTGAGGCTCGGCATGGGCAAGGAGCTTCCACCCGCCCACGGCACCGTGTTGGGCTGGCAGGTCCCGGACATCGCCGCCGCGATAGCAGATCTCGTACAAGCCGGAATTCGTTTCGAACGCTATGAGTTTCTGAAGCAGGACGAGCGGGGCATCTGGACCGCACCCACCGGCGCAAGAGTCGCTTGGTTCAAGGACCCGGATGGAAACATCTTGAGCGTCTCGGAACATCCCGAACTGAAAAAGTGAGAGCCGATAGGCCGCGTTAAGCCGTGGCGCCGGCTGTCAAGCCGGCTGAGCCGAGATTCGTCTCGGCTCTTCTTGCCCTTCCCGAATCTCCCACCTGAGCCGGCTGCGGCCGGATGTGCTCTATACGCCATCCGATCCGGTACTGATAGTACTTCAGCGCCCTACAGCCTCTGATTCTCTCGGCCGATTTTCCCCACATGAACATGGAAAATCGCTCGCCGCGGCTTCCGAACGCAGGCAAACGGGTTTTGCCTGGCAAACCGCTGGTCAACCGCGGGCACACGTTGGCAATCCGGCAGCAACTCTGGGAACGAGCCCAGCGGCTCTACGCGATCGGTGAAATGAACCTGGCCGCTCAGTTGCTCTCCGAATTGGACGCTTGCAGGCACCCGCGCCCGGCGGAAGCCGGAGGAAAGGCCGTCAATGGCTGACTTCCTCGCGGGTTTCGGGCATTCGCTCGGCGGCCTCCTGGGTTACCTGGGGATTGGTCGCGGTAACGTACTCGAAGCCACATTCTACTGCCTCGGTGCGACCACCTTCCTGTTATCTTGTGTGGCTGTGCGCTCGGCAGTTCGAATAGCTTTCCTGGCCTGTTCCGCCAGGAAATAGCAGCTTGCCAGGCGAGGCGCAGGCCGCTAGGGCGGCGCCCCGGTTTCGGGTCCGAAACGGATTCCGACGGCCATCCGTTCTTCTTGCACCTTCTCGGGCGCGCGGGTGCCAACCCGCTGCCGGCCGATTCGCCGCGGCCGTGGTACAAAGTGCGTATGCCTTCTTTTCGCGTCGAGACGCCGCAGGGGTGTTACAGCGCTTTCGTCGAGCGCGGTATCATCGGCCGCGCGGCCGAGTTCGTCCCCGTCCGGGCGGGCAAGGTGTTCGTGGTTTCGACCGAGGATGTGTGGCGGCATCAGGGCGCGGCGCTGGCCGTCGGCATGCGCGATGTGGCACACGAAATTCTGTACCTGCCCGGCGGCGAAGAGAACAAACGGATGGCTCCGCTGGAGAACCTGGCCGAACGAATGGTACTGGCCGGCGGCGACCGCACCAGCGCGGTAGTGGCTTTCGGCGGCGGCATTGTCACCGACATGGCCGGCTTCCTGGCCGCCATCTTCATGCGCGGCATTCCCGTGATTCAGATTCCCACCACGCTGCTGGCCCAGGTGGATGCGGCGGTGGGCGGCAAGACCGGAGTCAACCTCGAGAGCGGCAAGAACCTGGTGGGCAGCTTCCACCAGCCGGTCGCGGTGTTGATCGATCCCAACGCGCTCGACACTTTGCCCGAGCGCGAATATCGCGCCGGATTGTGGGAAATCGTCAAGGCCGGGATGATTCGCGAGCCGGAGCTGTTTGATTTCCTTTCCCGGCGTAGCGCCGATGTGCTGGCGCGTCAGCCGGAGGCGGTGGACCGCATCATCGCCGATTCGGTCCGCATGAAATGCGAAGTGGTTTCGGCCGACGAGCGTGAGGGCGGCCTGCGGCGCATTCTCAATCTCGGCCACACCTTCGGGCACGCGCTCGAGGCGGAAACCGCCTACCGCCGCTTCTTACATGGCGAAGCGGTCGCGTTCGGCATGCGCGCGGCGGTGCGCCTGGGCGAAAGCACGGGGCGCCTGTCCGCCGCCGACGCCGCGCAAATGCTCGAACTCATCGGGCGTTACGGGCCGATTCCATCGCTCGAAGGAATCGACGCGGAGCGCCTGCTGGCGCGCCTGGTGCACGACAAGAAGACCGTGCGCGGCAGGGTCCATTTCGTGCTGCCGGTGCGCATCGGCGCGGCGGAGGTGGTCAGCGGGATCGACGAGGCGCTGGTGCTCGCGGCAATCAGGTTCGCTCTTTCATGAAGGGCGCCACGCCGGAGGGCGCGCGCAGCGAGCGGGAGGCCGCGCTCTGGGTGCGGGATATGTTCGGCCGCGTGGCGCACCGCTACGACTTGGCCAATCATCTGCTGTCCTTCAACATCGACCGCTACTGGCGCGCCCACACGGTGAAGCGGGTGCGGCACATCCTGGACCGGCCCGAAGCGCGCGTGCTCGATATCTGCTGCGGCACCGGCGACCTTGCGCTCACGCTCGCCCGCGCCCGCCGCGGGCTGGTGCTGGGCTCGGATTTCTGTCATCCCATGCTGCTGGCCGCCCGGAAAAAAGCGGACGCGCGGCAGGCTCGCACCGCCCTGTTTGAGGCCGACGCCTTGCGCCTGCCGCTCGGCGACGGCTCGGTCGATCTGCTGACGGTCGGGTTCGGCTTTCGCAACCTGGCCAACTACGCGGACGGTCTCGAGGAAATGCGGCGCGTGCTGGCGCCGGGAGGCATGGCCGCCATCCTCGAATTCTCCCAGCCGCCCAACGCGGCCTTCGCGGCGCTGTACAATTTCTACTCACGGCGCATTCTGCCGGTCGTCGGTGGCGCGCTTTCCGGGTCGCGCGACGCCTACACCTATCTGCCGGAATCGGTGCGCAAGTTCCCTGCCGCCGAGGAACTCGCCGGCAAGATGCGCCGCGCCGGCTTCGCCGAAGTGAGCTACGAATACCTCACCGGAGGCATTGTCGCCCTGCACCGCGGCGTGGCGGCCTGAGCCAAGAGCTGGCGGCAAAGGCTGCCGGCGCTACCGGACCTCTCAAAAGGTTATTCGGCCCGCGGTCAGGGAGCGTAGCGGATGACTTCCAGTTCGGCCGAGCCATCCACGGCGGCGAGGAGCTGGTCGACGCGCGCCATGGTTGCCTGCTCCAGCTCGGTATATCCGCACCGGCGGCACTCGATCACCGGGAGCGACCTGAGAATCACGATCGAAAAATCGCCGATTCTGACAGGCAGATCCGTCACTCGCGATTCCATCGGCCCACCGCAAACCCGGCATCTCATCGGTTCCTCCTGACACGAAGCCTTTCGTCCCACTATAGAACGTCCGCCGGAATCCTTGCCTGCGGCATCGGGCCACTTCTCACTGTCGGCCGGCTGCGGCCTCTGTCACGCCAGGTACCGCTCGCAGAGGCGCTTGAATTCCGTGGGCCGGACCAGGCGGAAGCGCAGATCTAGCGCGCAGAGGGCGGCCAATTCGCGAGTCATGCGCTGCGACGGCACTTCTGGCGTCAGCAGGTGGAGCTGGCCGAAAGCGACGCGGTAGGGAAGCACGCTGCAGCGGCGGATGGTCTCGGCGGGGAGGGCGCGCGTGGCCGCGGGGACGACTTCGCCGTCGTCGGGAACCCCCAGGGCCAGGCCTGCCTGGGCGCTCAACGCCTGGTAGAGCTGTTCCTCTTTCAGCTTGCGCAGCTCGAGCAGGTGCTCGCCCAGGCGCATGTCCGGCGGGCACGTACCGAGCGCCGCCTCGAGGTCCTCGATCGAGATGGCCCGCATGCGCACCAGCAGTTCGCCCAACCGGCCCTGGCCGGGCGTGCCGCACGCCGGATACTTATGGTCGGTTTTGCGCCAGGCCAGGGCGCGCCCACGCCGGCGCGCAACGGCGAACTGGCGCAAAGCGGAAACGGTGGCCGCGCTGTTCAGCAGGTTGCCCCAGAACATGCGTGGCAGCACGCCGGCGGCGAACGGCCAGCCATAAACGCGCGCGCTCAACGCGGTGCGGATCAGGAAATGGACCACGGACAGGCCCAAGGTCGTGGTGCACAAGCCGGCCGCCCAGTGGGGGATGCCGCTGAAGCCGCGCCAGCCGGCCACCCAGCAGAGGAACAGCAGATTGGCGAAAGGCGAAAGCAGGTTTCCCACCAGTCCCTTGCGGTCGCGCCAGAAAAAATACGCCTGGCGCAGCGGCGCACGCCAGCCGTGGTGCTCCCAGCCTTGCAGCGCGATCCCGGCCACCCAGCGGCTGCGCTGCCGGATGGCGGCGCGCAGCCGGCGCGGAAAATATTCCCGGGTGGCCACCGGCGCGTCCGCGGGCAGCCGCAACGGCACGAAGATCTGCCGGCAGCCGAGTTGGTGAAGGCGGAAGCCGTTCTCGTAATCCTCGGTGAGGCAGGCGGGGTCGAAGATGCGTCCGCCTCGGGTGGCCGCCAGCCGCTCCAGGGCATTACGGTCGAAGCCGGTGCCGACTCCGTTAGCTGGCAAAAAGCCGCCCAGCCGCTGGCGCGCCGGAATGTCCTTTTGCTGATACTCGGCGAATTCGTCGCAGTAGACGCCGTGAGTCATTTCGGCGAGGCCGGTGGGCAGTGGCAGCACTGGGATCTGCACCATCTGGTAATCGCGCGAGAACCAGTTGACGATCCGCAGCGATTCCGGCGCCGCCAGGTCCTCCGCATCGTGGGTCACGATCACTTCGTAGCGGACGCCGTGGGCGGCTTCGTACTCGATCAGGCAGTCGAAGATCGCGTTCAGGCAATCGCCTTTGGAGGTGGGCCCGCTGTGCGGCACCAGGGCGAGGTGCACGCGGGAAGAGCGGCGGGCAGCCTCGGCCACCGCCGCTACGGTGAGCGTGTCGTTCGGATACGCGCCGGCGAAGAAATCGTAATTGGTGTACTGGATGGCGGCCAGGTTGCGCTCCAGCATGCGCCCGATGACGCGCTGCTCCTCCCACAACGGAACCAGAATGGCGATCCGGCGCTCGGGAACGCGGGCAATCTCCGCATCGGTGGGCCAGCGGCAACCGCGCTCGCCATTGGGGAAGATGGCGACCAGCGCGATGAACAGATCGTCCAGGCTGCTGAGCAGAATCCAGATTGCCAGGCAAACCAGACAGACCGCCAGCCGGTTGTCGGACGTCACGATAAGAGCGACCCCTGCCAAGAAGATGCAGTGGCCGCGCCGGCGTGGAAATCTCGCCTATCTGAACGGGCGGCAAACCAAGCTATTCTTGCGCCGTGCTTTAGAATAGAAGATCCGCATGAGAAAGGTCATGAACCCCGCTTCGTCGATCTTCGGCGTGTTGACGCTGCCGGGCGACAAGTCCATTTCGCACCGGTATGCGCTGATTGCATCCATCGCCGAAGGCGCGACCCGCATCCGCAATTATTCGACCGGCGCCGATTGCCACTCGACGCTTGGCTGCGTCCGCGCCCTCGGCATCGAGGTGGAGGGCGGCGGCGCCGGGTTCGTCATCCATGGCCGCGGGCTGGACGGTCTGCGGCAGGCCGCCGGCGATCTGGATGCCGGCAATTCCGGCTCGACCATTCGCATGATATCCGGCATCCTTGCGGCGCAGCCGTTCGCGAGCCGCCTGATCGGCGACGAATCGCTATCGCGCCGTCCCATGCAGCGCATCATGCTGCCGCTCACCCAAATGGGCGCCAGCATACGCGCGCACGAGGACAAGTTTCCGCCGCTCGAAATTGCGGGCGCTGAATTGCACGCAATCGACTACGTGCTGCCCGTCCCCAGCGCACAGGTGAAGACGTGCGTGCTGCTGGCCGGGCTGTACGCGGCCGGGCGGACCACCGTCACCGAGCCGGTTCGCTCCCGCGATCACACCGAAATCGCGCTGCGCGAATTCGGCGCGGACCTCACCGTCGAGCGCCGCACCATCTCGCTTGAAGGCCGCCCTAAGCTCACCGCACGCGACCTCGCCGTCCCCTCGGACCTTTCCTCCGCCGCGTTCTTCATCGTAGCCGCGCTGCTGGTGCCCGGTTCGGAGCTGACCATTCGCAGCGTCGGTCTCAACCCCACGCGCTCGGCGCTGCTCGATTTTCTGGTTGGGATGGGCGCCGACATTCGCATCCCCGAGCTCGAAAGCCACAATGGCGAACTGGTGGGCGATATCGTGGTGCGCCATTCCGAACTGCGCGGCGGCACCATTGATGGCGCGCTGGCCGCGGCGCTGATCGACGAGATCCCCGTGTTGGCCGTGCTCGGCGCAGCCACCGAGCAGGGGTTGCTCGTGAAAGACGCCGCCGAGTTGCGCATCAAGGAGACCGACCGCATACGCACCGTGGTCGACAACCTGCGCCGCGCCGGCATCCAGGCCGAAGAGCTTCCCGACGGAATGGCCATCCCCGGGCGTCAGAAGTTCCGCGCCGCCGAGTTCGCTTCCCACGGCGACCACCGCATCGCCATGGCGTTTGCAGTGGGCGCGCTCGCGGGCGACGGCGCATCCGTCATCGAGGGCGCCGAAGCCGCCTCGGTTTCCTTCCCCGAATTCTGGGACTCGCTTTCCCGCTGCCTCGCGTAAGGTGGGGCATGCTTTAGCTTGCCCCTATGCCGGTTTATCGCCCACCAATGCCGCGCCGGGGCCTGACGATTCGGTTAAAATAGCTGTTTCAAATGAAAACTTCCCTTACCATACTCGCTGCCGGCCTCCTTCTGGCTGGCTGCTCAGACCAACCTGCGCCGCCGGAGGCCAAGAAAGAAGAGGCCAAGCCCGTGCCGATCGGCGGGCAGAGCGCCCTATTCAAGATGTTCCAGGTGGCGCGGACCTGGGCCCCCGATGCGGCGGTGCTGCAACTGAATAGCGTGCGGGTTGAGGGCGTGCCCGACCAGCCCGGCAAATCCGGCGGATGGGAGGCCCTATTCGCCTCCGATGAGAAGGCCTCGGCCCGTTCGTACACCTGGTACGCGATCGACCAGGGGCCCACCATCCACCAGGGAGTGTTCCCAGGCGCCGAACAGAGCTACTCGCACGGCTCTAACACGCCTTTCGCGATTGGCGACGTCAAGATCGACACCGAAGCCGCACTGACCACGGCCAAAGGCAAGGCCGAAGCCGAAGCGTACGAGAAGAAGAGCCCGGGCCAGCCGATTCTCTTCCTGCTGGAAAAGTCCAGCAGGTTCGCCAATCCGGCATGGCGCGTGATCTGGGGAGATTCGGTGAGCACGTCCAGCTTTTCGGTCTTCGTGGACGCGTCCACCGGAAAATTCCTCGAGATCATGCACTAATTCGGGTTCGCCCGTTGCGGCAGGCGGGCGCGGTTGTGAGGCGCGTTGGATTCGAGTGCCAGCCGCAACCGCACCGGAATGCGGTTGACCAGCGCCACGACTAACTTGTATCTCCAGCCGGGCACCACGAACAGCTTGCGCCGGCGCAGGCCGGCCAGCGAAGCATCCACCACGTCTTCGGCGCTCATCCAAAACGATTTGGGGATGGACGCGCGGTCAACGCCCGCCACGTCGTGAAACTCGCTGTAGGTGAAGCCGGGGCACAGCGCCTGCACCACCACCGGCGAGCCCGCCGATTTCAGGTCCAGGTAAATCCCTTCCGTGAATGCGTTCACCCAGGCTTTGGTGGCGCAGTAACTAACGCTGCCGGGGCTGCGCGTGAAGCCGGCCACGGAGGCTACGTTGATAATCGCGCCGCGGCCGCGCGCCACCATGGCCGCGAGCGCGGCGTGGGTGAGCCGCACGATGGCGTCGATATGCAGGTGGTGCATTTGGAGCTGCCCGTCGAGGGG
Source organism: Bryobacteraceae bacterium (assembly GCA_049686695.1). Taxonomy (GTDB): domain Bacteria; phylum Acidobacteriota; class Terriglobia; order Bryobacterales; family Bryobacteraceae; genus Bog-375. The sequence continues at coordinate 12,895 of JBAVIH010000145.1, read as the reverse complement.
CGCTTCATAGAAAAGGCCCTTGATGCCGAAGCCGGCGTTGTTGACCAGCAGATCGAGGCGCGGCTCGGCGGCGAGGCGCGCGGCGATGCGGTCCATATCTTCGTTGACCGACAGGTCCGCGGTGCAGGCTTCCACATGGATCTGGTGGGCGCGTTCGAGTTCCGCCGCAAGTAGCTCGAGGCGGTCGCCGCGGCGCGCGATCAGCAGAAGATCGTAACCTTGGGCGGCCAGCTTGCGCGCGAACACCGTTCCGATGCCGGCCGAAGCGCCGGTGATAGCTGCGAGAGAGTTGGTCATGGTATTTGGCGGGACACGCGGGATGCTCGAGTTACGGCTCGGCTTTCGCGGCGGCGCTGCGGCGCGGGGTGCGTGGCTTCTTGGGAGCGCCGACATAAGCGTAAGGGTCTTCCGGCGCTTCCGGTTCCGCGCGCCGCAACCAGCGTTTGAGAGCGGTCCAGGTGTCGCGAATGCGACGGTGAACGGGACGATAAGCCACGGCATCCCTCCTGCCACGATCATACAACGGAGAGCGGAGGTTTTTGGGCAATGGGCAGACGGTTACGCAACCGACGTGGAGATCGTGGACTATCATTAGTGGAGAACGCTATGCCGAAAATCCTCGCACCGATTCATCCCGGAGAGATCCTTCGGGAAGACGTGCTCAAGCCGCTGAACATGAGCGTGAACCAACTCGCCAAGTCGCTGGCGGTGGACGCCGCCCGTCTGAACGAGATCGTGCGCGGCCGGCGCGGGATCACGGCCGACACGGCGCTGCGGCTCGCGCGATACCTCGGCACCACGCCCGAATTCTGGCTGAAACTCCAGGTCCATTACGAGCTGCGCGTGGCGCGCCAGACCAAGCTCAAGGATATCGAGCACGCCGTGCGGCCGCGATCCGAAGCGGCGTAAGGCGGCGGAACGGGGATGGCGGGGCGTAAATAATCGACCGATTCAGGCTGCCCCTGTTTCCCTATTTGGGTCGAGATCCTCCGCGCCTGTTCAAGCCGCATCGCGGACTTCGACAATCATCTGCTTGCCGAGAGCGGCGAGGGCGGCCTGGATCTTCACGGCTTTTGTGGCGTGCGCGGGATCGAGCATACGGCGGATCACCCGCTCGTGGACACCGAGGCGTCGGGCCAGGTCGGAATTATTGACTTGGCCGTCGCGCATTGCGAGATACAGCGCTAGTTTCGGCGCCAGCCAAAGCGGCACGGGCACCAGGCGCTGACCACGCCTTGCAGGTGAGGGCGTCGGAATCTCTTCCCGGCGGGAGAGACGAATCGAGAGATCGGATCCGAGGGCATCCATGGCTTCTTCCATGGCCTCGCGATCGTCTTTACCGTCTGTCGAGACGCGGGGCAGATCGGCAAACTCGACCAGCACGCGGCCATCGGTGCCGGTCGTGAATTTCGCGGGGTACGTAAAGGCGGACATGGGTTCAGCTCCTATAAGTCGTGCGGATCGATCTTGAGATCCCTGCACATCTTGGCCAGCAGGTCTCGGCCGATTTCTTTCTTCCGATCCTTGAGGGTCGTGAATTCGTTGCCGAAGTACAGCCGGCCGTGGCTTCCCTTTCCCCTTGTCAGCGAGAAAGGTGCAAGTGACTTTCCTGTTCTGCGCCAGTTTCTGTACTCGCCGCTCGAATTCCGAGCCCTTCATGAGTCTAGTCTCGGACAGTTCTGTCCGAGTGTCAAGTCCCTGCCACCAGCAACGCTCTCGCTTCGGCAACCAAAAACAAGGAGCCGGTTATGAAGATGACGTCGTCGGGGGTGGCATCTTCGATCACGCGGAGGGCGGCTTCGAGGGTGGGAGCGACCAGCAGGTTGGGGTGATCGGCGACCGTGCTGAGGGACTCGGGGGCTAGGGCGCGGGACTGGCGCGGCGCGGTGACGATCACCTGCCAGGCCAGGGGAAACAGGATGCCGGCGATTTCGGAGGCGGCCTTGTCGCGCATGATTCCGAAAATCAGGCGCAGGCGGGCGGGCGCGTAAAAGCGGGCGATGTAGGCGGCCAACGCGCGAGCGGCGGCGGGGTTGTGGGCGCCATCGAGAATAATCGCGGGGCGCTCGCGAACCTGATCGAGACGCCCGGGCCACCGGGCTGCGGCGATGCCGGCTTCAATCGAAACGCGGTCAACTCCGCAGGCAAGCAGCGCCAGCGCGGCGGTGACGGCGTTCTCGGCCTGATGCTCACCGGCAAGCGGGCAACGGATGGAAAGCGGGGTCACGCCGGAGAGATCGAAGCGGCTGCCGCAGGCGTCGAGCGAGAGATTTTGGATCGTAGACTCAGCCGCGCGCGTGACAGGAGTGCCCAGTTCGGTGGCGCGGCGATCGAGCACACTCGCGGCTTCCGGGCGCTGGCGCGCGAAAACGGCGGGGACGCCGGGTTTCAGAATGCCGGCCTTCTCTGCGGCGATGGACTCTATGCTGCGGCCGAGGTACGATTCGTGATCGAAATCGATGGGCGTGATGACGGCGAGCGACGGCCGCACCACGTTGGTGGCATCCAAACGGCCACCTAGCCCGACTTCGAGCACCACGCGCTCCACGCCTTCTTCGGCGAAGATCAGGAATGCCATCGCGGTGACTGTTTCGAAATAGGTCGTGTGCAGATCGATCGTTTCGCGAGCCAGCAGTTGCTCGACCACGGCGTGGACCCGGTTGAAGGCGTCGGAGAACCGCTCGGCGGAGACGGCGCCCCCGTCGATGCGGATGCGCTCGGTGGGCTCGGCGAGATGCGGCGAAGTGTACAGGCCAGTGCGCAGGCCGGCGGCGCGGAAGCCGGATTCGATCATGGCGCACGTGGAGCCTTTGCCGTTGGTGCCGGCCACGTGGACAATTGACAGGCGGTCCTGCGGATTGCCGAGCGCGTCGAGCACGGCGCGGATGCGCTCCAGGCCTAGCTTGGCGGTCTTGATTTCGTTGCCCAGCGCGTAGAGGAAATGAACCGAATCGGGGTAGTTCACTGCTGGCAGAAGAAATCCAGCGCCCGGGCGATGTAAGCCTTCATCTCCAGGCGCGGCACCACGGCGTCGAGCATGCCGTGTTTGACCAGAAACTCGCTGCGCTGGAAACCCTCGGGTAGCTTCTGGCGGATGGTCTGCTCGATCACGCGCGGGCCGGCGAAACCGATCAGGGCGCCGGGTTCGGCGATATTGAGATCGCCCAGCATGGCGTAGCTGGCGGTAACGCCGCCGGTGGTGGGGTCGGTGAGCACGCTGATAAAAGGCACGCGGGCCTGATCGAGCCGCATCAGGGCGGAACAGATCTTGCACATCTGCATCAGGCTGACGGCGCCTTCCTGCATGCGCGCGCCGCCGGAAGCGGAAACGATCACCAGCGGCGAGCGGGAGGCGAGCGAGCGTTCGATGGCGCGGGTGATCTTTTCGCCCACCACCGCGCCCATGCTGCCGCCGATGAAGCGCACCTCCATCGAGCAGATTTCCACCTGGCGCCCGGCGAGTTTGCCGCGGGCGGCAATCAGGGCATCCCGAAGCCCGGTTTCCAGGCGCGCGGCCTCCAGGCGCTTGGCGTAGGGTTTGCTATCGACGAAACCGAGCGGGTCGGTGGAGTGCAGCCCGGCATCGAAAGCCTCGTATTCGCCGCCATCGAACAGCATGCGGATACGGGAGACGGCGTCCAGGCGGAAATGGTGGCCACACTTGGGACAGGTGTTCCAATTGGCCGCCAGGTCCTTCTTCCAGACGATCTGGCGGCAGCCGTCGCACTTCTGCCAGAGGCCTTCCGTCTTGACGTGCTTCGATTCTTCGTCGATGGCCTTGGGCTTTTTGTCCTCCGGCCTGTCGCGCTTAAACCAAGACATGCAATCAACCAACTTACCGCGGGTAGGGATGACCCCGCAAGGTTGCGAACGCCCGATAGATCTGTTCGGCGAGCATGGCGCGGGCCAGCTCATGCGGAAACGTCATGGCGGAGAGCGAGAGCAGCAGGTCCGCCCGGCCGCCCCAGGAGGGCGGCAGGCCGGCGTGGCCGCCCACCAGGAAGAGCAGGTCGCGCGCTTCCATTTCACTCTTGGCAATCAGCGCGGTGAAAGCGGCGGAATCGATCGGCTTGGCGGCCGGATCGAGAAAGATCTTGCGCGCGGTGGGATGGCGGGCCCAGGGATCGGTGCGCTCCGGGCGGATCTCGCGCACCTCGACGGCGGCATAGCGCGCGGCGCGGCCCAGAAAATCCTCCGCCACGGCATTGATGTGCTCGTTCTTGGGTTTGCCGATGAAGTAGACGAAGATCTTCACTCGGACGGAATCCCGACCGGCTTCGAACTGCGCCAGAGCCGTTCTAAATCGTAATAGGCGCGGGCCTTGGCGGAAAAAACGTGTACCAGCATGTCGCCGTAATCGGCCAGTACCCATTCGCCTTGCTCGTAACCTTCCAGACTCATCGGCAGCTCGCCCGCCTGGCGTTTGAGCTGGAGGGTGACTTCGTCGGCGATGGCCTGAATCTGCCGCTGGTTGGAGCCGCTGCAGAGGACGAAATAGTCGGCGAAGGAAGTGATGCCGGTCAAATCCAAAACTTTGATATCGGTGGCCTTCTTGGATTCGGCGGCGCGGACGGCGATCAGCCAGGTGGGGGCGGCGGCCGGAAGGGCGGCGGTTGCTTCAAGATGGGCCTTGGTCAGAACACACTCCTGTTGGTATCGTACTACGGCCGAGGGAGAAACGCGTACGTGTGCGTGAGACGGAAATGGGTTTATATGGAGTATGCGGGCAAGCTGGTAGCTGCCCGGCCGGAGGACCATGAACGAACTCGTCACGTATTCCGCCACCCAGCAGGCGCGGCTGATCCGCGAGCGGCGTGTCTCGTCGCGCGAGCTGGTGACGGCTCATCTGGAGCGGATCGCCGCCATCAATCCGAAGATCAATGCCGCGGTGGAGGTGCTCGCGGAAAGCGCGCTGGCGGAGGCCGCGGCCGCCGATTCGAGCGAACCGCGAGGGCCGCTCCACGGCGTGCCGTTCAGCATCAAGGACTCGATCGATCTGGCCGGCGCGGTGGTGACGGCGGGAACGCTGGGCCGGAAGAACGCCCCGCCATCCACGGAGGATGCGACGCTGGTCAGGCGTCTGCGGCGGGCGGGCGCCATCCCCATCGCCAGAACCAACCTGCCGGATCTGCTGTTCGCCTTCGAGAGCGACAACCTGATTTTCGGCGTCACCCGCAACCCGTACGACACCACGCGCACGCCGGGAGGCTCGAGCGGCGGAGAGGCCGCCCTGATTGCCGCGTGCGGTTCGCCCGTCGGCCTGGGCAGCGATTGTGCCGGCAGCGTCCGCCTGCCGGCGGCCTTTTGCGGATGCGCCGCCATCAAGCCGACCTCCGGCCGGCTGCCACGCACCGGTCATGTTCCACCGGCCGGAGGCTGGATAGAAGCCCTGTGGCAGGTGGGGCCGATAGCGCGCCGGGTGGAGGACCTGGTCACCGTGATGCCGCTGCTCGCCGGTCCGGATGGCCGCGACCACACCGTGGTGGACATGCCGCTCGAGAACCCGCGCGCCGTGCGGGTGGGCGACCTGCGCCTCGCCTTCTACACCGACAACGGTCTCGCCGCGGCCGATGAGGAAGTCTCGCGCGTGGTCCGCACGGCGGCGGCGGCGCTCGCCGCGGAGGGCGTCCGCGTGCAAGAGGCGCGTCCGGTCTGCCTGGATGCCGCTTACGAGATCGAGATGAAACTGATCGGCCCGGATGGCGGTGGCGGGCTGCGCACCTATTTGCAGGACATCGGCTCGACCAGCGTCCATCCGCTGCTGATCGGCTGGCTGGACAAACTGGAGCGCTATCGCACCGGCATTTATGGGTTCGCGGGCTACTGGAACGAGTGGTTCCGTTACCGCGCCGAAATGACGGCGTTCCTGGCCTGCGGATTCGACGCCATTCTGTGCCCGGCCTATGTCCACCCCGCGTTGCCGTTGGGCACCTCGACTCTGGACGAGAACTTCATCGGCTTCAGCCACACCATGGCCTATAACGTCGCCGGATGGCCGGCTGCGGTTGTGCGCTGCGGCGAATCGGCCACGGGCCTGCCCATCGCCGTTCAGATAGCCGCCGCGCCATGGCGCGAAGATGTGGCGCTGGCGGTGGCGTTGTGGCTGGAGCAGGCATTTGGCGGATGGAAGCCGCCGGCAGAGTAGGCGTTTAGCAAGAAACCGGCGGCAAAGACCGCCGGCGTTGCGAAGAAACGCAATGCCGCAGCCGTGACGCCGGCAGTCTACGCCGCCGGTGTTTTTTGTTTTCTGCCCTCCCGTGAATTTACAAACAAATGAGCTAAAGCTAAAGGCGGGATTACGCGCGTTCCCGCCGGTCCATGAGTTGCAGAAAAGACGCGGCTTCGGGGTAGCCCGGGCGCAGTCTGAGCGCCTCGTTGAAATCGGCTCGCGCCCGCGCCAGATCGGGCTTGTACAGCAAGTGATAAGTGCCCGCGAACAAATGCGCCCTGGGATCGAGCGGCCTCATCCGCGCGATGCGTTCGGCGATTTTGGCGGCTTCGTCGAACATTTCGAGCTGGTGATATTCGGCGGCGAGAAAATCGAGCCTCGAGAGGTCGCTCGGGTCGGCGGCGATCTCCTGCTTCAGGATCTCGATGTACCAGCGGTTCTTGCGGCGCCGCGCTTCCCGGTCCAGAGCGAAACTGTGATCGATGCGGATGCCGGTTCTCTGCAGACGCCCGCCCCCGGACAGAATCGAGGCGTCGACGGTCTCGTGAACCCGGCCGTGGTAGCGATAGCCAGGCCGGTTGGGAAAGAGGCGGACGACATAATCCGTATCGGGGCTTGACGAATCCGACGAATGATTGCGTCGCTCCAGGAAATATCCCGCGTTTTCGTCGAGAGCGACGAGCTCTTCGACGATGGGTGCGCCGGCCCGATCCAGGGTCTCATCCGCGTCGAGCATCAGGATCCAGCGGCCCCTCGCGCGCCCGATGGCGCAATTGCGGGCGGCCGCAAAATCGACAATCGTGAAATCGAACTGGACCACTTCCGCCCCACGGCAAGCCGCGATCGGCGGTGTTCGATCGGTCGAACCGGTGTCGACGACAATCAACTCGCCGGCCAGATCGCGCACCGAATCGAGGCACCGGGGAAGATTGCGCTCTTCGTTCTTCACAATCATGCAGAGGCTGAGCGCAACCGGCAGGCGCGGCAATGCGGTTCCGGTCATAGCGCGTTTCCCGGTGCGGCGCGGGCGCGCAGCGGACCGTTCGGTTCGCCGCGGCGAATAAAACTCTGAATCTCGCCGGTTGCTCTCCGGTGTCCACCCGCCGCACGTAGCGATGCGCCGATGCGTGCCGCGGCGGCAGCGTAACTCGCATCGGACAGGATTTTCGCAACGCCATCGCGGATCGCGCCAGCGTCCATCCGGAGCGGGTCCAGCACCAGGCCGGCGCCAAGCTCGGACACGCGGGCGGATATCCAGAACTGGTCGGCTGCCTGAGGCGCCATCGCCATCGGGACACCGTGGTACAGCGCTTCCTGGACGCTGTTCATCCCTCCATGCGTGACGAATGCCGCGCAACGCCGCAGAATCCCGATTTGCGGCACAAAAGCGCGGACGATGCAGTTCTCCGGTACCGGCCCCAGTTCCGCGGCGGGGAAATCACTTCCGGTCGACAATACCACCTGCCAACGTGCGTCCGCCAACGCTTCCATACACATTCGAAAGAACTGTGGATGGTTCCCGTGCGCGGTGCCCAAAGAAACCAGCACCAGCGGCCGGCCATCGAGACGCTCGAAGGGGAAAGGCGGAGCTTCCGGACGGAACTCGAAGCACGGCCCAACGAACTTAAACCGATGGTCATCAAAGGCTTCGGCCAATGGCTGAAACGACCGGGATGTGTACACCAGGTTCAAATCGGCATATGTCTGCAACAGTTGTGGAGGCGAAAGAGCGGGGAGACCGTGACCGAGCAGGCAGGCGTGGCAGTGCGACCGAAACCTGGCATACCACTGCGGGGTGAGCCGTGGATCGCTGGGTTGAATCCCCGGGCCGGGCCCGTAGCGCGAGTCGATCTCGCGGTTGATCAGAATGCTGGGGACGGATGCGATCGAGGGGAGACGCAAGACTTGCGCGACAAAGCCTCCCCAAGGCGCGAAACTGTCGTGCATGACGTGCGTGGGGCGCAGTATCCTCACCTGTTCGAGGTGATCGTCGAGCACCGCGCCGCTGAGATCGAGCAGGGTTTCGAGCGTAGTCGATATCCGGACGAACGGTCCTGGCCCTTGCTCCGGCATGCGGAACCGGGCGGAGTAGGGGCAGAACAGAGCGCCGGTATCCCGGATAACCTGCTGAAACTGCTCGGTGCCGTAATAGACGACCTGCTGTCCGCGGCGGACCAGCTCCCGAAAGACCGGGAGCGTGGGATTGATATGTCCGTGGGCCGGGAAGCTGAAGTAGACAATACGTCCCATTTTCGCAGCAGGCCATCGAGCCGGCTTTAGCCCGTCACGTCCAGTAATGAACCGGATGGACTGCTGATTGCTCCTGCATCTAGTAAGCCTTGCGTCTGGGCCGCCTGCGATGCTGTCTGGTAATAGACGAGTTGGTCGGAGGGCGACGTGCCAGAGAGAGCCGCCGAAGACAACAGGGAGTTGGCATCCGTCTGCGGCGCAGTTGAAGCCGCGCCGGACGACCCGTTCAGAAGATTCGCCGGGTTGAGACTACTGCCCGTGCCCGTGCTGGAGCTGTTCGATAGACCGAACAGCGCATCCACGCTGTCCAACTGCGTGGCTTGCATGCTCAGTTGGACGATGTCGTTCGTCGGGGCCTTCTTTAAAGCCGATATCACGGCCGGTGACGACATCACCGGTGAATTATCATTCGAAAGAGTTTGGAGCAAATTCGCCACACCAGGATTAATCGAAGAAACGGAGCCCATCCGCTGCACCTCCTAAGTGTCATATCGGCGGCAATGGCGATTTTCGTTAGGGTTTCGGATGGGAGTTTTCAGGCTTGCCCCAGTTTGCCGATGGCCTCCGCTCGCACGGGCGATAATTGAAATGCCACCCATGAACAAACAGGACATGAGCGCGGATCGGCCACCGGACCAGAGCGGGACGCTCGACCCTTCCGATTGGCCCGGCTTTCGGGCCCAAGCTCACCGGATGCGGGACGACATGCTCGATTACATCGAGAACATCCGCGAACGTCCGGTCTGGCAGCCGATTCCGGATGAGGTGCGGCGGCGGTTCTGTGCCGACCTTCCCGAGGAGCCGTCGGAGCTCGCCGCGGTGCATGCCGAGTTCCTGCGCTACATTCTGCCCTACGGCGCCGGCAACGTGCACCCAGGCTTCCTGGGTTGGGTTCATGGAGGCGGCACGCCCGTCGGCATGCTGGCGGAAGTGCTGGCGGCGGGGTTAAACGCCAACCTGGGAGGACGCGATCACGTTCCGATCGAAGTGGAGCGGCAGATCGTGCGATGGATGCGGCGGATTTTCCGCCGCCCGGCCGTCGAGCGGATCTTCGCCGCCGTGCGGAGGATGCTGATGGCGAACGCCGCGGAAAACCAAGCTTCTTGAATTGGGCTTCCAGTCCCGCGCGGTATCATGGAGAATCGCCCCATGACGGCTCCCAGTTTTGCAGAAGCCGACGAAGTCACCCTAGTCGCGCAATCGCGCGAAGGCAATGGGCGTGCGTTTGGCGAACTGGTGCGGCGTTACGAGAGCAAGATCTTCCGCCTGGCCCAGCATGTGACGCAAAACCGCGAGGATGCGGAAGACGTGCTGCAGGAAACGTTTCTCAAGGCCTACGAACACCTCGACCAGTTCCAGGGAGCCGCGAAGTTTTACACGTGGATCGTCCGGATCGCGGTGAACCAGGCGCTGATGAAGCTCCGGCGGCGGCGAACCGACAGATCGGTCTCGCTCGACGAAGCGATCGACACGGGAGAGGACACGATCGTTCGCGAGGTCGCGGCATGGGACGAGAATCCCGAGCAGAGATTCTCACGCGCGGAGTTCGGCCAGATTCTGGATGAGGCCATCCAGGGTCTGGAGCCCCTGTACCGTTCCGTCTTCGTGCTGCGGGACATCGACGAACTTTCGACGGAGGAAACTGCGGATGCTCTGGGCCTGTCCATTCCCGCAGTGAAAAGCAGATTGCTGCGGGCCCGCCTGCAGTTGCGCGAAAAACTGACGCGCCACTTCAAACGCAAGGGGGACGACGCGTTTGCTTACCTGTAAAGACTTCCTGCATGAGCTGAGCGACTACATGGACGAGAGCCTCGATGCGGACATCCGGGCCAAGCTGGAGAGTCACATCGCCGAATGCCCTAACTGCTGGGTGATTGCGGATACCACCCGCAAGACGATCCAGATTTATAAGGGCATGGACCCATACCCTGTGCCGGCCGACGTTCAATCGCGGCTGATGGCGGCTTTGGAACGGAAAATGGCTGCCAAGCCAAAGGAGTGACGCCTGCCGGTGGTGGCCGGTCCTGCCGGAAGGGACGCGGCCCCGGCGATTCGAGGCTATTGCACCGCCACGGTGACATTCGCCTGGCTGCGCCTCGCGCTGGCGGCCGTTCCGCCGGAAACGGTTAGCGACACCGACGCTCCGGTGGAGATGGTAGGCGGAATAATCGTATTGATCTGGATCAACCCGGCCACCGAGCCGCCGGCGGCTCCGGCGTAACTCACCACGGCGGGCTGTCCCCCGATGGTGACTTGAACGGGATCGGTGGCGACGTCACTGGCGGCGGCGATCACGCCATCGGCCAGCGGCGACACCAGAGTGCCCAGGCCGGTGGCGTAGATCACGATCGTGGATCCCCGCGAGGCCGCATTCTTCGCGGAGTTGATGGTATAGCTCCCCGAGCTGGCGCTGAAGTTCAAAATGGCGCCTTGCCCTGTCCCCAGGCCTCCCAAGGTGAAAATCCCGGGGTCTTCGGCGACCGCGACGACCGGGTAGGTATTGGTGAATGCCAAGCCGTCCAAAACCACGACCGAAACACTCGCGTTCGCGGTGCCCACTATGGCGGACAGCTCGAACGGTACGACGGCATTGATCTGGTTATTGGAGATCATGATAATGGGCGCGTAGAAAGTGTGGTTGCCGGGCGGGTTGAGAGTCACATCCCAGTAAGTGAAAGCGATCTGGAAACTGTTCGAAGGATTGGCGGGATCGGGTACGCTGAGGGGGAAAGACTGCACCCCGACGATGGTAGTGAGCGGCACGGTGTAAGCGATGAGCGGCCCCAGATTCTGGCCAAAGATGGATATGATCTCGCCTGGCGAAACCGCCGTCTGGCCGCTGTTAATCGGATCGGGGCTGGTCCCGACCTGCGTCGAGCGCAGCAGGTAACTGGCGGCGTTGGTCACCGCGGTTATTGCCATAGCCGTGCTCGATAGCACGGTAAAGGTAGCCGGGCCTCCCGGCACCTGTGCAGGGTTGTTGGGCGGAGCTGGATTGGTCACGAACAGGCACAGGGTTGCGGGATTCTGTAATAGGGCGGAAGCGTGCGGGATGGTGGCCTCCAGCACTTGCTGGCTCAGCAGGGTAGTGGCCAACTGGGTGGGTGGGACGACGGGCGTACCATTGAGCGTGCAAGCTCCTCCCCCGGTTTGCTCTTCGATGGTGACCACCGAAGTGGCGAAGAAATTCTGCCCGTTGATGGTGATCAATGGATCGACCAACGGATCTTGCACGAGCATTGCCGGATAGATGGAAGTCAGCGCAGGTGGGCCGGCTGAAACCACCAGATTCACCGTCATAATAAACGACGCGCTGCCGGAAGTGGTCGGAGCGATGGTAACGGTGGCGGTATAGCTGCCGGGCAGCAGGTTCTGCACGGTGGTCTGATCCAGCAGTACCGTGATCGGTACGTAGGAACCCGAAAGCGCCACGCCGCTAGTCGTCAGCCCGGTAGGCGTCGAGCCCAACGGCCCCACGCGCACCCAGACCGCACTGCTGGCGGCTCCGGCTGCGGACGCGGAAGTGGCGGTGACGGTGAATGGGATCGTCCCGCCGTTTGACGCCACATCGATCTCGGAAGAGGTGGTCGGATCCGTTGCGGGATAGGCGGGCCAGGCGGCGCTGGTGGTGTACGAAAAAGTGAGAGTGCCGTTAGTCGAAGAAGAGGCTGGGGTGTAGTTCGGGGACGGGGAGATTACCACCAGAGAGGAGGGGGGATTGGACACCATCAGGTTGATCGGAATGGTGAGGCTCATGGTCGCCGGCACCGTCGATATCGCAATCGAGCCGGGATAGGTTCCCGGCGCCAGGCTGGTCGGGTTCGCAATCACCATCAGCGCCAGCGGCGAATACCCCGAGGACGGTGTAACCGTCAACCAGGCGGGGGCGGAGGAAGCTTGCGCTACCACCACCGTCGAACTCGCCGTGCCGGTTGGCAGCGTCACAGTGACTTTCGCCGCCGCCGGCAGCGTGGCACTGCCGACCTGATAGGAGAAGTTGACCGAAGCGGGCGAAACGGTAATCCCCGTCGAACTCGCGGCCCAAGTCCTGCCGGCAACCAGAGCTGCCAGCGCCCAACCGAGAATGCGCGCCATTTTCATATTGACCATATCGGCGCAGATGCCGTCGAGCTTTAGGGTGGCGGAAAAAATAAGGGCGCTTTCTCGGGATTCCGGCGACGGCTACGGCCACCGGGCCACCCCGATATGGCACACTAAATACTTCATGGTTCCACTGCGCGGGCCGGCAGTTTCCGGCCTTCCTCCCGAGGCCGCGGAGGTTGTCCGCCTGATCGCCAAGGGCAACTCGAAGTCCGCGGTCGAGGCCGCCAAGCTGCTCCACAAGCGTTTGGGCACGCCGGCCAGCGAAGAACTCCTGGTGGATGCTTATGTCGCCAGGGTCCGCGCGATGCTCGAACACCGCATGACCGCGGAGGCCGAAGCCTTGGTGCGGCTGGTGCGGGAGCGGCACCCGGC
>JBAVIH010000144.1:0-31254 GCA_049686695.1 Bryobacteraceae bacterium | reverse complement strand
TCTACACCCACCGCGCTTCGAGCGCCGCCGCGCACGTGGTGGACCGCAATCTGGATCTCGCCGCGGCCGCCGGCGCGGGTAAGGCCCTTCGCGTTTTCCCGTTGCCGGCCGGCCGGTCCGAAGCGCCCTTGCCCGAGGGCGCTTTCGTGCTCGCTTCGCCGATGGCCGGCTGGCGCGCCAAGCAATGGCCGCTCGAGAATTACCTGGCGTTGGCCGGGCTCCTCTGGCGCGACTTGAAACTTCCGCTGGTGCTCAACGGTCCGCCTGGAATGGAGAGGTTGACAGACGAAAGCGTCTGTCCCACTGCGGAAGGCGTGTGGAGGCACGCCTGCGGGCTGCCCGGTTTGATCGATGCCACCCGCCGCGCCGCCGCCGTGGTGGGGGTGGACAGCGGACCCATGCACCTGGCCGCGGCCCTCGGCAAGCCCGGCGTGGCGCTGTTCGGTCCCACCGATCCGGCCCGCAACGGCCCTTATGGCGAATCGCTGCGCGTGCTGCGGTGGACGGGCGCCGTCACCACTTACAAGCGTCTGGACTCGATCGACGAGAGCATGCGAAGGATCGCGCCGGAGGAAGTGTTCGAATCCCTGCGCGCCGCGCTTGGTTCCAGCGGGGGCAGCCCCAAATGATTCAATTTCCCAAACCCTACGCCGATATCGTGGCGCGGCTGCGCGTGCCGTCCGGGTTTCTGATCGTGGCGGTCTTCGCCTGGTTATCGCGGCCTGTGCCGGCCTCGATTGCCTGGGGCGTCCCGGTCTCGCTGGCCGGTCTTCTGCTGCGCGGCTGGGCGGCAGGGTGCCTCGATAAAAACCGGCGGCTCTCCACCGGCGGACCGTACGCCCACACCCGGAACCCGCTCTACCTGGGCACGCTGCTGGTGGCCGCCGGGCTCGCCATCGCCGCGCGCAGCCCGTGGCTGGCGCTGCTATTCGCCAGCGTCTTCCTGTTTGTCTATCTGCCCGTCATCCAGCTCGAAGAGCAGCACCTGCGCCACCTGTTTCCGGAATACGAATCTTACGCGGCGCGCGTGGGAGCGCTGTGGCCACGCTTCACGCCGGCTCCGGGGACGGTTCCCGCCGCGTTCCGCTTTCGCTTGTACGTGCAGAATCAGGAATATCAAGCCGGCGCCGGATTTGCTATCGGGCTGTTTTACCTGATCTGGCGGCTGCGCTGACAAGCGTGGCGCGCGCAGTCTTGCGTGCTGCGTCGGCATTCGTGCCGACATTTCCTGGGGTCACCGGTGCTGGTCAAGCTAAAGAAATGTCGAGATGACTCTCGACACGCCAGGCAGGACTGCCTGCGCCACGGCTCAAAAAAATCTGAATCTTTCCATCCTGCGGTGTATCCAATTTCACAAGGGCAAGTGGCGCGGGTCAAAAGACTCGCCGGGGAATGCTGATCGGGGAATTGGGGCGCATGACCGCCCGGAGGGGGATGGTCATGCGCCAATTTTTTCCGCGCGCCATCGCCACGCGATCACCAGCGCCGATCCGATCAGGATCAGCGCCGCGCTCAAGCCCGTCCAGATTCCAGCCGCGCCCCAACGAAATCGAAAACACAACAGGTACGCCACAGGCATGCACACGCCCCAATAACCGGCCAGGTGCGCCAGCATGGGCGTGCGGGTATCGCCGAGGCCGCGCAACGCGCCGGTGGCCACCACCTGCAAGCCGTCGAAGAGCTGGAACAACGCGGCGATGCGCAGGAGCACCGCGCCACCGGCGATCACCGCGGCGTCGCCCGTGTATATGCGGACGATCCAACGCGGCACAATTCCGAGCGCCACGCCCGCGCCGCCCATGAACAGCGCACCCAGCAGGATGGCCGTCCAGCCGCGCACTGCCGCACCGCGTGTGTCGCCGGCGCCAATGGCCTGCCCCACCCGCACCGCCGCCGCCGAGCTGATGCCCAACGGCACCATGTAGGTGGTCGATACCACGTTGATGGCGATGCTGTGCGCCGCCAGCGAAGCTTCGTCCAGGTGCGCGGCAAACACGCTCACCAGGCCGAACACCACGCCCTCGAACAGAATCTGCATCGCCGCCGGCATCCCCAAACCCGCCAGGCGGCGTATGCGCTCGAACGAAGGCCGCCAGGAGACCGCCAGCAGAATCTTGCCCGTGCGCCGCTCGTGCCAGACGATCGCCGCCAGCAACACCGCCGCCATGTAGCAGCGCGCAATGGTGGTCGACCACCCCGAGCCTTCCAGGCCCATTCGCGGCGCGCCCCAGTGGCCGTACATCAGCACCCAATTGCCCACTACGTTGACCACGTTGGCGCTCACCAGAGCGAAGGTCACCGGCTTGACCACGTCGATGGCCTGCAGGTAGCGCCGGAACGCAGCGTAGAAGAGGAGCGGCGGCAGGCCCCACGCCAGCGCCTTGAGGAACGGATCGAACTGCGCCATCACATTGGCATTGGTTCCGGTGGCGCGGAGCAGAGGAATCAGCGCCAGAATCAGCAGCGCCAGGAACGGTGCGAGAGACAGGCTGAGCCAGACGCCGTTGACCAGCGTGCGCCGGCAGTCCGCGGCGTCTTCGGCGCCGTGCGCCTGCGCCACCAGCGTATCCATTCCCAGCAGGAAACCGGTGCCGCAGATGGCGATAGGATAGAACAGCATCGCGCCGAGGCTGCCGGCGCCCAACGCGGCCGCGCCCAGGCGGCCGGCCATGATGGTGTCTTCGAGACCCATCGCCATCCAGCCCAGCTCGGCCAGCGCCAGCGGAACGGCGATGCGCAGCATGGGCGCGAACTCGGCGCGAAAATGGAGTCGACGGTCCGCCACGCGTTATGCCTTGGGATGAGCCTTGTCGTACACCTTCATCAGGTCGGTGAGCGAAACCTGGGTGTACTTCTGGGTGGTGGAAAGCCGCGCGTGCCCCAACAGCTCCTGGATGGCGCGGAGGTCGGCGCCGGCGGCGAGCAGGTGGGTGGCATAGGCATGGCGGAAACCGTGCGGGTGCACCGATGGATCGCCGCACAGCACCGTGGCATATAGTTTGACGATGCCGTGAATGCCGCGGACAGTCAGGCGATGGCCGCGATGATTGAGGAACACGGCCCGCTCGTCGCGCACGATTGGCCGCTCGGCGAGATACCGCTCGAGCGCGCCGGCGGCTTTGCCGGGCAGCGGCACCTGGCGCTCCTTCTTGCCCTTGCCGCGCACGCGCATCCATGTCTCCGGCGCCGCGCCGGACCCGCGGTCGAGATCCTCCAGGTTCAAACCCGACAACTCGCTGACGCGGACGCCGCAGCCGTAGAGGATCTCGAGCAGGGCGCGGTCGCGCGACGGGTATGGCCGCTCCAGTTTCCCGGCCTCCACTTGGTCGAGCAGGGTGTTCATCCGCTCCGCCGTCATCACCACCGGAAGTTTCTGCGGAGCCTTGGGGAGCCGCAGCAGGCGGGCCACGTTGATGGCGACCACGCCCTCGCGCTGCAGGAATTGAAACAGGCCGCGCACCGCCGCCACCTTGCGCCGGATGCTGACCGCCTCCAACGGCTGGCGGTACAGCCAGAGCATCCACTCGCGCAGCAGCAGCAGGTCGATGGCTTCGGGCGCCGGCGGCTCGACTCCCGGCGGGGAAAGGAAGTCGAGCAGTTGCCGCAAGTCGCCCCGGTAGGCGTCGAGCGTGTGCGGCGAGACCGCCGTTCGCGCCAGGTCCGCCAGGTAGCGGTCGATCTCGATCTCCAGCCGGGAGGACATGGTCTAATCCGCGATCCGTGCTGCCGGGGCAGACTTTTTCCGCGTGCGCGGCGTCCTAGTCACTGAGAAACCGGTTGCTATGATGAAAACCATGAAGCGATGTCTGTGCCTGTTGCCGCTTGCCGGCGCACTGGCCTTTGCGGCGGATCTGGCCGGCGTGCATTCCGTATATTTGCTGCCCATGGCGCGCGGCATGGACCAGTATCTGGCCAACCGGCTCACCAACGAGCACGTTTTCCATGTGGTCACGGACCCCAAGCTGGCCGATGCCATCATCACCGACCACATCAGCGAAGGCTTCCAGACGCAGTTGGAGGACTTCTCGCCGGCGCCCAAACCGCCGGAGGCGGCAAAACCGGCCAATCCGGAGCCCACCGCCAAACCGGACGACGAAGCGGAGCCGCCGGCAAAACCGGCTGCAACGGGCGCCAAGGCCAAGCCGGGCGACGCGTCACCGGCGTCCGGCCTGATGGGAAAGGCGGAAAACACGCTGAGCAACCCCGCCACCGCGTCCGGGTTCAGCCGGGCGCGCGGAACGGTGTTCCTGGTGGACGCCAAGTCGCGCCAGGTCCTCTGGTCCACATACGATCCGCCCAAGGATTTTGCCGGCAAGGAAATGAATCGCACCGCCTCCGATATTGTAAGCCGTCTCAAGCGGGACCTGAACCCGAAGAAGTGAGCTACCGGGCCACCAGGGGATTGCGAACCGCAATACCCGGCAAGCGGCCGAAGTCGCGGTCCGCCGACCACAGTTCCCGCACCCCGTGCTCGAGGCAAATCGCGGCCACACGCGCGTCGTGAATCGCACCGCCGGAAACGCGCCCGGCCTCGGCAAGCCCCCGCAGTTCCTTCCAGTGCCCTTTCAGTTCGCCGATCGTTCGCAGGGACGGAGAGCCAAGCCAGGCTTCGGCCTGATCGAGCGCCTTGGCGAGCGGCGTGGGCGGACGGTAGATCCGCGGGTGCGTCACCACCGCCAGAAATTCCTGGAGGCAAGGCCACGGAATTGCCCAGGGAGCGGACCCTTCCGCCAGCGATTCGATCAAGCGGTAGGCCGGCTCGTGCCACTCCGAGTCGCGGCGGTGCGCATACACCAGGATGTTGGTATCGACAGCGATCATTCGCCGCGGCCTTCGTAGATCCTGCCGCGAACGGCGGGCCAGGACAGCGGATCGCGCAAGCCCTTGCCTCCGAACGACCCGTTGCGCAGGCGGAATCTCCGCGGTCCGCGCTCCTGAGCGATGACGGACCGCAATCCCTCTTCCATCAAGTGGCGTAGTGGCACCCCGCGCGATGCGGCGAAGGCCTTAGCCTCCTCGAAGAGCGAATCCGTAATCTCCACGGTGGTCTTCATATGACCCATACTACCATCTTGTTCGATATGGGTATATGGGGATTCTGCCGGATGGACTCCTGCTTTGAAACCGCCTACACTTGGGTGGTTGGCAGGTGAGGGATATGACAGTCCGAAACTCGCGATATTGCTGGTTGTTGGCTGCGGTCGCATTGATGACGGGATGCGGCAAGCAGGAGCGGATGGAAGCGGTTCAATTTGCGAGGGTGCTGACGGCCGAAAAGGCCGACTTCGCCAGCGCGAACACGGCGGAAAGCGCCCTCGTACGCCAGGCGCGCGCCTGGTGCGGCGGCATCACGGCAAACGGGGCCGGCCGCGGAGGCGAATTGGATCAGAATGCCGCCGTCGCCGCGGAACTGGCGAAGAACGCCGTCGACATCAGTTCCCAATTGAGCCAGGTGCGTCAGGCCATTGACGGCCAGCAACTCAAAGAGGAGTATCCACGCGAAGTCCGCGGCACGTTGACGACGGCACTGACGAAGCGGCAGCGGGCGCTGCAGGAGATACGCGCGCTGTTGGAGCAATCCGCAACCCAGTTTCTGGAATTCAGCCACAGCAAGACCTACACGGGCGACACCTACCCGGAGGGGGTTGGAAAACTGGACAAACTGCTGCATGATCACACGTCGCCGGAGGATGCCGTCGCCGCCGCCATCGCATCCCTGCAAGAGAAATACGAGCTCAAAGACAGCGAGATCTGAAGGCCCCAGCGCCAGAAACCTAAGGGCCCCTCCTCGATGTGGCAGAGAAAGCGGCCCGCGCGCGACTCGCAAACACGCTAGCCTATCGTCGCGCCAACCGGCGATCACAACCAACTCAGTTTTCTTAACCCATGGCTGACCAGTGGCTTACTCTCGACCCTGCTCGCCCCAGGGCGTTTCAGGCGGGATAATCGGATCGGAGGCGACTGTTTCTTTGGCTCCCAAATAGCGCCTGCGGGGGCAGGTTTGTCGCACGGAAGAAACGCGAGCGCTGCAAACAGTGGGCATTGAATCACAGGAACGCTAGGAATAGCGGTTTAGCCACAAATCGGCCCTGTATCTCGTAGCGCGATTGAACATAGTTCGGGGAGCGATCAAGTTTTCGAAAATCGTGAGACAAACAGCCGATGCGATGCCCTATACTTGGCATGGAGAGGAAAAAATATGCCTGACGAGACCAGCGAACGGCAGGAGATGCAGGACCGAGTAATCCAGAGCATGAGGGATTTCGCGGCCGAAAACCCAGCGCTCGCGGAGGCCATGGCCGTCATGAACATGACGATGCCTGACTACTACCTGGCCATGGAGTCAATTCGCGGTGGCCAAATCGTCACGGCATCCGCTTACATAGCGCTTCCTTTTCAAGTTCAAGAGAATTCCTGAAGGTGTCCCAGCAACCGCAATCCCAGTGGACCGAGGCATTCGCGGAACTGCAGCGTGAGATTCAACTGGATCGACCCGGTGGAAAAGCATCATGGGCCAAGGTTCTCCATAAAAGAGTCAGGGCACTTTCCGACTTTAGCGGGCGTCCGTGCATAATCTACGCCACTGCCTGCACCACGCCCGGCAAGCAGCTTCCGCCGGGTGCTCTCCAGATCGATTTTTCGGACAAGATTGGATTCTATGAGGTAACGCAGTCTCTCAGTGCGAATCCAATTGACCTCATACTCCACAGCCCGGGCGGTGTTCCGGAAGCGGCTGAAAGCATAGTCGAATCGCTTCGTGCGAAATTTCCTCACATTCGCGTGATCGTCCCGAGCTTCGCAAAAAGCGCCGCCACAATGATGTCGATGTCGGCGGACGAGATACTCTTGGACGATGACGCGGAGCTCGGTCCGATTGATCCCCAGATGCAAACCGCGAATGGGTTCAGCCCGGCCGAAGCCATCAAAGAACAGTTCCTCAAGGCCGGACAGGAGATTTCCGCAGATCCAAAGCGATTAAGTGTCTGGCTGCCCATTCTTCAGCAAATGGGACCATCGATGCTGATTCAATGCGACAACGCCATTGAGCTGTCAAAAACGCTCGTACGCCAGTGGTTGACAAGATTCATGTTCAATGGCGATCCTGAAGCGGCTCGGAAGGCAGACGCTGTTGCCACCTTCCTTGGCCAGCACTCAAACTTCAAGTCCCATGCGCGCTGTGTCAGGCTGAAGCAGCTCCAAGAGCAGGATTTCGGTCTGAAGGTGTCCAGCGCGAGAGCATCGATCGATCTCCACAGGAAGATCTGGGATGTCTACTGCGCAATTGACGTCATCTTTGCTGCTACCGGGATTTTCAAGCTCTTCTATAATTCCAAGGACGATGCGATCGTTCGGGCCGCTGCCCTTGCTCCCGTGCTCGTGCCGCAGCAGCCGCCTGCCCGATAATTCACCGCGGCCCATCCGACACCCGCCTCCCAAGGCACCCCCTCGGCCATAGCGCGCCCAACTCGGCGGATGTGAGGCCGGAGCCGACGGATACTGGCAGAAAGCACGGCGCACATCTACCCCGCCGCCTGCTGCCATCTGTGCCGCGTGAAATCCGGGAATTTCACCGGGGCGCTGCCGGCGGCTACCGATTGCTCGCTCAACGGGCCGGGGGCGCTCCAGGCGGCGGCATCGTAGACATCGATATCGGGCGCGGTGCCTTGCTTCATGCATTCGATCAGGCGCCAGGCCATAACGAAATCCATGCCGCCGTGGCCGCCCTTCTCGAGCGCCAACGCGCCCAACTTGGTCCAGTACGGGTGCTCGAACTTGGGCTTATACGGATCGATGGATCCGAATGCCTCGTGGGGCGAGCCATCCACGTAAATGCGCGGCGGGTAATCGCGGAAGATGCCCTTGGTGCCGGCCACCAGGTTGATGCGGTCGTATGGCTGCGGCGTCGAAGTGTTGTGTTCGAGCGTGATCACTTTGCCGCGGGCGGTGCGGATCAGGCTGATGTTGAGGTCGCCGCAGCGGTAGATTTCTTTCTGGCGTGGATCGTCGGCGGCCAGGTGCGTTTTGCGGTACTCGGGGAGCGAGGCGACCGGCGAGCTCATCGAAACCAGCGTATCGAAGCGGTCGCCGCGGTTGATGTCGAGATAGTGCGCCACCGGGCCCAGGCCGTGCGTCGGGTATAAATTGCCGTTGCGGTCCAGGTGCTCGAAGCGGCGCCATAAGCCTTCGCCTTCGTTGGAGAACAGGATCTCGCGCAGGTCGTGGTTATAGGCGCAGGCGGCGTGGGTGATTTCGCCGAGCAGGCCGGCACGCACCATGTTCCACACCATCATTTCGTTGTAACCGTAGCAGCAGTTTTCGAGCTGAATGCAATGGCGGCGGGTGGCTTCCGAGGCGTCGACCAGCGCCCAGCAATCTTCGATGGTGCGCGCGGCGGGCACTTCCACGGCGACGTGTTTGCCCTGTTTCATGCCGGCCAGCGCCATCGGCACGTGCCAGATCCACGGGGTGGCGATGATGACCAGGTCGAGATCGTCGCGCGCCACCAGCTTTTCGTACGCATGGTCGCCCTGATTGTAGAGCGCCGGCGCGGGCTTGCCGGATTCGACCAGGCGCGCCTTCGCCTTTTCGGTTTTCTCCGGCACCACGTCGCAGAGCGCCAGGATTTCGACGTCCGGGATGGCGGTGAACTCATCGATCAGCGAATTGCCGCGGCCGCCGATGCCGATGAAGCCGAGCCGCACCTTGGCACGGACCTCGAAGCGCATGCCGGCCACGCTTTGCCCGGGCGGGCCTGCATCCTGGGTGGCGCGCGCCAGTCCCGCGCCGAGCGAGGCCAGCCCGGCGAGGCGTAACAGGTCGCGGCGCGAAGCGGCCAGATCGTGGTCGTCCATGACTCACCTCCAAATCCGTTGTATCACGCGAACCAGCGCGCTGCCGCTGGCTAGAGCAATCGCCAGCAGGAAGAGCGCGTAACCGGTTCGTCCATACAGAAAATTGCCGACCGTAAACAGCGCCGACCAGATCAGCGTGCAGCCGAGGAACCAGCCGGCGAGTGCCAGCGGTACGTGGGCGGCGTCTTCAGCAGCCTCTTCGGCGCCGACGCCGGCCAGCGCGCGGACGGCCTTCCAGCCGGGGCCGGGCGGGTGCACTTTGCGGTAGAAACTGATCAGCACGTCGGGGTTGGTGCGCGGCCCCAGGTAAGCGGTGAGCAGCCAGCACACGGTGGTGCAGGCGACGGTGAGCAACAACTGGCGCGTGGTGCCCAGGGCGATGCCGCTTTTTATCAGGATGAGAAAGACGATCGAGATGCCGAAGGAACTGGCCATGGCGACGATTTCGCACCACGCCGTGACCCGCCACCAATACCAGCGCAGCAGGTACAGCAGGCCCGTGCCGGCGCCGACTTGCAGAATCAGGCTGAACGCGTCTTTGGCGGTATCGAGCAGGAAAACCGTCGCCGACGAAAGCACGAACAGCAGAATGGTGGCGGCGCGGCCGGCGGTCACGTAGTGGTGCTCGCTGGCGGTGCGGTTGATGAAGCGGCGGTAGAAATCGTGCACCAGGTAAGACGCGCCCCAGTTGAGGTGGGTGAGGATGGTGGAGGAATTGGCCGCTATCAGCCCGCCCAGCATCAACCCCAGCCAGCCCGCCGGCAGATAGCGCAGCATCACAGGGAACGCGATGTCATGTCCGATCAGGGATGGATCGAGGTTGGGGAAGGCGCGCCGGATATCGGCCAGTTGCGGGTACACCACAAGCGATGCCAGGCCCACCAGGATCCACGGCCAGGGCCGCAGCACGTAATGCGCGACGTTGAAGAACAGGGTCCCGCCGAGCGCGTCCTTTTCGGACTTCGAGGCCAGCATGCGCTGCGCGATGTAGCTGCCGCCGCCCGGCTCGGCGCCCGGATACCAGACGGCCCACCACTGGACGGCGATGGGCATGATAAACACAGCCACCGCCAGATCCCAGTTGCTGGTGAAATCGGGCAGCATGTTGAGGTAGTGCAAACCGCCCGGCCCGCGCACGTGGGAGAGCTTGTCGACCAGGCCCGAGAGGCCGCCCACCTGCGGCAGCGTGACGGCGAAATAGGCGGCGGCGATGACGGCGGTCATTTTGACGAAGAACTGGATCATGTCGATGACCAGCACTCCCCACAAGCCGGAATGGGCGGCGAACACGACGTTCAGCAGGCCGACCGCGAGCAGCGTCTCCCAGCGGCTGAAACCGAACAGCACGGCGGCGATCTTGCAGGCGGCGAGATTCACCGTGGCCATGATGATGCAGTTGAAGAACAGGCCGAGGTAGAGGGCGCGGAAGCCGCGCACGGCGCTGGCGGCCTTGCCGGAGTAGCGGAGCTCGTAGAATTCCAGGTCGGTGAGCACGCCGGAACGGCGCCACAGCCGCGCGTAAAAGAAGACCGTGGCCACGCCGGTGAGGGTGAAGGCCCACCATTGCCAATTGCCGGCAACTCCCTGGGTGCGCACGAAGTTGGCCACCAGGTTGGGGGTGTCGCTCGAGAAGGTGGTGGCCACCATGGAAAGGCCTGCCAGCCACCACGGAACCGAGCGGCCGGAGGCAAAGAATTCGGCCGTGCTCCGGCCGGAGCGCTTGCTGACAAACAGCGCGGGCGCGAAACAGATGGCGACCGAGGCAAGCGCAACGATCCAGTCAATCGCATGAAGCTGCATGGGTATCTAAACGAGTCTACGACGATTCGTGGCAGCCGTAGGGCCGGCACGCAGTTCCGCCAGCTTTACTTTAGTAGGTGTGGGATGCTAGCCTAAGTGTCTCATAATGCGTACAGTTGACTTGATCCAACGCAAGCGTGACGGGGCCGAGCTGGCTCCCGAGGAAATTGAATTTCTGGTGGATGGCTACACCTCCGGCGCAATTCCGGACTACCAGATGTCCGCGTTTCTCATGGCGGTGTTCTTTTCCGGCATGACCGACCGCGAGGTCAGCCGCCTGACCGAGTGCATGTTGCGATCCGGTGAAACGGCGGACCTTTCCGCCATTCCCGGCATCAAAGTGGACAAACATTCCACCGGCGGGGTGGGCGACAAGACCAGCCTGGTGGTGGCGCCTCTGGCCGCCGCCGCGGGTGTGGTGGTGCCGATGATGTCCGGCCGCGCGCTGGGCCACACCGGCGGCACGCTCGACAAGCTGGAATCGATACCCGGCTTCCGCACCGACCTCTCGAGCGACCAGTTTCGGCGGCAGCTTGCCGAGCTGGGACTGTGTTTCATCGGGCAGACCGATCAGTTCGCGCCGGCCGACCGCAAGCTCTACGCGCTGCGCGACGTCACCGGCACGGTGGAATCGATTCCGCTGATCGCCTCTTCGATCATGTCGAAGAAACTGGCCGAGGGCGTGGATGCGCTGGTGCTGGACGTGAAGGTGGGCAGCGGCGCGTTCATGAAGAAGCAGGTGGATGCGCGCCGGCTGGCGCAGACCATGGTGGGCATCGCCCGCCCCATGGACAAGAAGGTCCAGGCGCTGATTACGGACATGAGCCAGCCGCTGGGCTACGCGGTGGGCAACGCGCTGGAAGTGATGGAAGCGTCGCAAACGCTGCAGAACGCCGGCCCGGCCGACCTGACCAAGCTGTGCCTGGAACTGGCCGCGCGGATGATCTTCCTCGGCAAGAAAGCGGCCACCCTCGATGAGGCCCGCCTGATCGCCGAAAAGCACCTCGTGGATGGTTCGGCGTACAAGAAGTTCAAGGACGTGGTGGCCGCGCAGGGCGGCAACCCGCAGGCGCTGGACAATTTCGTGCTGCTGCCGAACGCCACGGGCGCGCGCGAAATCGCTTCGCCGCGAGCCGGCTACGTGAGCTTGATCGACGCCGAGGACATCGGGATCGCCGCCAACATGATTGGCGCCGGCCGCGATAAGAAAGAGGATTCGATCGACCCCGCCGTCGGGATCATCCTGGAAGTCAAGGCTGGCGAGAAAGTGGAAGCCGGCAGCATCCTGTGCCGGCTGTATTACACCAAGGAAGATCGGGTCGAGGAAGCCGCCGAAAAAGTGGAGGATGCATTCCACATCTCGGCGCAGCGGCCCGAAGAGCGCGAATTGATACTCGAGGTCGTTGGATAGAAATGGGCCGATTCACCGGTCTGATCGGGCTGGTGGTCATTCTCGGGGTAGCCTGGCTGTTCTCCACTAACAGGCGTGCCATCCAGTTGCGCATCGTCGCCTGGGGGCTGGGCCTGCAGACTGTCTTCGCGCTGCTGGTGCTGAAGACCGATCTCGGCAAGGTGTTTCAGGCTATCGGCGCCGGCGTCAACGCGATGTTGGGCTACACCGAAGCCGGCAGCGAGTTCGTCTTCGGCCCGATGGGGAAATCGAGCGGCGGGTTCGGCGTGGTGTTCGCGTTTCAAGTTCTGCCGATCATCATTTTCATCGCGTCGTTTTTCTCCATCCTGTATTACCTGGGCATCATGCAATGGATCGTGCGCGGCATGGCCATCGGGATGCAGAAGGTGATGGGCGTGAGCGGCGCCGAATCGTTGAACGTGGCGGCCAGCGTCTTCATGGGGCAGACCGAAGCGCCACTGACCATCCGCCCGTTTCTGGCCGGCCTGACGGAATCGGAGCTGTTCACGGTGATGGCCAGCGGCATGGCTCACGTCTCGGGTTCGGTGATGGCGGCCTATGTGAAGATCGCCGGCGTCTCGATCACGCATCTGCTCACGGCGGTGATCATGACCGCGCCCGCCACCATCATGCTGTCCAAAATCCTGGTGCCGGAAACGGGCCATCCGGTTACCGCGGGCAAGGTGGACCTGAAAATCGAAAAGACCGCCGTCAATGTGATCGATGCGGCGGCGCAGGGCGCCGGCGACGGTCTTCACCTGGCGCTGAATGTGGGCGGCATGCTGATCGCCTTTCTGGCGCTGATCGCGATGGTCAACGGCATTCTGGGCGGCATTCACGGGCTGCGGTGGATGGGCTGGCTGCCGGCTTCGCTGGAGCAGATTTTCGGCGTGGTGTTCGCGCCGGTGGCGTACCTGCTGGGGGTGCCGTGGAAGGACGCTTCCGCCATCGGCAACCTGCTGGGCACGCGCCTGGTGCTCAATGAGTTCGTGGCGTTTCTCAAGCTGGGCCCGATGAAGGCCGGTCTGGACCCGCGTTCCTTCGTCATCGCCACCTATGCGCTTTGCGGTTTCGCCAATTTCAGCTCGATCGCCATCCAGATCGGCGGCATTGGCGCGCTGGCGCCGACCCGGAAGTCCGACCTGGCGCGCCTCG
Organism: Bryobacteraceae bacterium; assembly: GCA_049686695.1. Classification (GTDB taxonomy): domain Bacteria; phylum Acidobacteriota; class Terriglobia; order Bryobacterales; family Bryobacteraceae; genus Bog-375. The sequence goes on along the minus strand of JBAVIH010000144.1, from coordinate 18,036 downwards.
GCCTGCGCGCCGTGGCGGCCGGAACGATGGCCAATTTCATGTCGGCCTGTATTGCGGGAATGATCTTATGATTGCGGAAGCCAAATCTCTGCTCGAAAGCCGCAGCGCCCTTCGCCCGGCCATCGGCGTGGTGTTGGGTAGCGGGCTGGGAGCGTTCGCCGAGGAATTGAGCGATCGCGCCGATATCCCGTACGCCGAAATCCCCGGCTGGCCCGTCTCCACCGCCGTCGGCCACGCGGGCAAGCTGGTAGTAGGGAAGCTGGACGATCTCCCGGTCGCCGTAATGTCGGGGCGGCCTCACTTATACGAAGGATACACGCCCGCGCAGGTGGTCTTCCCGGTGCGGGTGCTGCACGCATTCGGCGTGCGCTCGATGGTTTTCACCAATGCCGCCGGCGCCATCGACGGTTCGCTCGAACAAGGTTGCCTGTTGCTGATTTCGGACCATATCAACCTGCAGGGATCGAACCCGCTGACCGGCCGCAACGACGATTTGCTGGGCCCGCGTTTTCCCGACATGTCGGAAGCTTACTCGCGCCATTATCGCGAGCTGGCCAAGAGCGTGGCCGCGGAGTTGTGCGTCTTCATGCCCGAAGGAGTCTATGCGGGCATGCTGGGCCCCAGCTACGAAACGCCCGCCGAGATTCGCTTCCTGCGCACCATCGGCGCGGACGTGGTGGGGATGTCCACGGTGGCCGAAGTGATCGCCGCCAACCACATGGGAATGAAAGTGCTGGGGGTTTCCTGCGTCACCAACATGGCGGCTGGGATCGGCGAGCAGAGGATCAACCACGAAGAAGTGATCGAGACCGGCGCGGCGGTTCGCGATACCCTGGTGAAGTTTTTGCGCAGCGTGCTGCCGCTTTTGGACCAACCGGTTGGATAAAGCCGATGACCGATCCACTCCTCGCAGCCGCGCTGGCCGCACGCCAGCATGCCTTCGCGCCGTACTCGAAATTCCAGGTTGGCGCCGCCATCGAAGACGCGGACGGCCGCATCCACACCGGCTGCAACGTGGAGAACGCGACTTACGGCCTCACGGTATGCGCCGAGCGGGTAGCCGTGTTCAAAGCCATTTCCGAGGGCGCCCGCCAGTTCCGCCGCGTCGCCGTGGCCGCCGACACCGACGTTCTCACGCCGCCCTGCGGAGCGTGCCGGCAGATCCTTTGGGAGTTTTGCGGCGATGTCGAGATCGCGCTGGTCAACCCGCGCGGTAAAATCGAAACCTATCGGATGAGGGATCTGTTCCCCAAACCCTTCGATGCGTCGTATCTGTAGTTTCTTCTTATTCGTCTTTGCGCTCTCGGCGGAACAGGCCGACTGGATCTGGAGCGCGGGCTACGTGATCACCGAGGACGCCGCCCACCGCGTGATCGAAAACGGCGCCGTGGCGGTGCGCGGCGAGCGCATTCTGGCGGTCGGCCCGCGCGCCGAAATCGACGCACGCTTCGTGGCCGGGCGGCGTCTGGACCGCCCCGACGCGATTCTCGCGCCGGGCCTGATCGACACGCACACGCACGCGGCCATGTCGCTGTTTCGCGGCATTGCCGGCGACATGCGGCTGCAGGACTGGCTGGAAAAGTTCATCTTTCCCGCCGAAGCCAGGAACGTTACGCCCGATTTCGTGCGCTGGGGCACGCGCCTCGGGTGCCTGGAAATGCTGCTTGGCGGCACCACCACGTTTACCGATATGTACTACTTCGAGGACGTGGTGGCCGAAGCCGCCAAAGAGGCGGGAATGCGCGGCGTGCTGGGCGAAACCATCATCGGCTTCCCGGCGCCCGACAACAAAACGCCCGCCGACGCGCTACGCTTCACCTTCCAATACCTGGCGCGGTTTGCGGGCGACCCGCTGATCGTTGCCGCCGTGGCGCCGCACGCGCTCTATACCAATTCCGACGAAACCCTGAAGGCCGCGCGCTCTCTCGCCAACCGGTTTCACGCGCCGCTGGTGATCCATGTCGCCGAGACCAGGAAGGAAGTCGACGACGAGATGGCCAAGCGGCACACCACGCCGGTCGGGACGCTCGACGGCCTGGGCGTCTTCAACGGCCGCACGGTGGCCGCGCACTGCGTCTGGCTGACGGAAGCGGACATGGCGATTCTGAAGGCGCGCGATGTCGGCGTGGCGCACTGCCCCTCGAGCAATATGATGCTGGCCAGCGGCGTGGCGCCGGTGGTGCGCATGCTGGCGCTGGGCATCCACGTCGGATTAGGGCCGGACGGTCCGGCGGGCAGCAACAACGATTTCAACATGTTCGAAGAAATGGACCTGGCCGCCAAGCTGCAGAAAGTCACCGCGAACGATCCGCAGGCGTTGGCCGCGGCCACCGCGCTCGAGATGGCCACCATCGGCGGCGCGCGCGTGCTCGGAATGGAAAAGGAGATCGGCTCGCTCGAAGCGGGTAAGCGCGCCGACATGATCGTGGTCCGCCTCGACCGCCCCAACGCCGTGCCCGTCTACGACCCGGTTTCGCAAATGGTCTACGCGCTCAAAGCCGATGACGTTCGCGACGTGATGGTGAACGGTACACCGGTGGTGCGCGACGGCGGCATCCTCACTTTGAACCAGCCGCAGATTCTACAAAAAGCCCGCGAGTATAGAGACAAAATCCGCGCTTCGCTGCGATAGGTGGGGCATGCTTCAGCTTGCCAACGCCTGCCTCAATCGCCGGGGACGCGCTCGGGCGTGGGTGCGTACCACCAGCCCGTCTCGGCCAGCGTGGCCCGCACGCCGCTCCAGTTGGTGCGCAGGGCGGAGATCGCCAGCATGAACAGAATCACGCCCACCGCGGCCACGGCCGTCTGCGGCACCGTCAGATTGTTCTTCAGGAACCACAGCCCGCGGCCGTAGACCAGCTCGATGTGCACCCAATAAACCAGCAGCGAAGTGACGCCGAACTGGCGCACCCAACTCCACGCGCCATGGCGCGCGCCGTAGCGCGTCCACAGATACGCGCCGGACAGCATCACCAGCGTCACGCCCAGCTTGGTCAACACCTGCGCCGGGCTGTTGAGCCAGAAATCGGAGGCCGCGTAAATCGAGCGGGAAGACGCCGCGCAGAGTTGCGCGATCACTATGGTCAAACCGCCGCCCGCCGCGATCCAGCGCATGGCGCCGCCGGTCGTTTCCGGTGTGAGCGAGCGGATCAGGCTGCCGGCGGCGATGCCGAACGCCAAATGCGCGGCCCAGGGGAAGAATCCGAACGCAGCGCGGCTGGGGGCGATATAGTTCGCCAACACCGTGGGAAGGTGCGCCCAATTGGCCGCGCTCACCAGCGGTCCGGCCAGCGCGATGGCCAGCCCCACCACCGCCGCGGCCGCCACGCGCTGGCGGGTGCGGAACATCGCCATCACCGAAAGCGCGGCGATTGAAAAGCCCATGCAGTTGAGAATGTCCACCTTGAGCAGATCGGTCCACGCGGCGGGGAAACCCGTAAGGAACATCTGCGCGCGGAAGGCGAAGGCCAGAAAGAACAGGTAACCGGAGCGGCGGAACGCGGCGAAAACGCGCTCGCCGGGCGCCAGGCCTTTGCGCTCGGTCGAATCCATCAAAAACGCCAGCGTCACGCCGGTGAGAAACAGAAAGATGGCCGGGGGCATGCCGCCCGCGAATTGCGAAAGCACCCACGCGCCGCCCGGACGCAGCTCCGGCTTCAGGAACGAATCGAACACATGCCCCTGCAGCATGATGATGGCGCCGAGCCCGCGCAGCCAATCGAGATACTCAAGCCGATATGTGCTGGTCCTGGTCTTCATGCGGTCTACGTTCAATGCCCATCAGTTCAACTTCTGCGGAACAGCGTTCTTGGGAATATCCCACTTCAACTCCGGTGTGCCGGGGTTCAGTTTGACGTTAGTGTACGTGGCCAAAATGTAATCGTCGCCCGGCTCATACAATTTCTGTTGCACGGCGATGCCCAATGTATCGGAGATCCACAGCTCGACCTTGGTCAATTGGGCCAGTACGTCGGCGGACCTAGGGGTGAGTACCAGGCGCACGGTCTTCTGCCCGGCCACGGTTTCCGGCCCTCCGAGTTCCACCTTGTAGGAGTTTCGAATCTCGGCCGAAGTGCTGCCGAAGCCCAGCAGCATAAACTGATGCACCAGGGAGCTGCTCTTGCGATCCAGGTCGATGATCTGCACCGTATTGTTCTTCGGATAGTACATCTCCACCCTGTGGGGAGTCAGCAGAACCTTCTTGGCGTCTGGCTTTGGCTCAAGAATATCCACCCGGGCACGCAGTTCATGCGGCTTCGGGCACCGCACCGCCATGCTGCCGCTGGATTTTTCGTCGACATTGATCACGTCAGTGTGCGAGACCTGGGTCAAGTCGGCCGACAGGCCTTTGAAGCCGGCGGCTGCCCGATCCATGCGGTCGAGAGTCGCTTGCAGTTGATCGGCGCCGGCCGCCAACGCGGCCGCGCAGGTTCCGGCCATCCACAAGGCAAGCGCGGCATGGCGCGGCGGAAATATTTTGCGGGAATGCATGGGGGATTGGCGTCAGGGATGCACGAAAGCCATATAACCTTGCAGTTCGCCTTCCGAATCCAGAATCGGCTCGACGCGCGTGACGCTGATCTTGGCCGTGCTGGGCTGCGTCTTCAGAAAACTTCGCAGGCGTTCGAGACGCTGTGACTCGGGCACGCCGGCGAGCACCTCGGAATCCACGAACAGCACGTTGCCGCCGTTTTCGGCCGGCCGCACGATGCTGGCGGCTTGCGGAATTCTCGGCTGGTCGCGGAACCAGTCGCGTGGCGTGAGGAAGATGAAAGCTAGGATAATCCCCACCATCACGTCATACTGCCAACTGGCGCGCGCATAATCCCAGAGGATGAAGCGCTTGAACATCTTCCTCTATTTTAACAGGCTCGCGGGCGCGCCGGTCCGAAGCGGGTGGGGCATCCTTCAGCTTGCCCGTGTGGCACTTGACGTTTTTGAGGGCAAGCTGAAGCATGCCCCACCCCTACTCGACCGCTTTGGCCTCTCCGGTAACCGGCAGGCTGCCCGTCACCACGCCGGTGGTCGAGGGCTGGAGCGGGCCTGTGAAACCGGGCTGCGCGCCGCCGACCGAGATCACCACCGTCCCCGGCTCGGCGAGGCGATGGCCATCGGCCTGGACGGTCGCAAGCTGGCGCGGCGCCAGCGCGAAATCGACCACCCGCGTTTCGCCGGGCTGCAACGACACACGCGCAAAGCCCTCGAGCGAGATCAGGGGCGAGGGCACGGCTGCACCGATGTGCTTCACGTAAAGCTGCACCACTTCCTCGCCCGCCATCTGGCCCGTGTTTTGAACTTCCACCGACACCGCTACGGGCGCGCCGGCCTTCGCCTCGGCGGGCAAGCGGAGATTGCGATAGGCAAAGCTCGAGTAGCTGAGGCCGTAGCCGAACGGATAGAGCGGCTCGCCGGTGAAGTAGCGATAGGTGCGGCCAGCCATGCGGTAATCGGTGAAGGCGGGCAGTTGATCCGCGGAGCGGTAGAAGGTTACCGGCAGCCGCCCGGCCGGATTGGTATCGCCGAACAGGACATCGGCGATCGCGTCGCCGCCGGCCTCGCCCGGATACCAGGCTTCCACGATGGCGGGAACGTGATCGCGCGCCCAGGTGACGGCCAGCGCGCTGCCGTTCAGCAACACCAGCACCACCGGCTTGCCGAGGGCAACGATATCCTCCATGAGCTTCTGCTGCGCGGCCGGCAGGCCGATATCGACGCGGTCGCCGCCACGGAAGCCTTCCACAGGGACGCGCATTTCCTCGCCTTCCAGGCGCGGCGACAACCCGAGCACCAGCACCACCGCATCGGCCTGCCCCGCCGCCCGGAGCGCCGCGTCCCGTTCGGCGGCGCTGGCCGGACGCGACCATAGCAGGCGAATCCGCGCATCGCCCAGGTACTTGTGAAAATCCAGGCGAATGGCGTAGAGCTTGCCCGCTTCGAGCTGGACCTCGCCATAGGCGTATGCGGATTCGTGAATGCTGTTATGGGCAGCGACCGGCTTTCCATCCAGGTAGACGCTAAAGCCGTTCCTGCCGAAGGCGCCGAACTGATAGGCGCCCGAAGCGGGGGCGCGCAGGAAGCCGGTCCAGCGGACGCCGAATTCGTCACCGTTCATATCGGCGCGCGGCGCTTTGTCCCACCAGTTGAAATCGACTTGAGAATCGGTGCGGGTGAACAGAGGCTGCGGATTCTTCGGAACCGGGCCCTGAGTTTGCTCCTCGGCAGGCCAGGTCTGGGTGCGCGCGCGACGCTGCGTGCCATCGAAATCGGCCGACGCGTAATACTCGGCTTTGAGCCCGCGGGCGCTTCGGGCTGCGTCGGAGGCGAACAGCGCCGAGGAAGGAATAGTCTCGAAGGCCGGCATGCCGGTCGCCAGGCCGCTGCCGCGCGCGTAGAGCACTTTGGCGGTGGCGCCGATTTTGCGGCGGATGCCCTCGAGCGGCGTCACCGGGGCCGAAGGCTGGCCGTTGTAGTTGCCCAGCAGCACGTCCTCGTCATCGGCGTTCGGGCCGATCACGGCGATGGTCTTCAGAGATTTGGCCAGCGGCAACGCGTGGCCTTCGTTCTTCAAAAGCACGATCGATTTGCGCGCGGCTTCGAGCGCCAGTTGACGATGCTCGGGGCTGTCGTTCGCGCTGTATGGAATCCGCGCATATTTCACCATTGCCGGCGGATCGAACATGCCCAGCCGGAAACGGATGGTCAGCAGGCGGCGCACGCTCTTGTCGATCTCGGATTCCGACACCAGGCCGGCGCGGACCGCGGGCAGCAGGTTTCGGTATTCGACGCCGCAATCGAGATCGGTGCCCGCCTGGAGCGCGCGAGCCACGCCTTCCGGCGCCGTGCCGGCGAACTTGTGGGACTGGTAGATGTCGCCGATGGCGCCGCAATCGGAAACCACATACCCCTGGAAGCCCCACTGTTTGCGCAGAATTTGGGTGAGCAGACGCGGGTTGGCGCAGGCGGGCTGGCCATCCACGCTGTTATAGGAGCACATCACCGAAAGCGCGCCGCCCTCTTTGACGGCGGTTTCGAAATGCGGCAGATAGCTGTCGAACAACTCGCGATCGTCGATCGCGGCATCGAAGGTGTGGCGCTCGCTCTCGGGCCCGCTATGCACGGCGTAGTGCTTGGGCGTAGCCACGGTTTTCAGGTACTTGGGGTCGTCGCCCTGCAAGCCCCGAATGAATTTCGCCGCCATGCTGCCGGTGAGGTAGGGGTCTTCGCCATAGGTTTCCATGCCGCGTCCCCAGCGCGGGTCGCGGAAGAGATTGATGTTGGGGGTCCAGAACGTAAGGCCCTGGTAGATGTTGCGCTGGCCCCGGCGGACGGCCTCATGATGCTTGGCACGCGCTTCGTCGGAGATGGCCGTCGAAACGCGGAACACCAGCTCCGTATCCCAGGTGGCCGCCAGGCCGATAGTTTCCGGGAACACCGTGGCGCGGCCGGCGCGGGCCACTCCGTGCAAGCATTCGTTCCACCAGTTGTAAGCCGGAATGCCCAGGCGATCGACGGCCGCCGAATCGTTCATGAGCTGCGAGACTTTCTCCTCCAGCGTGAGCCGCCCGAGCAGATCGTCGACGCGCTTTTCGAGCGGGACGGCGGGGTTCTGATAAGCCGGCTGTTGCGCGAACAAGGGCGCGAGCCAGGCCGCCGCGGCCAGGTATTTCACAAAGCGGAATGTGGGCACCATAGCGACCTCGATGACGTCCGGAAGCTATTAACGTATAACATTTCGCCGGCTATGGCGGCGGCAACCCGCCCCACGTGGTGTAGGTCAACACGGGAGCTTTCGATAGGAGATCCGCAATCGCCGGGTCGGGGAAGCGCCGAAGCTAGGGTTGCGCCCAGCCTATTTCCCAGGCTTCGATCCGCGGAGTGGCACCTCCGCTATGACGGGAGGCAACTTTTCTGTGTTTCGATTTTCGTTTATGGTGTGGAGTTGAACGTCCGTCAATGTACCTGTCACGACGACCCGAACACGCGCCTTGACGTTCGGTTGGAATTGCTCAAGATTGGCGCGAATCAGAGCATGTGCCCCATTGAAGAGCGGCATTGTTGTCTGTGGACCGCCCAGGATATCAAGGATTTCATGCCAAGAGTTCAGCAAGATCCCAGAACGCGTTCGTCAACCGCGTCATGCGGCGACGGCCCATTGCCCCGATCCCGCCTACCCTGATAGACTTAAAGCTTCAGTCTTTCCATCTCGGGGTCCTAATTTGAAGGTCTGCGTTCTCATATCAGGTCTTTTCCTCGTTTCTGCGGCGCTGGCGGAGGAGTCTTCCGACGGCGGCGAAGCAATCGTGCGAAATTACTGTCTGGCGGCGCAGAACCAGGCGGATTCTTCGAGGGCCTCGACCATGGAAGTGGAAATTCAGGGCGCGCTGCCGAAGCTCAGCAAGACCGGCAAGTTGCACGCGCTGCGCCGCATCTCCAGGCTGGGCCGCATCACCTACCAGGTGCTCGGGTTCGAAGGCGACGGGACGGTCAAGCGCGACCTGATTGCCCGTTATCTGACCGCCGAAATCGGAGTGCAGCAGGACCGGAAGGCCGCCATGGCGGTGACGCCGGATCACTATCGCTTCCACTTCAAGGGCCGCTCCGAGCTGGACGGCCGCCAGGTTTACTGGTTCCAGGTGGCGCCCAAGCACAAGAAGGAAGGTCTTTTCAAGGGCGACCTGTGGATCGACACGGTCACCTACCTGAAGGTGCGGGAATCGGGTTACCTGGTCAAGAACCCGTCTTTGTTCGTGAGGCGGGTGGCCTTCACGCGAAAATATGAAATCCGCGACGGCCAGGCCGTGCCCCTGCGGATGGAAAGCGTGGTGGATACGCGCCTGGTGGGACGCGCGGAGCTGACCATCGACTACAGCAATTACGCATTGGATGAGACCGATGCCGTGGAGGAAGCCCGGTAGCCGGCGGCGAGCGCCGGGTGGGGGAGCGCATGCGAACGCTGTTTCTAAATCCGCCGTCCTTTGAAGGATTCGATGGAGGCGCCGGCTCGCGCTGGCCGGCCTCGCGCGAGATCGAATCCTACTGGTATCCTGTGTGGCTCTGCTATCCCGCCGGCATGCTGCCCGACAGCAAGGTGGTGGATGCGCCGCCGCACAAGATTTCCATCCCGCAAACCGTCCAGATGGCCAAGGATTTCGAGTTGCTGGTGCTCTACACATCCTCGCCGGGCTTCCAGGTGGACGTCAAGATGGCGGAGATGATGAAGGACTCGAACCCGAAGCTGCGCGTCGCTTTCGTCGGCCCCCCGGTCACCATCGAGCCGGAGAAGACGCTGCGATCCACCACCGCGATCGATTTTGTGGTGCGCCGCGAGTTCGATTATCAGATCGCCGATTACGCCAAGGGAAAGCCGCTCGCCGAGTTGCCGGGCGTGAGCTTCCGCCGCAACGGCGACATCATCCACAACCCCGAAGGCGCCGCCATTGAGAATCTGGATGCGCTACCCTGGGTCACCAAGGTCTACGGCCGGGATCTCGACGTCACGCGTTACAACGTCCCCTTCCTGCTCAACCCTTACATCGCTTTCTATACCAGCCGCGGCTGCCCGGCGCTGTGCACCTTCTGTCTTTGGCCACAGACGCATTCCGGCCACCGCTGGCGCCTGCGCTCGGCCGACGATGTGGCCGCGGAAGCACGCTACGCGATCGAGCGGTTTCCCAACATCAAGGAAATCTTTTTCGACGACGATACCTTCAACTACCGCAAGGACCGCACCATCGAGCTGTGCAGGAAGCTCCAGCCGCTCAAGTTCACCTGGTCCTGCACGTCGCGCGTCACCACCGATTACGACACGCTAAAGGCGATGAAAGAAGCCGGCTGTCGGCTGCTGATTGTGGGCTACGAATCCGGCGACCAGCAGATCCTGAAGAACATCAAGAAGGGCGCCACCATCGAAATGGCCGAGCGGTTCACCGCCAATTGCAAGAAGCTGGACCTCAAGGTGCACGGCGATTACATCATCGGCCTGCCCGGCGAGACGCGGGACACCATCCGCAAAACCATCGATTTCGCCAAGCGGATGGATACGGATACCATCCAGGTCTCGATCGCCCACCCGTATCCCGGCACCGAGTTTTACAATTACGCCAAAAAGAACGATCTGCTCACCATCGATGCGCTGACCGATGAAGCCGGCCACCAGTTGCCGGTCGTGATCTACCCGGGTCTGGACCGCGCCGAACTGGTCGATTGGGTGGAGCGCTTCTATGGCGAGTACTTCTTCCGCGCGCGGGTGATCTGGCGCATCGTCAGGAAAGCCATCTTCAACTCGAGCGAGCGGCGGCGTCTCACCAAGGAAGCACGCGAATACATGGCGCTTCGCTCCAAGCGCAAGAAGTTCGTGGCGGGCCACAAGGCCGCCGCGCCGGAGCCGGTTTCTTCCGGCGACTGACCCCCTCGATGACCCCGGAAACCGCGCGGTTGCGCAGCAAGACCTGGGCTTGCGCCGCTATCGTAGTGCTGACGCAGGTCTTCGGCAATTTCTTTCTCAAACGCGGCATGCCCGCCGAACTTCCCTCGCCGCTCTCGTACATCACCGTGCTGTTCCGGCCGTGGGTGGCGCTGGGCGTATCGTTGCTGATCGTCTGGCTGCTTTCGCGCATGACGCTGCTGAGTTGGGCGGATTTGAGCTACGTGCTGCCCGTGACCTCGCTCGGCTACGTGCTGGTGGCCTTCGTCGGCCGCTGGCTGCTCCAGGAACGGATCAGCGGCACGCGCTGGTCCGGCATTCTGTTGATCGTAGCAGGGGTGGCGCTGGTGGGCGGCGGCAGCGCGCCGCAGACCTGGCGCGCCAAATCGGGTGAGCCATCGTGAAGTGGCTGCTGATTGCCATCATCGTAGCTTCCACCAGCGTGGGTGAAGTGCTGCAGGCCATTGGCATGCGCCGCCATGGCGAGATCCGCGACTTCCGCCCCGGAGCTCTCGGCCGCGCGGCGGGCGCGCTGGCGCGCAACGGCATCGTCATCTGCTCGGTGGTCGCCATGGCGGTTTCGTTCTTCGCCTACCTCGGGCTGCTGTCGTTCACGGACCTCAGCTTCGCGGTCCCGGTCACCGCGGTCACCTACGTTATCGAAACGGTTTTGGCCAAATACGTTTTGAAGGAGCGCGTCAACTGGCTGCGCTGGGTGGGCGCCGGCCTGGTCCTTTGCGGTGTGGGGCTGGTGTCGCTGTGATCCTTCTGGCAATCCCGGCGCTGGCGGCCGCCGCCTACTATCTGCTGGCGCTGATCGCCGCCGCGCGGTGGGGCAGTCCGGCGCCGGCGCGCGAGCCGTATGCGCCCCCCATCTCCATTCTCAAGCCCATTCAGGGCCGCGATCCCGGCTTTTACGCCTGCATCCGCTCCCACGCCGCGCAACACTATCCCGAGTTCGAAATTCTGTTCGGCGTCACCGATCCCGGCGACCCTGCCGTCGAAGACATCGCCAGTTTGCAGGCCGAGTTCCCCCACCTGCCGATTTCCCTTCGCGTGGTATCCACCACCGCGCCCAACGCCAAAGCCGGCGTGCTGGCCGAACTGGCGCGCCACGCCCGCTATGAAACCCTGCTGGTGAACGATGGCGACATTTTCGTTCCGCCCGGCTATCTGGACGCCGTCGTGGAGCCGCTGGGGCGTACCGGAACCGGCCTGGTGACGTGCCTCTATCGCGCCCACGGCGGCTCCCCGGCAACCCGCCTGGAGGCCCTCGGCATCGCCACCGATTTCGCTCCCAGCGTCCTGGTGGCACGGCTTTTGGGCGTAGCCGAGTTCGCTCTCGGTTCCACCATGGTCTTCCGCGCCGAAACTTTGCGCGCCATCGGCGGTTTCGAAACCATCTTCGATTACCTGGCCGACGATTACCAGCTTGGCCGCCGCATCCACCAACTGGGACTGCACATCGCCTTCGCCGACATGGTGGTCGAGACGAACCTCGGTGCTGGCTCGTGGCGCCAGGTCTGGCGGCACCAGTTGAGATGGGCGCGCACCATCCGCGTCTCGCGATTCGCCGGTTACTGCGGCTCGATTGTCACCCACGCCACCTTGTGGAGCCTGGTGGCGATGCTGGCTGGAGCCTGGTGGGCCGCCATTCCGGCGCTGGCGCTGCGCATGGCCGCCGGCACCTGGATCGCCGCCCAGGTTCTGGACGACCCCTATGCCGCCCGCATAGCCGCGCTGATCCCCGTCCGCGATCTGCTCGGGAGCGCACTCTGGGTCGCCGGACTCTCCGGCGAGACGGTCGAATGGCGCGGCCTCAATCTCCGCCTCCGCCCCGACGGACGGATTCAACCCGATTAAGAAGTTTCAGGCCCAATTATGCTAAACTCGGGTTCAGGAGGCTGTCGTGATTCTGCTGCTTTTTGGACCGCCGGGCTGTGGTAAAGGCACGCAAGCGACCTCACTTGCTGAGAAATTCAACATCCCCGCCATCTCCACTGGTGAAATGTTCCGTGCCGAATGCAAAGCGGGAACGGAATTGGGTAAGCAGGCCAGCGCCATTATGCAGGCTGGAGGCCTGGTGGGCGATGACATAGTCAATGGCATCGTAGCCAGCCGGATTTCGCGGCCGGACTGCAAGAACGGCTTCCTGCTGGATGGCTATCCGCGCACCGTGCCGCAGGCGCAAAACTTCGCCACGGTGTTGGCCGAACGCGGTCTGCCCGAGCCGGTCGTGATCCACCTCGATGTGCCGGACAGCGTCCTGGTAGGGCGTTTGACCGCCCGCCGCCAGTGCCCCAAGTGCCTCAAAATCTACAACCTGCAGTCGCAACCTCCGCGCGTCGCGGGTTATTGCGACGACGATGGTTCGGGGTTGCTCACCCGCGAGGACGATCAGGAATCCGTCATCCGCGACCGGCTGCACGCCTACAGCCAGCTCACCGGTCCGATTCTCGAATGGTATGGCTACGCGCGGGTCCACACCGTGGACGGCGCCCAGCCGCCCGCGCAGGTCGCGCAATCGATCGAAGAGGCCGTGATCGAAGCCACTGGCACGATTCCCGTCTCCGCCCGATAGGCATCTGCCGGCGTAAGGCCGGGCGACGATCGCCACCGGCCGTGCTACAATTCTGCGCGGGGGTGCGCGGATACGATTTCGCACGCAATTCCATCGTTACTGCTGATGGCGCTGTGCCTGGCTGGCGGCGTTCCGGCGTTGGCACAGCCCGGTAAGGGCCCGGCTCCCGATTTCGCCGCCCTTGCGGCGCGGGCGGAGGCGGCGCGCGATGCGGACCGAACCGAGGACGCCATTGTCCTCTACCGGAAGGCCGTCGAGTTGCGGCCGGGCTGGGGAGAAGGCTGGTGGTCGCTGGCCATGCTCGAGTACGAAGGGAGGGCGTTCGACAAGTCGGCGGAGGCATTCCGTAAGGCGGCCGACCTCAACCCCAAGAACGGGTTGGCGCGGGCGATGCTGGGGCTTTCGGAATTCGAACTGGGGCAGGACGCGAGCGCGCTCCGGCACATCCGGGAGGGCAAGGACCTTGGATTGCCGGACGATCCGCAGTTGCGGAACGTAGTCCTCTATCATGAGGGCGAACTGCTGCGCCGGGCAGGAATGTTCCAGGAGGCGCTGCAGCGGTTGCACTCGCTGTGCTTTGCCGGGGTCAGGAACCCGGACCTGCTGCAGGCGCTCGGCCTGGTGGCGCTGTGGCGGAGCGAGATGGACCCGCCGCGCGATCGGGATGCCGAGGTAGTGGCGCGGGTGGGCCGGGCGGAGTGTCTGGCCGGGCAGAAAAAGTTCGACGAGGCGCGCCAGGAATATGCCGCCGTGGCGCGCGACTACCCCACTTATCGGAACATCCACTATGCGTACGGCTGGTTTTTGCTGGGCGCCGAGGATATGCCGGCTGGTTATGCCGAACTGGAACAGGAAATCAAGAACAACCCCCGGCACGTGATGGCGCGGCTGCAGATTGCGGCGACGCGGTACAAGGTGGATTCCGCGGCCGGGCTGCGCTACGCCGAAGAAGCCGTGAAACTGGACCCGCAATCGGTGTTGGGGCACTACCTGCTGGGCCTGTTGCTGCTGGATACGGACGACTATCGCCGGGCGATTCCGGAGCTGGAGATGGTGCAGAAGGCGCAGCCGGGATTTGCCAAAGCGTATCTCGCCTTGGGCGCCGCTTACGCACGGGCGGGCCGCGAAGAGGACGCGGCGCGGGCGCGCGCCACCTTCCAGCGATTGAAACAGGACGCAGGCAAGGAACCCGAGTTAATGCCGGCGCCGGAACAGTAGGCCGGGCGGGGACGCTAACGTTTTGGTTCCTCGACGGTCATGATGCGGTCCACCTCGAGGTCGCGCAGAACCTGGCGCGCGCCGCTGGGCCAGCGGATCTCGAGTTCCCGGATGCGGCGGTTGGCTCCCAGGCCGAAGTGGACGCGGGGATCGCTGGACGAAGCATAGCCGGTGGCTGTGGTCGCCTCGTTCCACTGAGACTGGCCGTCGGCGGTGGTGATGCGCAGTTGCGCTCCCAGCCCCATGCGGTTGCTGCGGGTGCCCACCAGCTGGAACAGAATCCAGTGGTTCTCCCGATTCGAGATGTTGTGAAACAGCTTGACGGCCCCGCCGAGAACGGGCACCACGACGTCGATGCGGCCGTCGTTAAACAGATCGCCGAAGGCCGCGCCGCGGTGAGGCGCCTCCAACTGAAAGTCGGGTCCGGCCAGGCCGCTCACGTCCTCGAATTTTCCGTTGCCGAGATTGCGGAAGACCGAGTTCGGCTCCGGGTACCTCCGGTTGGTGGCCTGCTCGATATTCTCCATCACGTTGGAGCGCACCACGAACAGGTCCTTCCATCCGTCGTTGTCGAAATCGAAAATGCCGTTGCTCCAGCCGGACATGTTCGCGGTGCGGGAGAGTCCGGAGGCGGCCGTCATGTCGACGAACCTGCCCTTGCCGCGATTCAGATAGAGCGGAAAGGTCTGGTGCTCGACCGAAGTGTGCCAGATGTCGGGCAGGCCGTCGTTGTCGACATCCCGGAAATCGGATCCCATGCCGGAGAGCGCCGTGCCATCGGGGCTGTACGCCACACCGGCGAGCAAGCCGACTTCCTCGAATCGCTTGCCGCCCAGATTGTGGAACAGGAAGTTGGGCGTATTGTCGTTGGCCACGAAAGCGTCCGGATAGCCGTCGCCATCGTAGTCGGCGAAGGAGACGCTCATGCCCCTGCCTAAGTACTGCGCGAGACCGGTTTCCGCGGTTACGTCGGTGAAAGTGCCGTCCCCGTTGTTGCGATAGAGCGTGCTGCGCAGCGGCGCATAGTACTTAGGATGACAGTAGGCGCGGACGCCGCTCTTGAGAGGGCAATACGGATCCTCATTTACTTTCCACTTGCAGTAGTTCACCACCCAGAGATCGAGCAGGCCGTCGTTGTTATAGTCGAACCAGCCGGCGCCGACCGCCCACATTTTGACGCCGTCCATGCTGGCTCCTCCGACGCCGGCTTTCTGAGTTACTTCGGTGAAGGTGCCGTTGCCATTGTTATGGAATAACTGGTTGCCGGTTACATTGGCGACAAACACGTCCGGCCAACCGTCGTTATCGTAGTCGCCGACGGCCACGCCCATGCCGTAGCCCGCGCCGGCCAACCCCGCCTTTTCGGTGACATCGGTGAAGGTGCCGTCGCGGTTATTGTGGAACAAGCGGTTCCAGTAAGCGGGCGACTCCTTCTTGAGCGAGGGAAGCGCGGCGCCGTTGATCAGGTAGACATCCAGGTACCCGTCGCCGTCGTAGTCGAACAAAGCGGCGCCGGCGACCATCGGCTCGATCTGGTTCTTGTTGGGCGTCGGCGAGTTTTCGGTGACGAATCGCAATCCGGACCGGGCGGCGATCTCCTCGAAGCGAATCGTGCCCCGATTGGACGGAGCCGCCCACAGCGCCAGCGCTATCGCAATTGCCACGCAAGAAATCAGCCGGTACATGATCGACGAAGGATTCCTGGGTTCAGGAGACGATTCTAGCAGGGTTGCGCGGCAACTCGAATCTAGCGCGCGCTGGGGGGCAGTTTCAAACTGTCCATCACCTCGAGCGCGAAACGGGCGGATACGGTGGCGCGTCCGCCTCCCATCTCCATCGCGACTTCGACGGCCTCGAGCACTTCCTCGAAAATAGCCCCGGCGGCCACCGCTTGTTCGATGTGCCACTGCATGCAGGATTCGCAATCCTTCACGACCGAGATGCCGACTGCGATCAGCTCTTTGTGCTTCTTGGGCAGGGCGCCATCGGCGTACGCCGCCCGCTCCATTTCGAGAAAACCGCGATACACATCGGACTTCAGGGCGACCAGCCTGGCGTGTGCCCGCTTGCGCTTCTTCGCGATCTCTTCCAGCTTGTCCATGGACCATTCCTCGTGAACGAAAATAGAACACGCCATCGCTTCTTGTGGCCTGTCGCTGCCAGCGTAACACGGACACAGAAACCGATCATCCCGCCAACACAGCGGGCAGTTCAGCCCAGCAGGCGGGCGGCGGGCTTGGCGAAGTAGGTGAGAATGATGCCGGCGCCGGCGCGGGCGATGGAGGTGAGCGACTCGATCATGGCGCGATCGTGGTCCAGCCAGCCGTTGCGCGCGGCGGCCACGATCATCGAATACTCTCCGCTCACCTGATAAGCCGCGATCGGCACGTCGAAGCGCTGGCGGGCGATGGCGATCAGGTCGAGATAGGGCATGGCAGGCTTCACCATGATGATGTCGGCGCCCTCCTCGATATCGAGCGCGATCTCGCGCATGGCCTCGCGGCCATTGGCCGGGTCCATCTGATAGCTGCGCCGGTCGCCGAACTGCGGCGCGGAATCGGCGGCCTCGCGAAACGGGCCGTAAAATACCGAAGCGAACTTGGCGGCGTAGGCGAGGATGGGCGTGCCGGGGAAACCGGTGGCGTCGAGCGCGCGGCGGATGGCGGCCACGCGTCCATCCATCATGTCGGAAGGCGCCACCATGCCGGCGCCGGCGCGGGCGTGGGAAACGGCGGACTTGGCCAGCCACTCGAGGGTGGTGTCGTTATCGACGTCGCCATCCTTGACGAAGCCGCAGTGGCCGTGGCTGGTGTACTCGCAGTTGCAGACGTCGGTGACCACCAGCAGGCGCGGCGTCTCCTGGCGGATGGCGCGGATGGCGCGCTGCACGATGCCGGCGTCGTCATAGGCGCCGGAGGCCAGCTCGTCCTTGGCTTCCGGCAGGCCGAAGAGGATGACGCCGCCGATGCCGAGCGACTGGACCTCGGCGCACTCCCTGACCAGCTCGTCGATGGAAAGCTGGTAGTTGCCGGGCATGGCGCCGATTTCGCGGCGAACGCCTTCGCCCGGGCAAACAAACAGGGGGAGGATGAACTGCCCGGGATGGAGGTGGGTTTCGCGGACCAGGCCGCGCAACGCTTCGGTAGCGCGCAGACGACGGAGGCGATGAATCGGGAAGGGCATGGTAACCAGGATTGTACCGCGCCGGGCGGCCGACGAGGCTGATACAAAGCCAGCCACCCGGTTTCCACATCCATGTCGTTACCCACCGAGTCCTTAGCGCCCGATGCGGAACGTTCCGCTGAGCGGCAGGTCGCGCGACGAACCGCCCACTTGCACGGCGTATTCGCCCTTTACGAGTTCCCACCCATTCTTGTCCTCGTTGAAAATGGACAGATAGTGCGGGTCGAGGTCGAGGGTCACCGATTTGGATTCGCCGGGCTCGAGCGCGATCTTCCGAAACGCCACCAGGCGCTTAAAGGGCTCACCCGCGGGCACCGATGGCACGGCCATCCACATCCAACCCGGCCCGGCGGACGCGGCCGCCGCGGCGGAAGTCGTCGTTACGCTGCAACAAAAGCCAGGCGCCTCGCAGCCAGCCACGGAGCCCGTGATCGCCGTACCTCTGCCCGCGCCCCGAAAATGATGGCAGGCAACCGCTCCCTGACGGTCGCGGCTCCAGTACGTTGATTGCGATCGGTTCAGAGCCGCGACCAAAGAGAGCCGTTGGCCCTTAACGGCGCACCGCGCGGCGGCGCAGCAGGCCGGCGCCGGCGAGGCCTGCGCCCAGCAGCAGGAACGAGGCGGGTTCCGG
>JBAVIH010000143.1:0-6437 GCA_049686695.1 Bryobacteraceae bacterium | reverse complement strand
CTCCCGGCCCATAGATTCCTCGCAGATCGTGGCGTCGGCGTTGTTGCCCGCAGTGCCGCCATCGTTGGCGGTGTGCCGGCGTTTCGTGGAGCGGGTTGTTTTCGTAAAGCGGAAAGGCGCCGGCGGCAAGACCGCCGCCGCCACAGCCGCGGGGGCGGAGCGAGCTAGCGCCTGCGGTTCAGCCGCAGCATGATATTCAGAATCGCTACAAACACATTGAAAAGGCCCGCGAATAGAATCAACGCGCCGGGGATCGGGCTGTCGGCGTCGGGGTTGTGGAGAACGGCGCTGGTGGCATAGACGAGGATGCAGACGCCTAAAATGCCGATGCCGGCGGCTATCAAAATCCCCAGCAGACCGATGTTGAGAAACGCGTTGAGCACCATCGCCGCAATGATGCTGACGAAGATCCCGAGCATCAGTCCTCGCGGCGCCGAAAACGTGCGACTCGAAGACATCACAAACAGCGTGATCGCGCCGAAGACAATCAGCGTCATCAGCATCGCAATCTCAATCGTTCCGGGTGCGTAGCGGCTCGCAAAGCGGAGGATCGGAGCCAGCACCACTCCCGAAACGAACCCGTCGGCCAGCAGCGCGGTGACGCCTAACACCGGATTGTGGCGGCATGCAATGGCCACCCGCGGGATGGCGTTGAGCAACACCATCGCCAGAATCCAACCCAGCCAGCCCGTGAACAGGTTAGCCAAGGCGTCCGATTGCGCGCCGAGATACCCGCCGCAGAGTGCGCCGGCCACACTGAGGCCCAGCAGCATATATGTTTTCTTGATGGTCTCGGCGCGAGCCTCGCTCAATTGGGTAACCGCGAAGAGATTGTCGGACGTCATGGAACGAAGCATACCATTTCGCGGACGGGCCGTGAGAGAACGGTTACCGGCGAACGACATTTTGTCGCGCTGGTGGGCAAACCCAAGGGCAAGCTAAAGCATGCCCCACCATCGCCACCCGGCGCCGCCGTGCGCCCACTCATCCCGTGTCCCCGCCAGTCTTCCGAAATGGCTTGGTACTCGGCGGCGAATGTGGCTAAGATCAAGCCATGGTGGTTCTCGGACAAAAGGGGTCATTTATGCGCAGTCCCAAACTTCTCCGGAGCGTGGTCGTTTTGGCGCCGATCGTTTTCGGCCTGCCGGCCTTCGGCCAGAACGCCAGCGGTTCTCTGAACGCCACGGTTTACGATTCGAGCGGCGCGGTGGTTCGCGACGCAAAGGTGGTGCTGAAGGACGAAGCGACCGGCGCCACGCGCGACACCGCCTCCAACGGCGTAGGCTTCTTCAGCATCCCGGCCATTCAGCCGGGTTCCTACGCGGTGACGATTTCGGCGCCCGGATTCGCCGTCTGGGAGAGGACACACATCGTCTTCAACCAGGGCGAGAACCGGACGCTGGCGAACGTGGTGCTGCAGGTTGGGGTCGCCACCGAGCACGTTCGCGTGTCGGCTTCCCTGGACTCGCCCGCACCGCTCGATACCGGCGAGAGCCGGCAAACGCTGAACGGTAACATGGTGGCCAACGTCCCTATCGAGGGCCGCAATGCCGCCGAACTCATTAAGATCATGCCGGGTATGGGCATGAACAGCGGCCTCTCGCAAAACGCGTGGTCGAGCCAGGTCACGCAGAGCAACGTCGGACCGGTCGGACAATATTCCGCCAACGGGACCCAACCCAACGGAGCGATGACCATCACCTCCGACGGCGCCAACCTGCTCGACCCCGGCAACCAAGGCACGCAGGTGGCCAACATCAATGCGGACCAGACCGCCGAGGTAACCGTACTGAACTCGGCCTACGGCGCCGAGTATGCCAAGGGGCCGGTCACCATCCAGGCCATCGGCAAGAGCGGCACATCCGCATTTCACGGCGCGCTGTACCTCTATGTGTCCGCTTTCAAGCTCGACTCCGAAGATTCCTACGACAAAAGCCTGGGATTCGGTAAGTCGTTAACCGCCCCGTCCTTCTTCTATCCCGGCGGCGACATCGGCGGCCCGCTGCTGATTCCGGGCCTCCGCTTCAATCGCAAGCGCGACAAGCTGTTCTTTTACATCGCACCGGAAGGCATGGTGCAGCCCACGTTCTGGGCTACCCAGACTTTCGTTCCCACCGGCGAGATGCTCGAAGGTAATTTCTCGCCGCAATATATTGCCACTCTCGGCGCGGCATTCGCGAACGCCTATCCTCTCTATGCTGCGCTCCCGGCCGAACACGGGGCGGCTGCCCAGTACCCCAGCGGAATCATCCCGCAGAGTCTGCTCGATCCGACTTCGCTGGCCTACGCGAAAACCTTCCCGCAGGTGTCATGGCTGCAACCCAGCGCCGTCGGCGATAACTTCTATTACGGGCTCAGAACGCCGGTGAATCGTTTCGAGTTTCGAGTCAGGGTGGATTACAACGTCACCGATAGCACCAGGTTATCCGTGACATGGAACCCTCAGATTGAGCTGGATCATAATATCGCCGGCGTGTGGTGGTGGCCTGGCAGCGCGCTTCCCTATCCGTCGCCGATGCCGGCGCGCCAGGTTTCGAACATACTCAGCGGAAACCTGGTCCGCGTATTCAGTCCCACGCTGACCAACGAGACGGTAGTCGCATTTGCGAGGTTTCTCAACCCGGTTCGGCTTTCCGATCCCTCGGCGGTCAGTTCGGCTGCCCACGGGCTCAGCGGCTATCGGCCTTTGGCGCCCGACCCATACCTGCCGCAGCCTCCCAATGTAATGGGAGTCCCGGGTTACTATGCACCCACCTTTGGCACCAGCTTCCAGGGCGGCGATTTCGGAAAACTGTCGATGGATCCTTCAGTCGCCGATAATCTCTCCAAGGTGGTGGGCTCCCATGCTCTGAAGTTCGGCGCCTACTGGGAGTTCGCCGAAAACGATCAGCCGGACCTCGGACCCTTCCCGCAGGGGCTGCTGGCATTCAGTAACACGGGCGCGGACTCCAGCGGCAACCTGCTGGCCGACTTTCTCACCGGCCGCGTGCAATCGTTCCAGCAGGTGCCTGCCGTCAGCGTGTACGATCTCAGGCAGGCTCAGTATTCGCTGTACGCACAGGACCAGTGGAAAGTAACCCGCAGGCTGACCCTCACCTATGGCGTGCGACTCGATCACATCGGCCAATGGTGTCCCCTCGGCGGGCCCGGCCTGGCCGTGTGGAATCCAGCCGGTTACAACAATACCGCCAGCGCGGGGCCATGGACCGGCCTCTTGTGGCACGGCATCGACAGCAGTGTTCCCATGTCCGGCTTCCCATCGAAACCGTTCTTCCCGTTGCCGCGCTTCGGCGTGGCCTGGAACCCTTTCGGAAACGGCAGGACCGTGCTCCGCGGCGGCTTCGGCGTATACCGCTACCAGTTTTCTTTCAACAGCGCCGTCAGCGGGGGAATGTACGACGAGCCGGCGGGCATCCCCAATTACACGCTCACCAACCCGGCGAACCTGGGATGGAACTTCGCCCAGTATGGTCTGCCGAGCACGGTGCCGGGTCTGGGTGGAAACCTCGGAGCCATGCAACAGGGAGACGCCCGGACGCCATACACGGAAACTTACGATTTCATCGTCTCTCAGGCTCTGCCGTGGAGATCGATTCTGGAACTCGAGTATTCCGGGAACCGGAGCCGCGACCTGCTGCTCTCCGGCAACGGCACCAATATCCCCGTCCTGGGAAACCTGAACAAGACGCCGCTGGGCGCGTACTTCCTGCCGGACCCGGTCACGGGGGTGGTAAACGATCCGGCATCGGGCGCCATCCCTTACCAGGATTACCGGCCCTACGAAAACTATCAGACCATGTTACTCGTCAGTCATGGCAGTTATCAGAACCACAATGCGCTGATGGCGTCCTGGAACAAGCAGGCCGGGCCGGTCACTTTCATGACGAATTACACCTTCGGCAAGACGCTCGGCATACGCGACGGCGAATCGGACAACGGAGCCGGCAACGGCGTCGCCGCGGACCCCTGGAATCTCAAGGATAACTACGGCGTGCTCCCCTACGATCACACCAGCATCTTCAACGTTGCGTATGTGATCCACCTGCCTTCCCACGTCCATGGCAACCTTCTCCTGAAGGGGGCGGCCAACGGCTGGGTGATGTCCGGCATCGTCATGTTTCAGAGCGGCGCGCCGATTCAGCCCAATACGGGCGGCAATATGTATCTCACCGCCACCGGCGACCTGAACTCGCAGATGTGGCTCGGCACGGATTCCGCGGAAATCCTTCCCGTGCTCACCTGCGACCCGCGCCGCAATCTGCAACCCGGGCAGTACTTCAATCCCAACTGCTTCGAGCTCGGCCCGCGGGGAACCAATGGTCCCGCGGTCTGGCCCTATATCAAGGGGCCGGCTTACTTCCATAGCGACCTGTCGATACATAAGGACTTCCGTGTTCGCGAACACACCTTCGAGGTGCGGTTTTCCGCTTTCAACTTCCTCAATCACCCGTTGCGCCAGTTCACTGGCGCCGATACGGAGTTGGACTTCGCCGCGCCGTTGGCGGGCACCCGGAATTCCAACGCCCTCGCCACGGGCTACCCGATCTATACAGTGGGCAACCGCTTTCTGCTATTCGGCTTCAAGTACGGGTTTTGAAGCTTGCAGGCGCTTACGAGACATAGCCGCAAGATAGAATAGGGCCGGCGGCTTCTTCCCGGCCACTGAAAGGAGATGGCGCATGGGCATCTACTATCCGCTGCTGCTGATATTGTTGAAAAGCTTCAACGCCATCGCCTATACCTTCGTGTCGGTTCTGTGCCTGCGCCGTTTGCGCGCGCGGAAAGCGCAATGGGGCGGCTACGGCTACACCTGTCTGGTGATGGCGTTCGCCGTAAAGTTCCTGGATGTTCTGGCCGAGGAGTGGGCAGCCACCACGCTGCACCGCAGATTCGCGCTGCTGGATATCGTCGACGGAATTACCGTTTTGCTTTTGCCTCCGTTGGTATTTCACGTCTTGTACCACAGTGAGCGGTTGCACCTCCGCGGCCGGCGCGTCTGGGCAACGCTGCTGGCCATTTACTGGCCGATCACCATGGCGGTAGCGGTCGCCGCCCTGGCGGCATACCGTGGCGGCCACGAGGGCGGGCTGCAGCGACTGTCGCTCGCCTTCGATACCTACTGCGCACTTTGCGTTATCGGTATGCTGATCTCTTCCCGCAACCGTCTCGGGCTGTTCGCGCGCCGCCCGCGCCGCTGGCTGGTGCTCCTGTTTGTCGCGTGGATCTGCCTCGCGGTTTTCGAGCCGCGGTCGAACGGCCCAGCCGTCGCCATCGGCATAGACACCTGTGCGCTGGCCTTCGTTTTCATCGTCACGTACTACACTGAGCGGCTTACCTTCTTCGACGTTCTGGTGAAGAAGGCCGCCTTCGTCTTCGCGTCGCTGCTGCTGCTCACGCTCTACTTTGTGTTCGTGACCCCGTTCATCTGGGCCATGAATCTGCACGGCTGGATCGGAACCCTGGTCTGGGCGCTTTCGGTCTGGCCGATTGTGCTCTGCGCTCCGTGGGGACAGCGCAAGCTGTCGCCATGGGTGGACCGGCTCTGGCTGGGCCGCCGCTTCTCGCCCGCCGAGGCCACCCGCTATTTCCTAGCCGGCCTGCAGGGCGCCATCGGCGCCGGCGAGTTGCGCAAGCTGGCCGAACAACGCTTGAGCGCGATCTTCCAGGCGGACGTGGAGGTGCTCGCGGATGGCCCCAGCCAATCCGCCTCTGACGCAGGGGCAGCCATCACAGTACCCATTCGGACACACGGCGAGCCCGTGGGCGCGTTCCGCGTCCAGCCGCGCGCGGACAGCCCCCAGTTCCTCAGCGAAGACATCGACCTTCTCACTTCGCTCGCGGAAGCGTACTCGTTCCTGCTCGAGAATCTGCGCCTGCGCGAGGAGCGCCTTTCGCAGGAGAAGCGCGAACGGGACCTCGTCCTGAATGCCAGCCGCTCCGAACTGAAGGCTCTGCGCGCACAGGTGAACCCGCATTTCCTCTTCAACGCGCTCAACGCCATCGCCGGGCTGATCCCGTCCGATCCGGACCGCGCCGAAAGAACCATCGAGCAACTCGGCGAGGTTTTCCGCTATACCCTGAGCGGGAGCGAGCGCGAATGGGTCCGGCTGGAGGACGAGATGGAGGCGGTTCGCGCCTATCTGGACGTGGAGCAGGCACGCTTCCGCGACAACCTGCGGGTGCGCCTGGAGTTCTCGAGCGACATCCGCAACGCGCGGATTCCCGCCATGATCGTCCAGACGCTGGTGGAGAACGCCACCCGGCACGGCGTGGGCGCCATCAGCACGCCGGGAATCGTCGAAGTGACGGCGGCCGCTTCACGCGGCACGCTTCGCATCGAAGTGCGCGACAATGGTCCCGGCTTTCGTTCCGCGGCGCTGCGGGCGCTGGAGTCCCGCGGCGGCGGCTATGGCCTGCGCAACGTGCGCGAACGCCTG
>JBAVIH010000142.1:0-20771 GCA_049686695.1 Bryobacteraceae bacterium | reverse complement strand
CTCGCGCGGGCCGCTCGCCACCGCGGCGCCGAAGCCGGCCAAGGGCAAGGCGCCTGCAAAGAGCAAGCCGGCCGCCGACCCGAGTGTCACCGCGCCGCAGGTCGCCGCGCTCTATGACTTTCCCACGGGCCTGACCGGACAGGGCCAGTCGATCGCCCTGATCGAGCTGAACGACATCGACCAGACCGGGAAGCCGACCGGCGCCGGATACCAGGCATCCGACCTGGCAACTTACTTCAAGGGCCTCGGCATCGCCGCGCCCACCGTGGTTGCGGTGAGCGTGGACGGCGGCGCCAACGTGCCCGGACCGGACGCCGGCTCGGACGGCGAAGTCACGCTGGATATCGAGGTCGCCGGGGCCGTGGCGCCCGGCGCAACCATCGCGGTTTACTTTACGCCCAACACGACCGACGGTTTCATTGACGCGTTAAATCAGGCGGTCCACGACACGCTACGCAAGCCAAGCGTGATTTCGATCAGTTGGGGCGGACCGGAGGACCCCGGCGGCCAGGTGGATCAGCAGTTCACCCAGGGTTTGAACCAGGCGATTCAGGACGCCGCGCAATTGGGCGTAACGGTTTGCTGCGCGGCCGGCGACGACGGTTCGCCCGATATGCCGCTCAAGGGGTGGGACAAAAAGCCGCATGCCGACTTTCCATCCTCGAGCCCATTCGCGCTGGCCTGCGGCGGCACGAAGCTGTCGGCCGCCAAAGGAGCCATCTCGAGCGAGGTGGTTTGGAACGAAGGCGTGAAGGCCGGCGCGGGCGGTGGAGGCGTCAGCAATTTGTTTGCGCTGCCTTCCTACCAGGACGGCGCCAAGGTGCCGAACGCGCCCAACGGCAGCGCCGGGCGCGGCTTGCCGGATGTGGCCGGCAACGCAGACCCCGAGACCGGATACAAGGTTTTCCTGGCGGGGAAGCAGCAGGTGATCGGAGGCACCAGCGCGGTGGCGCCGCTGATGGCCGGCCTGATCGCGCTGATCAACCAGAGCCTCGCGCACAAGACGCCGGGCGCTACCGCCGGCTTCCTGAACCCGTTCTTGTACAGCTCCGCGGCGGCGGCGTTCCGCGACATCACCACCGGGAATAACGACGTCTACGGCAAGCTCAAAGGCCTGTATACGGCCGGTCCCGGTTGGGACGCCTGCTCCGGACTGGGCGTTCCGGACGGCGCGAAACTGCTGGCCAGCGTGCTCTGATCGCCGATCCCTTCAGGCCTGCGGTTCCTCCCGCTCCGGCGTGGGAGATTCCAGCACCTCGCGGATCTTCCTCGCCAGCGCTTCGCGGCTGAACGGCTTGGGAAGGAATTCGACGCCGTCCTCCAGCACCCCGTGGTGAACCACGGTGTTGTCGGTGTAGCCGGACAGGTAAAGTACTTTCGTTTCGGGTCTGAGTTTGGCCAGTTCGTCCGCCACTTGCCGGCCGCTCATGTTCGGCATCACCACATCGGTCAACAGAAGAGCGATCGGGCCGCGATAGGTCTTGGCGATTTCGATAGCCTCGCCGCCGCTGGCCGCCGCCAGAATGGTGTGACCCAGCTTCCGCAGTATCTTCACCGTGAGATCGCGCACGGCCTGTTCGTCTTCCACCACCAGAATGGTCTCGGTGGACGGCGCTCGATCGGCCTCCACGGGACTGGCTGCCGGCGGAGTGGCAGTCTCCGTGACCCGCGGGAAATACAGTTTGAAGGCGGTTCCCTGGCCGGGCTCGCTGTAGACCCAGATATCGCCGCCGAGTTGTTTGACCGCGCCGTACACCGTGGCCAGCCCCAGGCCCGTTCCCTTGCCTTTTTCCTTGGTGGTAAAAAAAGGCTCGAAGAGCCGCCGGCGCGTTTCGGCATCCATCCCATGGCCGGTGTCGCTGACGGCCACCATCACGAAGTCGCCGGGCTGCACACCCAGGTGCGTCCGCGCGTAGGTTTCATCCAGGTGCGCATTGGCGGTTTCGATGGTGATCCGGCCGCCATTCGGCATGGCATCGCGGGCGTTCAGCGCCAGGTTGACGATCGCCTGCTCGATATGGCTCGGGTCCGCTTTGATGTTGCCCACGTCCTCCCGCAGTTTGAGAACCAGCTCGACGTCTTCGCCGATCAATCTGCGCAGCATCTTCTCGGTATGCTCCACCGCCGTGTTCACGTTCATCACGCAGGGCTGCATGATCTGCCGGCGGCTGAACGCCAATAGCTGTTTGGTCAGCGCGCCGGCGCGGTCGGCCGCCTTGAGCACCTCTTCGGCGCAGCCGCGCAAGGGATCGAGCGGCGAAAGCTCGTCGAGGATCATGCGATTGTAGCCGCCGATCACGGTCAGCATATTGTTGAAATCGTGCGCCACGCCGCCTGCCAGCCGTCCCACGGCTTCCATTTTCTGCGCCTGGAGGAGCCGGTCTTCGAGCCGCTTTCGCTCGCTGATGTCATTGACGAAAGCAATCGCAAACACGCCCTCGGTGGTCTCCACGTAGCTGAGGCTGATCTCGACCGGGAACTCGGTTCCGTCCTTGCGCCGCCCGGCGAGATCCATTCCAATCCCCATCGGCCGGACGCGCGGCCGCTTGAAGTACTCCTCCCGGTCGCGTCCGTGAGCCCGGCGGGCGGACTCGGGAAGCAGCAGCTCAATTCGCGCACCGAGCAGTTCCGCGCCGCTGTAGCCGAACATTTCCTCGGTCTTGGGGTTGGCCAGAACGATGCGGCCGTTCCGGTCGACGCTCAGGATCGCTTGCGACGCCGACTCGAGCAACGCCATTACCATCTTTTCGCTTTCTTGCAGTTGAGTAATTGGATCCCGGCGCTGACTGGCGCCGGCCCTGAGATCGGACATGGTCCCCCCGTTCCTGCTGCTTCCGATTCTAGCAGGTCCGGCGCCGCGGCAATCCACAAATCGGATTGTGGGAATGCGGAATCGAACAGGCGCAGTTATGTGAGAATGTTCCTGGTTTCCTTACTCCTATGTACTGGCACCGCCGCCTCCCGCATTGGGTCCCCGAAAACTCAGCCGTCTTCGTCACCTGGCGGCTCGCCGGATCGAAGCCCCCGCCCGCTCCCGCCACGGGCCCACGATGGTTAGGCCAGCCGCGGATTGCCGCTATCCTTGCCCAAGCCCTGCTCCACGGAGAAAGTGTTCGCCGTTCCTACGATCTTTTCGGATGGGTCGTCATGCCCAATCACGTTCACGTCGTGATGACGCCGGTCAGCTCCCTGCCGGAGATCATGCGATGGCTGAAGGCAGCGGCCGCCAACCGCGCCAATGCCTTGCTGGGCAGAACGGGAACGCCGTTCTGGCAGAGAGAATACTTCGACCGGTGGATACGATCCGCGGAGCAACTCGAGTCTGTGATAGCTTACGTTGAGGATAATCCGGTCAGGAGCGGTCGGCGGCATGTTCCGGGGAGTGGCCGTGGTCAAGCGCGTATAAAATACAGGACGCCGGCGGCAAGACCGCCGGCGTTACCTCGCCTCTCCCGAAAATGTAAGGCCGGCGGTCTCCACCGCCAGCGTCTTTTCCGGGCCGTAGCGCAAGTTATTTGATTAAGCCCGGCGGATGGTCCAGCGCCGGCCGTTCTTCGCGCGGTTCGATCAGCGTCAGATAGCCGTGCGTGGTGGTGGGCGGGCAAGGGCCGAGGAAGCAGGCGCCTCCGTAGGGACTGGTCTGCGCCCCGGAGCCGGTGCTGCCGGCCACGCCGACCGTCCCGCGGGGGCCGGCGACCACGCTGGGCGCCGATCCCGCGTACAGGTACGTCGAGAAATCCAAAGCCGAACCGGCGGGATCGAATATCGATAGGAAGGAAGCGAAATAGGGGCTCGCCGGAACGGGTTCCAGGTTGGAAAGCAGCGGAAAATCGCCGGAATCGGTTTCGCCGGCCACGTAGACCCGCCCCGCGCCGTCGAGAGCCAGGCTGGTCGGGCGGTCATAGCACGAGCCCCCCAGCAGGGTCGAAAACAACGCGGTCTTGCCATCCGCGCTCAGCTTGACCACGAAGACATCGTCCACCATCCATCTGTAGAGCGAGCCGATCCACCCGGTGGCGATCGAGAACGCGGGATACGCGCAGCCCGCCGCGAGGGTCGTTTGATACGCGCCGGCCGTGGTGGGAAAATCCGTGTCGTTGGTGCTGCCGGTGAGATATGCGCTGCCCGCGTTGTCCAGGGCCACCGCGACGCCGAAATCCTGGCTGGGCTCATAGTTGCCGGTGGCCGGCGAGCCGGCGGTTCCGCCGAAGAAAGTCGAGTAGATCACGCTGCCCGACGGATTGAGTTTGACGACGAAAACCCTGGGCGCGTTGGGATCGGAGGTGCCCGCCTGGAAGGCGCCGGGTGTGACCGGGAAAGCGCCCCAAGCCGAGCCGGTCAGGGTAATGTTCCCCGAAGGGTCGATGGCGATCCCTTTGCCGTTCTTGTCGAACTCCGCCCCGACGTTGGCCGAATACAGGAGCCGCGCGGCCGATGGATCGAGTTCGCTCAGGAAGCCAACCACCACATCCGAAGTGGCCGCCAGCGGCGCCGTGGTGAAAGGAAAGTCGGCCGAGGTCCAGTTGCCGATCAACCACGGATCGCCCTGAGGGTCGATGGCGATTCCGAAGCCGGAATCCCCGCTCGATCCACCCAGGTAAGTCGCCGCCAGCAGCTTTCCGTCGTTCGAGAATTTCGCGGCGAAGGCGTTCGTCGTTCCGTGCAGCGCGCTCTGATACGCGCCTGGGGTAACCGGCAGGTCGTAAGAGGAAGTGCTGCCGGCGATCCAGATATTGCCCGCGCCATCGAGCGCGATGCCCTGTCCCGCGTCGTTTCCCATGCCGCCGAAGTAAGTCGAGAAGGCGAGCTTGCCGCCGGGCGAGAACTTGGCCACAAATGCGTCGGAGGTGATCGTGCCGGTTGCGTAGATCAGGCCAGCGGTGGATGGCGCGAAGGCGGGCTGCACGTCGCGGGAAAGGTTGGTGGGGCTCCAGGTCTGGCCGCCGTCGGTCGAGCGAAACGGCCCGGCCACCATGATCAGCGGGTTCGCCGGATCCACCGCCAGAACGGCCAATGAGTCGGCGGGGCAGGGAGTAGACGTCCAGGTTGCTCCGCCGTCGGTGCTCTTCCAGAACGGGGACGAAGCGGTTTGCGCGTTTACGGGCGGAGCGACCGCATACAACACACCCGAGACTTTCGGGTCGGGGACCACGCCGGAATTGACGAACGGAGTGCTCAACTGGGTCCAGGTGGCGCCGCCGTCGGTGCTCTTCTGGAGGCCGAACTGGGTACCCGAAAACCACGGGCCATAAATAATTCCCGGCGTCACCGGGTCGAAGGCGAAGTGCACGTCGGAGGCGTACGTGTTTGTCGGCCACTGCAAGCTGGATGGCGTCCACGAAGCCGCGCCGTCGTTGGATACCCAGCCGCCGTTGTCGGCCCAGGCGTAGACCGCGTTGGCGTGAAACGGGTCGATGGCGACCGAGATGACGAAGCCCTGCGAAGGAAGGCCCTGGCTCGCATTCGCCCAGGTTTGTCCGCCGTCTACGCTCTTGAACACGCCGCCGTTTGGGTAAGCGCTCGCGTAAACCGTCAGCGGTTGCTGTGGATCGATCGCGATGGAGGTGACGGTGGTTTGCGAGGAGGCGAACGCGATGGTGACGCAATCGAACTGGCGCCCTCCATCGGCGCTCTTGCAGACCTGGTCTCCGTAAGCCACATAAACAATCCGGCCGTTGGTGGGGTCGGCTGCGACCGAGACCGGCCAAAGCTCGGGATTCGCGGCCGGAAGCGGCGTCCCGAGCGGCTGCCAGGTGGCCCCGGCATCGCTGCTGAAGACCAGTTGCGTGCCACTGTTGGCGCCCTGAAAAGCGTTCGCCAGCGGGAAATCGAATGAGGATGTCGTGCCGGTCACGTAAATGTTTCCGGCCGCATCCACCGCGGCGGCGTTGATGGTGTCATTGCCGGAACCGCCCACAGTGCGGGCGCTGACGGACTGGTTGGCAAAAGCTCCCAAACGAAGGTCGGGGCGCGAACCCTGCGCGAACCCCGGAAAAACTATGAAAGAGGCCAGCAGAACAAACCTCGGCGCTATACCGATCATGACGCTATAAGAGCACTCGGCGTGCCGGAAAACCTGCGTTGGATTCAATAACTTCCGCGGAGTCAGTGTGTCGCTTTGACCCAGCCAGCCACACGAACGGTTCCACGCTTGCGCCGCGGCTAACCGTGTTATCGTAGCAATCGCGCCGCGGGCGGGGTCGCAACACAAGAGATGGTGCGGGGGCAAGCTAAAGCGTGCCCCACCATTCAACAGGTAACGGTGTAGATGCTGATTTATGCGTTGACGATCCTGGTGAGCGCCTTTCTGCTGTTCCAGGTGGAACCGGTGATCGGCAAGATCATTCTGCCCTGGTTCGGCGGCTCGGCGGCGGTGTGGACGGCCTGCCTGCTGTTCTTCCAGGTGACGCTGTTGGCCGGGTACCTGTATGCGCACGCCGTGGTCCGTTACCTGCAACCTCGCGCGCAGGCGGCGCTGCACGTGGGGCTGCTCGGCGTGAGCGCGCTGACGCTGGCGGTGTACCCGGGCGCAGGTCTGAAACCGTACGGCGTAGGCGATCCGACCTGGAGCATTCTGCTGGTGCTCGGGCGCTCGATCGGGCTGCCGTTCCTCCTGCTCGCCACCACCGGGCCGCTGTTGCAGGCGTGGTATGCGCGCCGCTTCGCGGGGTCGATGCCCTACTGGCTGTATGCGCTTTCGAACGCCGGTTCCCTATTGGCCCTGATCGGCTATCCGTTTCTGGTCGAGCCCGCGTTCACCACACACCAACAGGCGCGCATGTGGTCGTGGGGCTACGTGGCGTTCGCGGCGGTGTGCGCTGCGGCGGCGCTGGCCTCGCTCGCGGTGCGGGAAGCGGCGCCCGGCGAAGCGGCGGCGGAAAGACCCAGCCGGCGCCAGTATGCGCTGTGGCTGGCGCTGCCGGCGTGCGCATCGGTTCTGTTGCTGGCGGTCACCAACCACATGTCGCAGAATGTGGCCGCAGTGCCGTTCCTCTGGATCGTTCCGCTCAGCCTGTATCTGCTGAGTTTCATCCTGTGCTTCTGGGGCAAGGGGCTGTACCGGCGCAATCCTTTTCTGCAGTTGCTGGCGGTGGCGCTGGGAACCATGGCCTACGCGGCCGGCGCGGGCAATCTGCCCGTCCTGCTGCTGGTGCCGCTGTACGCGTTCGGGCTGTTCGTCTGCTCGATGGCATGTCACGGCGAGCTGGCTTTATTAAAGCCGCAGCCGCGGCTGCTGACGCAGTTCTACCTGACGATTGCGGCCGGAGGCGCGCTGGGCGGCCTGGCGGTCGGCGTGGTGGCGCCGCATGTGTTCAACGGTTATTACGAGATGCCGCTCGGGCTGGTGGGCTGCGCGGCGCTGATCCTGGTGGCGTTGAAGACCGGCCCGGAAACCGCCTGGTTCCGGCGCTGGACGCAGCCGGCGCCCATCGCCGCTGTGGCACTGACACTGGCGTTGGCGGTGTATGTCGCCATCCAAATCCGTCAGTCGACGATCGGCGTCCGTTTGCGGGTGCGCAATTTCTACGGCGAATTGACGGTGAAGGACAGCGATCCGCCGACCTCGATCTTTGCCACCCGCACCCTGTCGCACGGCACTATCACCCACGGCAACCAGTTCCTGAATCCGGCCAAGCGCGATCTGCCCACCACTTATTACGGTCCCGCCACCGGCGTGGGGCTGGCCATTCGGGACCGGGGGAAGGGAAGGGCGGTGCGGGTCGGCGTGATCGGCCTCGGCACGGGCACCCTGGCGGCTTACGGGCGGCCGGGCGATTATTACCGCTACTACGAGATCAACCCTCTGGTGGTGCGCGTGGCGCGCAGCGAATTCACCTTTCTGGCGGACTGCCGCGGCAAGCTCGAGGTGGCCATGGGAGATGCGCGCTTGTCCCTGGAGCGCGAGCAACCGGAGAATTTCGACGTGCTGGCGGTGGACGCGTTTTCTGGCGATGCCATCCCGGTGCACCTGCTCGCGCGCGAGGCGATGGATCTCTATTTCCGGCATCTGCGCCCGGACGGCATCCTGGCCGTGCATATTTCCAACCGCCATCTGGACCTGAAGCCGGTGATCGAGGGCGAAGCCCGCGCGGCCGGGCGGCGGGCGCGCCTGGTGGACACCGAGGATGACGACGGCGCGGGCGTGTTTGCCGCTACCTGGGTGCTCGTCACCGCGCCGCCCAACGACTTCGACAACGAGATTCGCGCCAACTCCAACCCCGTCTTCCACGCCCGGAACGTGCGATTATGGACCGACGACTACAGTAATCTTTTCCAGATCCTGAAAATAGACGTACAATAGTAGATGCCGCGTCCGTCTCTCTCCCCCATAGTTCTGGATAATGAGAGTTGCAAGCCGTTTGTTTCGACACAACGTGTACTATATCTTTGGATGAGGTTCGCAGGAGAAATCATGGACGCCGCTTTCGCCGCAATCAAGAAGACCGCAATCGTTCTCTCCCTCGCTTTGCTGGCCGCCATGCCGCGGCTGGCCAACGCCGCCACGCCGGCTTTTACCTACCCTACCCCCACCACCGTTGTCACGTTGTCGAGCGGCGGGGGTTCCGTGACCGTAACCGGTTCGCAGGATTCGGCCAGTCCCGCGGCGCCAATCAGCTTCACGGTGTTCGTGACTTACGCCAGCGGCGATCCGCACTGGCTCTCGGTAGGGGGCGACACCGGTAATCCCTTTAGCGGCTGCACCGGCGGAGGCTTTGACTACACGACGCCGTA
The DNA here is from genome assembly GCA_049686695.1 of Bryobacteraceae bacterium. Lineage (GTDB taxonomy): Bacteria > Acidobacteriota > Terriglobia > Bryobacterales > Bryobacteraceae > Bog-375. The sequence goes on along the minus strand of JBAVIH010000142.1, from coordinate 12,038 downwards.
CACATTGACGATGGGGCTCGGCTGTTCCGCCGCGTCGCTCGCTTCGGGCATCCACACGGCGACGGTGACGCTGACCCCGTATGCACCGACGGGAGGAGTGCAATCGGTGACGTTCCAGGTCACCTACAACACCAGTGGCGGCGTCAGCCCGACACTGGTGGCGAGCCCGTCCACATTGAGCGGTAGCAACGCGATGACCGCTCCGGTGGGCGGCCAGGTGGCGACGACCGTAAGTCTGTCCACCACCGGTTCGTCGCTAATCGCCTTCGGCACGACGACGGGGGCGGCCTGGCTGCAGGTGTCGCCGGTCTCGGGCTCGGTGACCAACACGGCACCGGCGTCGCTGACCTTTACCGCCAGCGCGGTGGGCCTTGCGGCGGGCCAGTATAACACGACCGCGACGGTGAGCTACGGCAGCAGCCAGACGCTGATCGTGACCGTGACGTTCAACGTAACCTCGAGCGCGGTCGTCTTCAGTCCCACTGCGGTGGCCTGGACGTACGCGAACGGAGTCCTGTCCCCCACCTCCGCCACCCAGACGGTAAGCCTGGTCACGCCGAACAACGACGCCTACAGTGCCGCGGTCTCCTACCCGGGAGGCGCGGCGGCCACCAACTGGCTGCAGGTGAACGGCAGCACCAGCGCAACCGGTTTGACCAACGGCAGTACGTTTTCGGTCGGGCTGGCGAACTACGCCGCCCTGGCCACCGGCACTTACACCGGAACCATAACGGTGACCGACACCGTCAATCCCTCCACCTCGGCCGCCCTCACCGTCACCCTGACCGTGTCGGGCTCGTCGGGCGGATTAACGGTTTCGCCCAGTCCGGTCAGTTTGAGTTCCTCCAATGGCTACAATCAGGTGGTGACGGTGACCAGTTCCGCCGGGGGCGCCTTCACGGCGACGGCTTCCAGCTCGAACGGTTGGCTGGGCGTGACGCCGAGCGCAACCAGCATCGTGGCTGGCGGGCAGGCCTATCTGACGGTGACCGCCAACACCAGCGTGACCGGATCCGGAACGTTCACCGGCACCATCGCGATCCAGGTCGGGTCGGCGTCCCAGACGCTGATCGTGTACCTGACGGCCGGCAGCGGCGCGGGCGGGGTAGCCAATGGGGCCATGGCGCCAACCTCGCTGAACTTCGTGGCGCAATCGGGAGCCTCGGCTGTCATGCAGGAGATCGTGTTCGTGGGCAACAGTGGGACGTTCGAGATCTCGACTCAGCCGAATTACGGCAGCGGGAGCCAGGCGTGGTTGATTTCATCGACCATCAGCGGCAACCTAAGCACGACGGGCACGACGGTCAAGATCTTCGCCTATCCGGAGACTCTGCTGCCCGGAACGTACACCGCGTCCGTGCCAATCTCGATCGTAGCCAACGGCGTAGCGGTGAACCCGTCGCCTACGCTGCAAGTGACTTTCGTCGTTACGGCGGGCGAGGTATTGTCGGCCAGCCCAAGCACGGTAATTCTCGATACCGCGGGGACTACCCAGACCGCCACCATTCAAGTGTCGACGACCGGCAGCACGGCGCTGCCCTTGACCGTGACCCCGTCGTCCACCGGGAACTGGCTCACCGCCACGCTCGAAGGCAGCACCGACACCACGCCGGCCACCATCTCCTTGACGGCCAACCCGACTGGTCTGAGCGCCGGATTATACGCGGGCTTCGTCACGGTGACAGGTGGAACCACGCCGGCGCTTTCCGTGCCGGTGGTTTTCGTGGTGACGCAATCGTCCAATCCGACCGGCTTGACGCTGAGCGCGCCGTCCTTGACCTTTGCCGCGCAGGTGGGAAGCAGCGCGCCTTCCAGTCAGTCTCTGACGGTCAGCAGCAATCCCGCGGGCACCGCGTTTTCGGCGGTGGTGAACATCACTTCGCCGACCGGCGGCAACTGGCTTTCGATCACGCCCAGCGGCAGTCTGACGACCAATGCGACGCTGACGGTGTCGGTGAATCAGTCCGGGCTGGCGCCGGGCACTTACGGGGCCAACATCTCGCTGACCGCCAACGGCGCGAGCCAGAGCGTTCCGGTAAATCTGGTGGTCAGCAGCACCGGCATAACCGGCGGCAACATCGTGGTGAGCGCTTCCGCGCTGGGTTTCTCGGCGGTGTCCGGGGGCTCCGCGCCAGCTCCGCAAACGCTGACGGTATCGAGCGCGGCCGGCAGCGCCGGCGTGCCATTCACGGTGGCGGCCTCGAGCACCGGCAATTGGCTGTCGGTCACTCCGCTCTCGGGTACCACGCAGGCTACCCTGACCGTTTCCGTGAACCAGGCCAACCTGAGCATCGGCAACCACTCCGGCAATATCACGATTACACCGACGGGCGGCACCGCCGTAGTAGTGTCGGTGACCGTCGACGTGGTGAGCCAGCCGACCATCTCGGTAAGCCCCGGAATGCTCAGCTTCGATTTCCAGGCCGGCAGCGGCGGCACCGTGTCGCCGGGGCAATTGACGGTGACCGCGGCCGGCGGCACGGCCAGCTTCCAGGCCAGCGCCAGCAGCACCGGCAACTGGCTTTCGGTAACGCCGACATCCGGGACCACGTCGGCCTCGACCATCCTGACCGTGCAGGTGAATCCGGCCGGTCTGGCGGCCAATACGACTTATCCAGGCACCATCACGATCAACGGGGTGAACGGATCCGAGGGTTCGGTAGTGGTGGATGTGTCGCTGAGCGTAACCACTCCGCTACCCGTGATCACGTCTGTGCTGAACGCAGCCAGCTTCCTCAGCGGGCCGGTTTCGCCGGGCGAGATTGTGTCCATCTTCGGAACCGAGATCGGTCCGCTCAATCCCGCCACCCTGACGCTGGATTCGACCGGCAAGGTTTCGACTTCGATCGGCGGTGTCAAGGTTAGCTTTAGCGGCTATCTGGCGCCTCTGACGTACGTCAGCGCGACCCAGATCAACGCCGTCGTGCCTTATGAACTGGCTGGGAACAAGGAGCCGTTCGTGGAGGTAGAATTCGCCGGGCAGACATCCAACGAACCCAGCCTGCAACTGGCGGCCTCCGCGCCGGGCATCTTCGCCACCAACGGCACCGGTCCGGGCGCCATCCTCAACTTCGATGGCTCGGTCAACACACAGGGGCACCCGGCGGCCAAGGGCAGCACGATTGTGCTCTTCGTGACCGGGGAAGGGTTGACCACTCCCGCCCAGGCAACCGGGGCAGTGACCCCGGTGAACCTGTCCGGCGTCGGTCCCTTGACGCCGGCGCCGCAGCTCGCCGTTTCGGTGCTGATCGGCAACCAGCCGGCGTACGTGGCATTCGCCGGAGAGGCGCCCTACTTTGTGGCTGGCGTCATGCAGGTGAACGCGGTAATTCCGGCGACGGTAGTCGGCGATGGCGCCATCCCGGTCACGGTGCAGGTTGGCAAGCAGATCAGCCAATCCGGCGTCACCGTGTGGGTGCAATAACGACAAACCGGTAGGACAGACCATCGCTCTTGGTGGTCTGTCCTGCCGCGCTCAAGCATGAAACCCCGACAGACGACGAAAACCGATCGTCTGTCCTACCTCACTCCACGGCTACGTGCGTGCCTTTGGGCTCTTCCTCCTTGGACAGGTGCGCGATGCGGTCGTCGATCAGGGTGCGGATGCCCTTGAGGAACTCGACCCGCGAGGCGCGAAAGTGTTCGCTCGCGTCCTTCGGCCACAGACTCTCCAGAAACGGCATCGCCACGTTGCACACGAAGCAGCCGTGAGCGGCGGCTTGCGCGCCCTCGCCGGCGGTTTGATTAGTGCTTTCGGCCATCTTCAGCTCTCCTTCATTTCCACGGTCAGAATACGATTCTCCAGCCTGGCCCGGGTGGGCGCCATGCCGGACATGGAGGTTGGCAGGCCGATGTGCCGCCGCAGCGTGCCGATCTCCACCACCAGTTCGTCGCCCTTCTTAAATAGTCCCACTTCTCCCTTGGCCGCGAAAGGCAGCCGCAGGTTCACCTCGTAGTGCCCGTCCCGCTTGGTGAACGTGTAGGGCGCTTCGGTGCGCTCCACGCGCGCCGGATCCTCGCCCTCCGCGTAGAGAGCGCGCGCCAGCTCTTCCAACCGCTCCCGCCCCAGAACTTCGTGGGTGAACAGCGGGACGCGCTTCACCGCCACGGGCGCGAAATAGGCGTCGATTTCCTCGAGCACCCGCGCCTGCGAGGCTCGCCATTCCTGGAACCACGCGTCGGTCACGGCATCCGGCAGCACGCGGTTGACGATCACGCTATCCACCGTCAGGCCGTGCAGCGAGAAGTACACGAACGCGCGCTGCGTTTCGCGCAGCACCATGCGCTCCGGGTTGGTCACCAGGCGCACGCTGGTGGTGGCCGGATCCTCCAGCAATTCGGCCACCCCATCCAGCTTGGCGAACAGTTGCTGGATGTTGGAAAAGTAGCCTTCCGTCGGCAGCTCCACCGGCGAGACCCGGTTGGCGATCGGCCGCACCGCCCGGATGATGCCGCGCTGGAACGGGAAGATGTGCTTCATGTACCATTCGAGCGTGGTCGGCATGCTGACGAAACGCATCGATTCCGCCGTCGGCGCGCAATCGAGCACGATCACGTCGTAAGCCTGCTCGCGGCGAAACTGGTTCACCCACATCATTGCGCTCAGCTCTTCCATGCCGGGCAGGATGGCCAGCTCTTCCGCCTCCACGTCGCTGATGCCGGTGGTGCGCAGCACCGACACCACGTAAGAGGAAATCTCCTTCCAGTGGCGCTTGATCTCCTTCTGAATGTTCACCTCGTGGATTGCCAGGTGGTCGTTGATGGGGTACGGGTCGCCGGTCTGGCCGTGGAAGAGGCCGGTCTCGAGGTCGAAGGCGTCGGCCAGGCTGTGGGCCGGGTCCACGCTCATCACCAGCGTGCGATAGCCCAGGCGCGAAAGCTCGAGACCGGTGGCCGCCGCCAGGCTGGTCTTTCCCACCCCTCCCTTGCCGCTGAACAGAAGGATGCGCATACCTTGATTTTAGATTGCCGAACCTGTGTTCGTGGGGCAGGTTGGTAAGCTGCGGACCGATTGACAATCGGTCCGGCAGCCGGCAGGGAAAGCGTAGACGAATCTCGGCTCAGCAGGCTCGGACAGCCTGCGCCACGCCGGACGGGGTTACAGTAGTGGTGAGAGGATATGCGGCGGAGCGCGATCGTCTGCTTGCTGTTCGCGGTGGTGGTGTGGGCGGCCAACGTCCGGCTGTATCTGAAGGATGGCGGCTACCACCTGGTGCGCGAGTACCAGGTGATGGACGACCGCGTGCGCTACTACAGCGTGGAGCGCGGCGATTGGGAGGAGATCCCGCTCGCCATGGTGGATCTGAAGCGCACCGAAAGCGAGGCCGCCGCGCGCCAGGCCGAGCTGGCCAAGGACGCCAAGGTGCTTTCCGAAGAAGCGGCGGCCGAGCGCGCCATCGAAAAGGAAACCTCGCGCATCCCGCAAGCTCCCGGCGTCTACTGGCTGGATGGCGACAAGACCAAGACCATTCAGGTCGCCGAGGCGTCGGTCCGCATCAACAAGAAACGGCAGGTGCTGAAGGCGCTGGCGCCGATCGGGCAGGCGATGAGCGGCAAGGGCACGCTCGAAATCGACGGGGCGCATTCGGCCAACGTCTTCACCAACCCGGAACAGGAATTCTACATCCAGCTCTCCGAGCCGGAACGCTTCGGCATCGCCAGGCTGACCAGTAAGGGCGTGGTGCGGATCGTGGAGACCCTGACCTACCTGCCGGTGGACAAGGAAGTCGAGGAAACGCCCACCATGGTGGAGACCTTGCAGCGCGAGATGGACCCGGGCGGGCTATACAAGATCTGGCCTAAGGACCCGCTGCCGGAGGGCGAGTACGCGGTGGTCGAATACACGGCGAACCAGGTGAACATTCAGATCTGGGACTTCGCGATCCAGGCGAAAGCGGCGGCGAAGTAGCCGGTTTTCGGCAGGGGCGAGTTGCCGGACGCCGCCGGATTGCGCTATCCTAAAGGCTCCAAACGTTGAAGTAAGGATTCGATTCAGCACAGATGGCCAACACGTATTCCGCGCTCAAGCGGGTGCGCCAAATGCAACGGCGCACGGAAGTCAACCGCAAAAACAAGACCCGGCTCCGTCACCAGATCCGCGCCATGCGGCGCGCCATCGGCGGCAAGGACGCAGCGGCCGCCGCCGCCCTGCTGCCGGCCACGTTTTCCATCATCGACCGCTCGGCGAAGTCCGGCATCATCAAGAAAAACACGGCTGCGCGCTACAAGAGCCATCTGAGCGGCCGCGTCAAAGCGCTCTCCGCATAGACTCTTTCGCGACGAGCCTGTTGCGCTTTGCAGGCTGCGGCCGAAGCTCGCCATCGCGCCGCACTGTCGCCGTCAAACCTACGAGCTTGCCGAGAAACGAAAAGGAATCGGCCACAGACAAATCGTATGAGTCATGTATTAGTGCTCAATAGTCGGTTGGCATGGATGAACAGCTGCATAGTGTTTTGCGCCCTGCTCCATTTGCCCTACGCCGCATTTTGTCAGGCGGCTGAGGTGGGGCCGAGGTTCGAGGTAGCCTCAATAAAACCTGCTGTTTTCTCCGATAATGTGGGCGGCACCGGACTGCACCGCACTAACGCCGCAGTTGTCTCTGAGTCTCCAGAACGCATCAGGTATTCCTACGCAACGCTCAACACTCTACTTGCTTGGGCGTATCATGTGGAGCCAAACGAAATCACTGGACCCAAGTGGCTGGATACCGTGCATTACGATATTGTTGCCAAGTTACCGCCAGGTGCCCGAAAGGAACAGGTCCCAGACATGCTGAAAAACCTCCTGACGGAGCGATTTGGAGTGTCGGCGCACATCGAAGACCGCGAGGTGCGAGGATATGCGTTGTTGATCGGTAAGAATGGCCCGCGCCTTACGAAATCCAGGACGACCGCTGTTCCGGCTGGGGACACCGAACAGGGCTCTCCCATGTCCCAAAGCCTTTCGTTTACACCCGATGGCCATGTTGAAGCGATAGGAGCAACAATGGAAGGGTTCGCAAGGCTGCTGGCCTACTTTGTGGATCGCCCGGTCATAAATCGCACGGCGCTTTCGGGCGAGTTTGACGTTGTGCTGAATCTCAGCATGCAAGATTTGGTTGCTCTTCGCGCTTCCCGGCCTGCCACCGGCCAATCGACGGCTTCGCAAGCCGGCCAGCCGACGGCGCCAGAAAATGGCGCACCGGGCAACTTCGGATCGACTTCGATTTTTGCCGCCGTGAGTGACCTTGGCCTAAAATTGGTGCCCGAACGCGCCGGTACGAAACATCTCGTTGTTGATAACGCCTCTGAAGTGCCCACCGAGAACTGAGGATCAGACCTGGATTGAGGCAGCTATCGGGTGCCAGCTCGCTGAAGCCGTCACTTTTGAATTCCACCTGCCCTTTGATCGCCTGGTGCTGGATGAGATGTTTGCAGGCATCCCCATCGATGGCCGGTGCCTCTCATACAGGAAGGTGCTCAAGCCGATCGTCGCCAAATGGGAGAAACCACACAAACACAGATAAACACGGATAAGAAAACAGGGTGTTGGCGTGTCTATCTGTGCTTATCTGTGTTCATCTGCGGGTCAGAGGTTCCTCTTCGGACGTTTTCAGCAGCCTCTTCCGGCTGCCCTGCAAATAGATTGAGTCGATAAGCCTGCGCGATCTTCGGAAAGAGCCGGCGAACCATGCCGAATGCGGTTCGCAGGGGCACCGAGAGGCGCGGCCTCAGAGAATCGGGAACGTCGGCCAGCGTGCGCGATTCCACCAGGCGAAGTCCGATGTTCCAGCGCTCGATCTCTCGCGGGTCTTCGCAGGCCCAGGCGAAACGCACCGCCATTTTCCGGCGGACGAAATCCTTGTTTCCGCCGTCCACGGCCTTGCGGCTGGCGGTGTCGAAGGCGATGCCGGCGCGCGGAAAGTTGCGCACGATCTGCTCGATCGCCGCCTTGACGTGGCTTTCCTCCAGGTAGATGAAGACCGTTTCCGCGACGAGGAAGTACGGACCGGGGCTCTGGCGCACTATCTCGATCCAGTTCGAGTCGAGAACCGACGCGGCGAGAGTCGTGCGGCGCGCGGTGTCGGTGAAGAACTTGCGGCGCAGTTCGATCACGTCCGGCAGGTCAAGGTCGAACCAGCGGACGCGGCCATTGTCGAGCCGCTCGAAGCGTGTGTTGAGCCCCGTGCCGATCTCGACCACAGTGCCGTCCGGATGGGAGCGGAGAAAATCCGCGACCCAAACATCGAACATGGCGCTGCGCAGCACACAGGCGAGGACCCGCGGCCTTTGCCCGAACCGCCGAAAATCCCAGTCGATGGAGTCGACCATCTCGACGGCTTTGGGATCGTCGAGAATCGGGCGCTTGCGGCGGCTCTCGAGCGCGCGCATGTAGAGCGGAACCAGCAGGGTCTCCTCGACCTGGCCGAGTTGGACGGAATGTTTCGAGGGCATGTGAACTGGAGCAGCCAGTATAGCGCCGGGCAGAGTGTGGAAAACCTTGTCTCAGAGGTAGGACATCGGTTTTTTTGTCGTCTGTCAGGGTGTCGCGCCTTGGCGAGGCGTGACAGACCACGAACGACGATGGTCTGTCCTACCTGCGAAGGCGCCCGCTACGGGCTTCAACTCTGCCATAATGCTGGCTTATGCCTGTTTCCCTGAAAGACAAAGTGGCGCTGGTGGTGGGGGCGTCGAGCGGCATCGGCCGGGCGGTGGCGGTTGTGTTGGCGCGCGAGGGCGCTCGCGTGATGGCAGCGGCGCGGCGCGAAGACCGGCTGCGCGCGCTGAAGGCCGAGATGGCCGGCCATCCGCTCGAGATCTGCTGCGCCGATGCTACGCGGCTCCCCGACGTCGAGCGGATGGCGGCCGAGACGCAGCGGGCGCTCGGGCCGATCGAAATCATGGTTTACGCGACCGGCACCAACACGCCGGATCGCGCGCTGGTCCGCCTGCGCCCGGCCATTTGGGACGAGCTGATTCTGACTAACCTGAACGGCGCTTACTACGTGACGCAGGCCGTCCTGCCCGCCATGCGGGAGGCGCGCAACGGCCACCTGATCTACATCGCTTCCATCTCCGGCCGCACGCCGGATATTTCCGGCGCGGCTTATCAGGCGTCCAAACATGGCATGATCGGCCTGGCCCACGCCATCCGCGTGGAGGAGCATGAGAACGGCATCCGCACCACAGTCGTCAACCCAGGCCTGGTGGACACCGAGATACTGGAGAAGCGCCCGGTGAAGCCGCCGCCGGAGCAACTCGCGCAGGCGCTGCTGCCGGAGCACGTCGCCGAGGCCGTGCTGGCCTGCGCCCAACTTCCGCCCCGCGCTGTGATTACGGAGCTGACCATCGTTCCGACGGCGATATAATTGGGCGAAGCAGCGCGGCCCGGGGGTGGTCCTCAGAGGGAACCTCAGGACGGAGGCGTCCGCCCCACTTTGCTCGCGCAAATGAATACCCGTTCAGCCGCGCATGGATATTAATTCAACTATGAGAACGCTCCACGTGGAGGAGACCAAATGCCGCTGTTTTCCCGACTGCTTGCCACATTGGGAGTTCTTGCGCTGATGCCGCTCGAAGCTCAAACGCCCAACGCTCTGCCGCCGGTTGCGCCGGTCAAGGAGCATCGAGCGGTGCGCCACGGCGAGACCGTGATCGACAACTATTTCTGGCTGCGCGAGAAAAGCGATCCGGAAGTGGTCCGCTATCTGGAGGCGGAGGACGCCTATACCGCGGCCCAGACGGCCGGTTTGAAGCCGTTCCAGGAAGCGCTCTACGCGGAGATGCTGAGCCACATCCAGCAGACCGACATGGGGGTGCCGGTGCGCCGCGGGGCGTATCTGTATTACGCCCGCACGGTGGAAGGCAAGCAGTATCCGATTCGCTGCCGGCGCAAGGGCAGCATGGAAGCGCCGGAGGAGGTGCTGCTGGATGCGAACGAGCTCGGCGAACAGCACAAGTTCGTCGGCGTGGGCAATTTCGTGGTCAGCGACGACGGCAACCTGCTGGCCTACACGGTCGACTACACAGGCTTCCGCCAATACAACCTGCAGGTGAAGGACCTGCGCGATGGCCGCACGCTGCCCGATACCGCCGAGCGCGTCACTTCGGTCGAATGGGCGGCCGACAATCACACCCTGTTTCTAACCACCGAGGACGCCGTCACCAAGCGCCCCGATAAGTTGTGGCGCCACGCGCTGGGCGAATCCGCTTTCACGCTGCTCTACGAAGAGAAAGACGAGCTGTTCGATATCGGCGTGCAGAAGACGCGAGACAAGCGGTACCTGGTGCTGGGGATCGAGAGCAAGGATACCTCCGAATGCCGCTATCTGCCGGCCGGCGAGCCCGGCGGCGCGTTCCGGGTTTTTCTGCCGCGCGAGAATCGCCACCGCTATTACCTGGATCATCGCGGCGATCTGTTCTATATCCGCACCAACAAGGGCGGCCACAATTTCGAAGTGGTGACGGCGCCCGAAAAGGACCACGCGCCGGGTACATGGAAGGTGCTGGTGCCGCACCGCGCCGACGTGCGTATTCAGGACATCGATCTGTTCCGCGACTTCGCCGTGGTGGTGGAGAAGACGCAGGCGATCGACCGCATACGCGTCTACGATTTCGACGCGCGCACCTGGACCGCGATCGAGTTTCCCGAACCGGTGTACGCGGCGTTCCCCGGCGAGACGCCGGAATTCGAATCCGAATCGTACCGGTATAACTACCAGAGCCTGGTGACGCCGCCGAGCGTCTACGACTACGACGTGCGCTCGCACAAGTCCACGCTGCGCAAGCGGCAGGAGGTGCCGGGCGGCTTCGATCCGTCGAACTATGCGACCGAGCGCCTGTGGGCGACCGCGCGCGATGGCGTCAAGGTCCCGATTTCGATTGTGTACCGCAAGGGCTTTCCGCGCGATGGCTCCGGCGCGATGTTGCTGTACGGCTACGGCTCTTACGGTTTCGGCACGCCGCCGACGTTCTCCGCGCCGCGGCTGACGTTGCTCGACCGCGGCGTGGCCTTCGCCATCGCCCACATTCGCGGCGGCGACGAAATGGGCGAGCAGTGGCGCGAGGACGGCATGCTCCTGAAGAAGAAGAACACCTTCTTCGATTTCGTCGATTGCGCGAAGTATTTGGAGGAGCGGCATTGGACTTCGCCCAAGCGGCTGGCCATTGAAGGAGGCAGCGCGGGCGGGTTGCTGATGGGCGCGGCCGTCAACCTGGCGCCGGAGCTGTTTCGTGCCGTGCACCTGGCGGTGCCGTTCGTCGACGTGATGAACACCATGATGGATGCGTCCCTGCCTTTGACCGTGGGCGAGTATCTGGAGTGGGGCAACCCCAACCGGAAGGCCGACTACGATTACATGAAAACCTACAGCCCGTACGACAACCTGGCGCGGCGCGCCTACCCGGCCATGCTGGTGACGAGCAGTTTCAACGACAGCCAGGTGATGTACTGGGAACCGGCCAAATACGTCGCGCGCCTGCGCACCCTCAAGACCGATGCGAACCCGCTGCTACTGAAGATCAAGATGGAGCCCGCCGGCCACGGCGGCGCTTCCGGCCGCTATGACCGCTTGAAGGACCAATCGTTCGAATACGCGTGGATGTTGACGCAAGTGGGGATTACGAAGTAGGAAAGACGATTGGTTTGTGTCGTCTGCCAAGGCGCCTTGGAGCATGACAGACCACAAAAAGCGACGGTCTGTCCTACCCGGTGGGGATTTGGGTACACTGCGGCCGAGAGTTGTGGATGGGGAAAGATAGGAATGCGTTGCGGGTGGCCGGGCTTCGCGGACTTATCGCCGTGCGTTTCGGCCACCCGATGGTTTAAGTAGGAACTTCGATGATCTAGGCCCGCTGTATGGCGGACATATCGTTGCCGATTCGTTCCTTCACTCTCTGTTATCCGAGCGGGCGGCAATAAAAGCTATCCGTATTCCGCCGGCGGTTATGAATTCCGGAATCCAAAGTCTTCCGTCGAGAGTCCAGCCCATGGGGGACCCCGCATGCCGTTAACGGGCGCCGGAAGTTCAGTACCACTTGAAATCAACGCTTGCTGGCCAG
>JBAVIH010000141.1:0-7274 GCA_049686695.1 Bryobacteraceae bacterium | reverse complement strand
CGCGAGAACCAGGTTCAGCAGGGCGGCAACCAAGGCGAGGACGCGGCCCGCGTGGCTACCATGTCCGGTACCGGCGCGGCCATCGGCGGCCTGGCGGAGCGCTCCTGGTCCGACGCCGGAATCGGCGGCGCGGCAGGCGCGGGCGTCGGCCTGGCCGTGGTGCTCCTCACGCGCGGCAAGGAAGTGGAACTGCGCCAGGGCACTACCGTCGACGTCGTCTTCGATCGCGCCGTTCCGATAGAGTGAGCGGATAGCCGTGGCCAGGCGCGTACAAGACAAAGACACCGGCGGCCAAGACCGCCGGCGCTACCGCGCTGGGCGGCTTTGACGAGCGATGCCATCCACTCTCGCCAAACTCAGCCCCGGAATTGTGACCCCTGCCGCGTGCGGCCTGCGGTGGGCCGCCGTGCTGCTGTCGATGCGCGTGTTGGCGGCGCAGGGCCAGGGAGCGATCGCTGGAACGGTGGTCGACGCGGTGGGCAATCCCGCTCCGTACGTCGAGATCACCCTGCTCGGCCAGCGCACCGATTTCCGCCTGACGCTGGTTGACGATCCGGACGGGAAGTATCGCGCCACGGGTCTCGCTGCTGGCGAGTACACCATCGTGGCAACGTCGGCGATCCATGTCACCCGTGTTGCGACCGTAGTGGTGGAAGACGGCAAAACGGCCATCGGGTCAATCGTCGTCGAGAGTCAAACCCAGCCCGGTGACGACGACGCCCGCGCGTACCTGGATTCCGTTCGCGAGCGGGTGGAAATCGCGCCGGGCCAGCAGGGCAGCGCCACCGAGGGCTCCGGCCCCTACGCGTTCCGCGCCAACACGAGTTTCAACGCCAACGGGCAGCGCGGCCAAAATAACGACTTCGTGCTGGATGGCATGGACAACAACGACAACTGGACCGGCAGCGCCACGCTCCGTCCGCCGGCCGGGGCGATCGGCGCGGTGAGCCTGGCGGATGGTTACATTCCGGCGGCGTCGGGCCACGCAACGGGCGCCAGCGTCAGCGTGAATACCCGGTCCGGATCGAACGAACTCCATGGAGCCGCGCACGAGGAGTTCGGCCATTCAGCTCTCGATGCGCGCAATTTCTTCGACGGCGCCCGGAAGCCTGCGACGATGGCGAACCAGTTTGGCGGCAGCCTGGGCGGACCTGTCCGCAAGGGCGGCTGGTTCTTCTTCGCCGATCTGGAAGAGCTGCGCTCGCGCGATGGGCTGACGGTGATCTCGACCGTGCCCACGGCCGCGCAGAAGGCCGGCGATTTTGCGTTCGCGCCGATTTACGATCCCTTCACCATTGCCGCCACGCCCTCCGGCATTTTCGAGCGGCAGCCGTTCCCCAATAACCGGATTCCGCCGAGCCTGTTTTCACCGGCGGGCGAGAAGTTACTGGCTTTGTATCCCGATCCGAATCTGCCCGGCATCGCCGATAACTACCGGTACTCGCCTTCGGCTCTTCACAACGCGGGCTGGTTCCATGGGCGTTCGGATAAGCGTTTTTCCGCGCAGCACAACCTGTCCGTGAGCGCCGGATACGAACACGAGCGCGAACAATCGCCCGGTGCGCTGCCGGCGCCCGCCGGGCTGCCGTTTGCGCAGGGTAGCGACATCACCCAAAACGCGGACGACGATCGCATGGCGTCCAACGCCTGGGGAGCCGTGGTCGCCGAGACCGCGACGCTGCGGCCTTCGCTCATCAACGAATTCCGCGCCGGTGCGGCTTCGCTCCAGCTTCGGGCTTCGCCGCTCGACCAGGGGACGAATGGAGCGGAACTGCTGGACATACCGGGCTTGAGCGCAGCCGGCCTTCCCACCGTCAGCCCGACCGGGTTCACGTCGTTGGGAGCTGCCGGCGCGGCGCCGTTCCAGCTCCGCATGTCGAATTATCAATTGGAAGACACCGTGAGTCGGACTACCGCGCGCCACGCCTGGCAGTTCGGCGTGCAGGCGGTTCGCCGCCTGGCCGATGGCGACGCCGGCGATCTCTCCAGCCGCGGCACCTTCCTCTTCACTCCCGATTACACCAGCCAGGAGGGCTCCGCCGCGCCATCGGGCGATTCCATCGCGTCGCTGTTGCTCGGCTATCCTTCCGAGGTCGAGCGCGACGTTCAGTTCTCCGGGTACCACCTGCGCGCCTGGGAGCTGTCCGGTTTCGCCGGCGACCAGATTCGGCTGGGGCGGCTGACCATCCGGATGGGCATTCGCTATTCCCTTTTTCCGCCGCTCACAGAGGCCTCGGGCCGAATGGTGAATTTCAATTTCTCGAGGACCGCTCCGGCGCTCGATCGATTCGCGGGTCAAGGCGGTGTGAACGGGTACGCCGGTGCTGGATTCAACAAACGGGCGCTCGAGCCGCGGGTGGGCTTCGTGCTCCCTCTCTCGCCGAGCGGCTCGACGGCTCTGCGCGGCGGATTCGGCATCTACTACGATTCCGGAACCTACCTCGCGGAGGGCATCCTGGCGCGGAATCCGCCCTATGCTTCGCTGCTGGATACGATCAACGGCACGTTTCAACTGGGACCGAATCTGACGGCCGGGCTGCCCGCCGCGGCGCCGGCAGCGCTCCTCACGGCGGCCTCGCTCAACGCGGCCCACGGCAGCATCGACGCCATTCAACCGGAGAACTACACTCCGTATGCGGACCAGTGGGACCTGTTTCTGGAACGGCGGCTGGGGTCACGGCTGGTGTTCGAGATCGGCGGCGCGGGATCGATGGGCATTCATCTCGAAGACATGTTCAACGCCAATCAGCCTTTCCCGGCGCCGACGCCTTATGCCACGCAGCGCTATCCGTACGATCCTTATGAGTCGCGCATCAATTACCTGAATCTCGGCGGAGGCTCGACTTACTATGGCGGAGAAGTCAAACTAAGTGGTCAGGTCCGCCCCGGGTTGACGATGCTGCTGAGTTACTCGCATGCCAAGTCGGTGGACGATTCGGTGGCGCCATTCAGCGACCCGCAAAGCCGGCCCGCCGCGCCGCAGGACACTTACAACGCGCGCGGCAACCGCTCGCTATCTCCCTTTGACATCGCCGAGCGCGCCGTGCTGACCGCGCAGTACGAGACGCCCCGGCGGGCAGGCCGCGGCTGGCTCGCGGCCATTGCCCGTGACTGGCACGCGAGCGCCATGGTCACTCTGCAAACAGGTTTTCCGTTCACGCCGGAGCTGGCGGCGAACAGCCTGAACAACGGCGGCTTTCAGCTCCCGAACCGGGCCGGCAACGGCGCACTCCCCGCCGATGGGCGTTCCTATCTCAATTGGTTTGACTCGAGCCTGGGCGCGGCCGGCAGCGCGTTCCAGGTTCCCGCGCTGTATCAGTACGGCAACTCCGGTTTCGATATCCTGCGCGGGCCGGGATTGGCTGACGCGGATGCCGCGCTGAGCCGCAGCTACCGGCTCCGCGAGAACCTGCGCCTGGAGACGCGGCTTGCCGCCACGAATCTTCTGAATCACGCCAACTTCGCGCTGCCCGACCGGTTCCTCGGCGTCGAATCATCCGGCGCGATCAGCCACACCGTCACCGCGGCACGGCAACTGCAACTGAGTGTCCGCGTGGCGTGGTGAGGGCAAGCCAGACGGCGCGGACCGCGGGTTGACAGACGAAAGCGTCTGTCCCACACTGGCTTCCGCCGGCAGGACCGCCTGCGCCACGGCTACTCGTACCTGAGCGCTTCGACCGGGTCCAGGCGGGCGGCTTTGTTGGCGGGCCAGATGCCGAAGAAGAGGCCGGTGGCCACCGAGACCACCACGCCGGTTGCGGCGGCCCAGAGCGGAACGCTGGCCGGTATGGAGGGGAACAGCAGCTTGGCGATCAGCGAAATGATCCAGCCGAACAGTATCCCGGCGACGCCGCCCAGGCCGGTGAGCACGGCGGCTTCGAGCAGAAACTGAATCAGGATGTCGGTAGTCCGCGCGCCGACCGCCTTGCGGACGCCGATCTCATGGGTGCGCTCGGTGACCGATACCAGCATGATGTTCATCACGCCGATGCCGCCCACCAGCAGGCCGATGGAACTCAACACAGCCATCACCAGGAAGGTTATGGAGGTGATCTGGCGGAAATCGGCGACCATCTGTTCGGCGGTGGAGAGCGCGAAGTTGTCGGGCTTGTCGTAAGGCACGTGCCGGTCGATGCGCAACACGGTGCGCACCTCGTCCAGGGCTTCCGGCAACTTGCCATCGTAAGCCGTCGCGACGATGGCGATTTCCTTGGCGTTGGGATACATCTTGCGCATCATGCCGTAGGGGACCAGGACGCGGTTATCGGTGTCGCCAAAAAAGGACGCGGCCGGGTGCAGCATGGTGCCGACCACCAGGAATTCATGGCCGCCCACGAGGATAGTCTTGCCGATGGGGTCCATGTTGGCGTAGAGGCCCTTTTCGATATCGGCGCCCAGCACGGCCACCGGCATGCGGCGCCGGCCCTCCTCGTCGGTGAAGAAGCGCCCGAGATGCATGTCCGCCTGCCCGCCGCGCGCGTATGCCTCCTCGACGCCCATCAGGTTGACGTCATACATGTCGTTGCCCTTGTAACGCGCGTTGACGCTATCGTTGGGGAAGATCATGGGCGAAACGTCCTGGACCGCCTTGCAGCGCTCCTTGATGTGAACGGCATTTTCGTAGGCCAGATCCTTGCGGGTGCGTTCCTCCGGAGTCCGGTTGCCGACGCGCGGGCCCACCGCGAATTTGAAGACGATAATCGAATTGGGGCCGAAGCTGCTGAGCACGTTGGCGATGGAGGCATCGAATCCGGTGAGGATGGCGCTGACGCCGATGATGGTGCCGGTGCCGATGATCACGCCGAGCACGGTGAGAAACGCGCGCAGCTTGTGGCCCCAGATGGTATCGAGCGCCAGCTTCAGGCCGTTGAGCAAAGCGAGTTTCCCCATGGTCAGTGCTCCGCCCTCAGTGCTTCGATGGGGTCGAGTTTGGACGCTTTGCGGGCGGGATAGATGCCGAAGAAGAGCCCCACCACGGAGGACAGCCCCACGCCGATGGCGATGGACGACGCGGGCAGCGACATCGGCACCGAGGTGAAGCTGCGCACCACCACCGCAATCAGCCACGCGGCCCCGACGCCCAGCAACCCGCCGGCGCCGGCGAGCACCGCGGATTCCACCAGGTATTGATTCAGGATGTCGCGCCGCCGCGCGCCCAGCGATTTGCGAATGCCGATCTCGCGCGTGCGCTCCGTCACCACCGCCAGCATGATGTTCATGATCACGATACCGCCCACCACCATGAACACGGAAACCACGCCCACCGCCATCGCGGCGATGGTTTTGGTGAGCCGTTCCCAGAGGGTCACGAAGGTTTCCGATGCGAAGACCACGAAGTTATCGTCCACCGCGGGGCCGAGATGGCGATAGGAGCGCAACAGCACGCGGGCCTCGTCCTGCGCCTCGACCAGGTGCTGCTGGTCGATCGCCTTGGCCACCAGCCGAATCCCGTTGCGCGCACCGTAGGTCTTGAAATAGCTTTCGACGGGAATCATCACGAAGTTGTCCTGCGACTGGCCGAACACGCTGCCGAGGGCCTGCGCCACGCCGACCACTTCGTAAGGGTCGCCCTCGATCGAGACGGTTTTTCCCAGCGGGTCCCGCCCGTCGAAGAAGCGCGTGTAAATGTCGTTCCCGATGAACGCCACCGCCATGTGCCGGCGCACTTCGTCATAAGTGATGCCGCGCCCGATTCCCACCTGCACATTGGTGATGGCCGGAATATTATCGGTGATGCCGTTGACGGTGACACCCTCAACCGAGTTGCCCTTGAAGGCTACCCGCGCCTGCCGCTGCGTCATCATGCCGATGTCTCGGAGCATGGTGGCCCTGGACCGGATGAATTCGTACTCGTCGACACGCATCTGCGGGTTGCGCTTGTCCATTTCGTAAAACTTCTTTGGATCCCACGGTCCGAACCACGCCATGCGCACGATGCGAAAGCCGTCCGCGCCCATGTTGGAAACCTTGTCGGCGATGTACTGGTTCATGCCATGAATCAGCGCCGTGACGGCGATCAGGGTGGTGGTGGCCAGAATGATCCCCAGCAGGGTCAGGAAGCTGCGCAGCTTGTTCTTGCGCAACGAATCGAGAGCGATGCGGGCAGCCTCCCAAAGGGAGGCGCTCCACTGGTTTCTGCGCCGGGGCACTGAAGTTAAGACGGGCGACATCACCCGATTGTTCCTGGGGACGCGGCATTTTATTCGGAAAATCCGCAACCTCAAGCCGGCCGCCCGGCGTGGCTGGCGTGAGGCATAATGGTCTGAGCGGATGAATCTTCCAAACGCGCTGACCATTCTGCGAATCTTCTTCGTGCCTCTGTTGGTGGCGGTGCTGTTGGAGGAAAACGTCGGCTTCCAGGTCGGGCACTGGCAAGTCACCAACGAATGGCTGGCGCTGGCCATTTTCCTTTCGGCCGCGGC
This sequence comes from Bryobacteraceae bacterium, assembly GCA_049686695.1. Taxonomy (GTDB): domain Bacteria; phylum Acidobacteriota; class Terriglobia; order Bryobacterales; family Bryobacteraceae; genus Bog-375. Next base: position 852 of record JBAVIH010000141.1, on the reverse strand, counting down.
CACCGATCTGCTGGACGGCTATCTGGCCCGCCGCTGGAAACAGGTGACCACGATCGGCACCCTGCTCGATCCGATCGCCGACAAACTGCTGGTATCGGCGGCGCTGATCTCACTGGTGCAGGTGCGCGTTCTGCCGGGCTGGATGGCGATTCTGGTGATTGGCCGCGAGTTCGCCGTTTCCGGGTTGCGCTCGATCGCGGCGGCGGAAAGCTACACCATCAAGGCGAGCGATCTGGGAAAGACCAAGATGCTGTCGCAGGTGGTGGCGATTTCCTTTCTGCTGGTCAGCACCCGCCACGCGAGCCTGCACCGGACGGGCATCTGGATGATGTGGGCCGTGATCTTCTTCGCGCTGCTTTCCGCGGTCAGCTATTTCGCCAAGTTCTGGCGCAAGGTGGATGAGCATGTGAAACTGCGCCGGCGCCGCGAGTTGCTGCTACTCGAGAGAAAACGCCAGCGGGAAGCGATGCGTCAGAGAGGTTCCAGGAGAGCCGGCGCCCGCGGAGCCGAAGCCGGAACCGGATCGGTCGGCGGCACGATCTGGAAACCACCCGAAGTCAATTGAACCGTCCGCACCTGCCCTTCCGGCCCCGGCGGAGGGATGGGTTTGCCGTTCAGGACAATCGTCAGACCTCCGGCATTGCCCAGCCTCAGGGTGACTTCGGTATTGGCCGAGACGGTGCGAATTTCCTTTGGCTTGAGCTCGCCTTTATAGATGGAGCGGCCGTCCCGTTGCACGCTCACCCAGACTGGCTCGGTGACCACCAACTCGACCTGCACGGCACCGGTGCCGGGCGGCTCGGTATCCGGCGCCAGCGGCTGCGGAACGCCCGGCTGGAATGCGGGCGATGC
>JBAVIH010000140.1:0-10033 GCA_049686695.1 Bryobacteraceae bacterium | reverse complement strand
ACGGTCGCGGCTCTGAACGCGCATCGGAGCCGCGACCGTCAGGGAGCGGCCGGCGTGGGTCGATCCGGGAATTTCACGTCAGGCCTTGAGCCGAAAACCTTACGCCGCGGTATGGATCGGCGACGGGTGCGACGATTCGTAAGCGCCGATGGCGGCTTCCCGCTTCAGGATGTAGCCTAGCTCGTCGACTCCTTCGAGCAGGCAGTGCCTGGCAAAAGCGTCGATGGGGAAGTGGACGGCTCTGCCGGCCGGCGTGGTGAGGGTCTGCGCCGCGAGGTCGATTTCGACCGTGGCATCCGGGTTGGCGGCGACCGCCGCAAACAACTCCGCGTGCACATCCGGCGGGACGGCGATCGGCAGCAGCGCGTTCTTCAGCGAATTCCCGGTGAAGATATCGGCGAACGAAGTGCTGATAACGGCGCGGAAGCCGAACTGGGTGAGCGCCCAGGGGGCGTGTTCGCGCGAGCTGCCGCAGCCGAAATTGTCGCCCGCCAGCAGCACTTGCGCGCCCGCCGCGCGCGGCTGGTTGAGGATGAAATCCGGTTTCGGGTTGCCCTCCGCATCGTAGCGCCAGTCGCAGAACAGCTGCCGGTCGAGGCCCTCCTTGGAGGTGGTCTTGAGGAAACGCGCCGGAATGATCTGGTCGGTGTCGATGTTGTTGATGGCGAGCGGAACCAGGCGGCTACGGAAATTGGTGAACGGCTTCATAGGAGTGTCCTCACGTCGGTGACCACGCCGGTGATGGCGCTGGCGGCTGCGGTCAGCGGGCTGGCCAGAAATGTGCGGCCTCCTTTGCCCTGGCGGCCTTCGAAGTTTCGATTGCTGGTGGAGACGCTGTATTCACCCGGCGCCAACTGGTCGCCGTTCATGGCGATACACATCGAGCAGCCCGGCTCGCGCCACTCGCAACCGGCGGCGCGGAATATCTCGGGCAACCCTTCGGCGATGGCCTGGCGCTTGACTTCCTGCGAGCCGGGCACCACCAGCACCCTCAGCTTGGGATTTACCTTGCGGCCCTGCAGCACTTGGGCGGCGGCGCGCAGATCCGAGATGCGGGAATTGGTGCAGCTTCCGATGAAGACCACGTCGATCGCGTGGCCGGCCAGCGGTTTGCCGCCTTCGAGGCCCATGTAGGCCAGCGCCTTCGAGACGGAATCGCGCGCCATCGGATCGCTCACGTCGGCCGGTTCGGGCAGCGGCGCGTTGATCGGTACGCCCATCCCGGGATTGGTGCCGTAAGTGATCATCGGATCGAGCGCATCGGCATCGATGGTGACCTGGCGGTCGTAGGGCGCGCCGGCATCGGTCGGCAGTTGCTTCCACCGCTCGAGCGCCGCCTCCCACGCCGCGCCTTTGGGCGCGTGGGGACGGCCGCAAAGGTATTCGAACGTGGTGTCATCGGGCGCGATCAGGCCGGCGCGCGCGCCGCCTTCAATCGACATGTTGCACACCGTCATGCGCTCGTCCATGCCCAGCGCGCGAATGGCGCTGCCGGTGTATTCGAACACGCATCCGGTGCCGCCGCCCACGCCGATTTTCGCAATCAGCGCCAGGATGATGTCCTTGGCGGTGACGCCGCGGCCGAGGGTTCCTTCCACCTTCACCTCGAAGGTCTTCGACTTGCGCTGCAGCAAGCATTGCGAGGCCAGTACGTTCTCGACTTCGCTGGTGCCGATGCCGAAGGCCAGCGCTCCGAAAGCGCCGTGCGTGGCGGTGTGGCTGTCGCCGCAGACCACCGTCATGCCCGGCTGGGTGAGGCCCAGTTCGGGGCCGATCACGTGGACGATGCCCTGCCGGTCGCTGTGGACGCCCAGGCAGCGGATGCCGAATTCGGCGCAATTGGCTTCGAGTTGGGCAAGCTGCCTGGCCGCGATCTGGTCCACGATGGGCAGCGACCGGTCTGTGGTAGGAATGCTGTGATCGGCGGTGGCGATGGTGAGATCGGGGCGCCGCACTTTGAGGCCGCGCTCGCGAAGTCCCTGAAAGGCTTGCGGCGAGGTGACTTCATGCACCAGGTGCAGGTCGATGAACACGAGCGCGGGTGCGCCGGGCTGCTCCTCGACCAGGTGCGAGTTCCAGAGTTTTTCGATGATGGTTTGAGGCATATGAATGGGGTTCCGGAAGCCGTGGCCAGCCGGAAACGGTCCCGGCGTTCGACTCCGGATCTTCTTCTCCTATTATGGCTGAGCCGAGGTTGAATTTGGCTGAGGCGGGGCTGGTAAGCCCCGCGCTCAGCCGATCGCGGCGCACACCGCTTGCCCCACCTGTTCGGTGGTGGCGGGCGCGCCGGAAGGTCGCAAATCCGCGGTAACGTGGCCACTCGCGAGGACGGCTTCAATCGCCGCTTCCACCGCGCCGGCTTCTTCCTTCAATCCGAAACTGTACTCGAGCAAAGCCGCCACCGAGCCGATCGCCCCCAGCGGGTTGGCCTTGTTCTGCCCGGCGATATCGGGCGCCGAACCGTGCACCGGTTCGTATAATCCCACCCACGCGCCGGATGGCTTCCGGCCGCCGATCGAGGCCGACGGCAGCATCCCGATGGATCCGGCCAGCACCGCGCCTTCATCGCTCAGAATGTCGCCGAACATGTTCTCGGTGAGCACGATATCGAAGCGCCGCGGATTCAAAATCAGTTGCATGGCGCAGTTATCCACCAGCAGGTGATCGAGCGCGACATCGGGATACTCTTTCGCCACCTCGATCACCACCCGCCGCCAGAGCTGCGAGTTTTCGAGCACGTTCGACTTATCGACCGAAGTCACTTTCTTGCGCCGCCCGCGCGCCAGGTGGAAGGCCATCCGGGAAACCCGTTCGATTTCCGTACGCGTGTAGGTCATGGTATTGACCGCGCGCGTTTCCCCGCCGTCTTCGGTGATGCCGCGCGGGGTTCCGTAGTAGATCCCGCCCGTCAGTTCGCGGACGATGATCATATCGGTGCCTTCCACCAGGTGATTCTTCAAGGGCGAAGAATCCAGTTGCGACGCGTAGGCGCGTACGGGACGCAGATTGGCGTACACGCCTAATGCCTTTCGAATTCCCAGCAGTCCTTTCTCCGGCCGTTTCTCGGGCGGAGCGTTGTCGAACTCGGGCAGCCCAACCGCGCCCATCAAGGTGGCATCGGCCTCGGCCGCCAGCCGCGCCGTTTCTTCCGGGAACGGCGTGCCGGTGCGATGAATCGCCACCCCGCCCAGCAATCCTTCCGTCAACCGGAGGTTATGATGCCATCTTTCGGCCACGTGGCCGAGGACCCGGACGGCTTCGCGCGTGACTTCCGCGCCGATGCCGTCGCCGGGCAAAACCAGAACATGCAAATCCATCTCTTAGACCGCCGCCGCCGTTTTGGCGGGCTGGCATTCCCGAATCAACGCTTCGATTTCCTTATCCATGAGGCCTTTCTTCCGCTGGTCCGCCACCGCGGTGAAGCGATGGTATAGCGCATCGAGCTGCTGGCGGTCAAGCTCATAGCCCAGGCTGCGAGCGCGCTGGTGCAGCGCGTGGCGCCCGCTGTGCTTGCCCAACACCAGCTTACCTTCCGGGATGCCCACCGTGCGCGGGTCGATGATCTCGTAGGTGGTCTTCTCTTTCAGGTAGCCGTCCTGGTGAATGCCGGCTTCGTGCGCGAAGGCGTTGGCCCCCACGATAGCCTTATTCGGCTGGGGGCCGAACGTGATGATCGAGCTCAACAGCTCGCTGGCCGCGTAGAGATGCTCGGTGTTGATGCTTGTGTAGTAAGGATAGCTGTCGGCGCGAGTCTTCAAAATCATGACCACTTCTTCGAGCGAACAATTGCCGGCGCGTTCGCCGATGCCGTTGATGGTGCATTCCACCTGGCGTGCGCCGGCCTCGATGGCGGTGAGCGAATTGGCCACCGCCAGGCCCAGGTCGTCGTGGCAATGCACGCTGACGATGGCGCTGGAGCCGAGCGCGCGGGCCACCTTGCCGATCAGCTCGCCGTATTCCTTGGGCGTGGAATAGCCCACCGTGTCGGGGATGTTGACCGTGCCCGCGCCGGCGGCCACCACCGCCTTCGAAATCTCGATCAGATATTCGACATCGGTGCGGGCGCCATCTTCGGCCGAGAACTCGACGTCATCCACGTGACGCCTGGCCAGCTCGACTGCGGCCACGGCCTCTTCCAGCACCTGCTCCCGGGTCTTGCGCAATTTGTACTTCAGGTGGATATCGCTGGTGGCGATGAAGGTGTGAAGGCGGGGCTGGCGCGCGGCGTCGAGCGCCTCGACGGCGCGTTCCACGTCCAGCGCGCAGCAACGCGCCAGCCCCGCCACGCGGGCTTCGGGGAACTCGCGGCTCACCGCCCGGACCGCCTCAAAATCGCCCTCCGAGGCGATCGGGAAGCCCGCCTCCAGAATGTCCGCGCCCAGTTCCACCAGTTTGCGCGCCATGCGCACTTTCTCTGGAACCGTCATGCTGCAGCCCGGAGACTGTTCCCCGTCGCGCAGCGTTGTGTCGAAAATGATTACGCGTTCGCTCATGCTTTTTACCGATACTCTGCATTATGCCCATCCGCACCCGATTTAGCAAATTTATAATCTTACGGGTATCTATTAGCCGATGTTATAATCGAATGCCATGGAACTGAATCCGCTGCAGGTGTTTCTGATGGTGGCCAATGAGGGGAGCTTCTCGCGCGCGGCCGAGAAGATGCTGCGCACGCAGCCGGCGGTGTCGCTGGCGCTGCAGAGGCTCGAGCAGGAGCTGGGCGAAAAGCTGATCGACCGCTCGGGCAAGGAGCTGCTGCTGACCGACGCGGGCCGCAGCGCGCTAGAATTCGCGCGCCGTTTCGAGAGCCTGGAGCGGGAGCTCGAGAACTCGCTGGCCGAGTTGCGCGACAATTCCGCCGGGCGGCTCACGGTCGGCGCCAACGAATCCACCACCTTGTACCTGCTGCGCCATATCGAGCGGTATCGCGCGCTGCATCCCAGGATCAAAGTGACGGTGCGGCGCAGCATGGGGAGCAAAATCCCCAACGAACTGCTGGACGGCAACCTGGAGTTGGGCGTGATCAGCTACGATCCCGGCGATGACCGGATCCGTTCGAAGGTGATCTACACCGACGCGATCGCCCTGGTGGTTTCGCCGCGCCACCGGCTGGCCAAGCGTGCCAGCGTCTCCATCGCCGATCTGGCGGAGGAAAACTTCATCGCCCACAACGTGATGTCGCCCTATCGCGACGTGGTGATTCGCGAGTTTCAGGCGCGCAAGGTGCCGCTCCGCATGGATGTCGACATGCCGACCATCGAGAGCATTCGCAAGATGGTGCAGGACAACCAGGGCGTGGCGTTTCTGCCGCGTATGTGCGTGGAGCAGGAAATCGAGCAGAAGCTGCTGCGCGAAGTGCGGGTGAAAGAAATGACCATCGAGCGGAAAATCCGCCTGGTGTACCCCACGCGCCGCGCGTTGAGCCACGCCGCGAGGGCGTTCCTGGAGATCGTGGGCTGAAGGCGTTACTCGACTTCTTCGCCTTCGACGGCCATGCCGGGCGTCAAGAATGTCGAAGGCAATTCGCCGTTACCTGCCAAAGTGAAGTTCGAAAAGCGCTTGAACCATTTTCCAGTCGGCACCGTAGGATCGGATTCCAGCCAGCGCTTCAACTCCAGAAGGCCGGCGGAAGTGATGAGACGCTCCTGGTGCCGCCTGAGTAGGTGATCCATGACCCCTCTTGGCGGCGGCTTCCGTATCCTTGGCATTCTTGAAGCGGACTGACTGAGCAGCTGTTTCTAGGCGTTTTCGAACTGCCTGTGGAAGATCACGCGTGCAATCTTGTCGGAGAGGCGGCGGAATTCAGCCGGGTTGTCCGTCGCCCTGATACGCTTCAACAGGGACAGAAGAGCTTCGTCCGAATGATCCACGGTAGATAGGATAGGTCTGGCAGCAGCGATGCGCTGGCGAAGCTTATGGCCGGTGTCGTTCTTCGCTTTCGCCCAGCGCACTTGGACCGCTTTGCGCGCGATTTCGCTGCGTCTTTCGCGAGTGAGTTTGGCGGCTCTTGCCGGACCGCCTTTTCTTCCGCCCTTGCGCCCTAGGGCAACGGCAGATGGATCTTTCTTCGCTTCAGCCATATCTCTATCATACATGAGCGGTCAAGAATTGCGATGGTCATGGATACCATGGAGGCGATTACGCGCGGCGCGGACCTCGGTACAAACCGTGCTGCACGATGTATTCGAACACTGGCGTCGGGACCTCGGCATCGCGCTCGCCGCGCTCTAAGCGCTGGCGGATGGCGGAGGATGAGATCTCCAGTTGCGGCGAGTCCAGCCGTTCCGCGGTCACGTCTTCCGGTATGGCGCAGGGATGGCCTGGGCGGCTGATGACCAGAAAGACCACCTGCCGGGCCACGTCCTGCCAGCGATACCAGGTTTGGATTTCGGCGAAGGCGTCGGCCCCGATCAGAAAGAACAGCTCGTCGGCGGCGTCAAGCGAGGCGCGCACTTTCTCGATGGTGTCGATCGAATAGCTGCGGCGCGTGCCTTCTTCCAGGCGCGAAACGGCAAAGCGCGGCTCGTCCGCCACGGCGAGCTCGGCCATCCGCACGCGATCGTCGAAGCCGGCCGCCGTCACGCCGCCCTTGTGCGGCGGATGGGCGGCGGGGACGAACAGCACGCGGTCCAGGCGGAAATGGCAAAGAGCCGCGCGGGCCAGCGCGAGGTGGGCGTTGTGAATCGGGTCGAAGGTGCCACCGAAGATCGCCAGTCGCATGGGGACCCCGGGGGCGCGGCTACTCCCTCTCGATCTTGACGGAAAGGATCTTCACATCCTTCGAAGGACGGTCCTGGGAGCCGCGCGGCGTCTTCGAGATCCGTTCCACCACCGCGTAACCCTCGGTCACTTCCCCGAACACGGTGTGGCGATTGTCCAGCCAGGGTGTGGCGGCCACGGTGACGAAGAACTGGCTGCCGTTGGTGTCCGGCCCGGCATTGGCCATCGAGAGCACGCCCGGTTTGGTGTGCTTGAGATCGGGATGGAACTCGTCGGCGAATTTGTAGCCCGGGCCGCCGCGGCCGGTGCCCTCCGGATCGCCGCCCTGGATCATGAAGTTCGGAATCACGCGGTGAAAAATGGTGCCGTCGTAAAAAGGCTTGCCGGTCTTGCTCCCCTCTGCCAGGGAGACGAAGTTCTCCACCGTGCGGGGGGCCTGGGCGGCGAACAGACGGATCTTGAACTTGCCTTCGGTAGTCGAGAAAACGGCGTAGATTTCGTTGGCCATCAGAGCGATTGTAGCAAGCCGTGACGAGCGGGCTGGGACGGGCCGTATGTTACACTGTGATGGCGTTGCGCTGCCGCGCGTCGAAGTGTAGTGTGTCCGGCGGCGAACTGGCCCGATCCGATGCAAGAGAATTCGATTATCCCGGCCCTGGATACGCCCTGATGCGCCCCGAAAGACCGCAGCCTCTAACCCGCGAGGAACATCTGGAGTTGGGCCGCGAACTGAAGCAGGCACGGATCAAATTAAACGAACTCGCAACCCTGGTGGTCGAGATATACGGGCCGCAAAACCAGGCGGCTTTTACGTTCCGGAAGATCATCGACGCGCTCGACACCCTGAGCGGGGACATGCAGGCGCAGGCCGCCGAGGATCTTCGCGGACAGCCGGTAGAAGAGTTTTACACCTGAGTGAGCACTGGCGGTCTTTGGCCGGCGCTGCCGCAATATTGCGCGCGCCGCGGCTCTCGCCATACTCGGCGTTGGCAACGCCGTCGGTGCTATACTGCCCCGCAGCATGGCCAAGATCGTTTCCATTTACAGCATGCACCCCAGCGTTGCGTTTGTGACGAACTGGCGGGAGAGCCTCAAAGAGAAGACCGGCCGCTCGCTCGCCGCGTGGCTGACGTTGGTGAAAGCATCCGGGCCGCCCGGCGAGAAGGAGCGCATCGCATGGCTCAAGCAGGAGCACAAGCTGGGCACCAACTCGGCGATCTGGATCGCGCAGCGCGCCTCCGGCAAGGACGCCGACATGGACAGCCCGGAAGCCTATCTCAAGGCCGCCGAAAAGTACGTGAACTCCATGTTTCGCGGGCCGTATTCGCCGTTGCGCCCCATCTATGACGAATTGCTGCGCCAGGGATTCAGCCTGGGTGAAGACGTGAAAGCGTGTCCCTGCAAGACCATGGTGCCGCTGTATCGCAACCACGTTTTCGCCCAGATCAAGCCCGCCACGCGAGCCCGCATCGATTTCGGTTTAGCGCTGGGCGCGCGCAAACGCGAAGGCAGGCTGATCGAAACCGGCGGCTATGAGAAGAAGGACCGCATCACCCACCGCATCGGCATCGAGTCCCTCGACCAGATCGACGCCGAGGTCAAGCGGTGGCTGAAGGTGGCCTACGACGAGGACCGGGACTGAGCGGAGCGGGTTAAGCTGCATTCACCGCCCCCGCAAATCTCCCCAAACCGTTGTCTCCGCAGCCTTTACCCAGCATTCGCGCGCTCCGGGTGCCGTCCCCGGCCACCCTCGTGTGCCACAGTGGGATCAGGAGGCATGCTTTCGTTTCGCTCGGGCCGCCGGTCCCGTGGGCACGATTGTCCCACTTTTGGCAACGGAATTTAATGTTTTCAATGACTTAGCACGCCACCCGTGGGACAAATCTGTCCCACCGTGGCAGACTGTGGACGGCTGCACCCGCCTCGCGGCAAAGAGACCGCTTCGCGTAGCCCGCCTTCGCCCTCCGCTTCCCTCCTCTGCTATCATTCTGGAAACCGCGCATTGCAATCGAACCGCGGCGCATTTCATGTCTCCAAATCCTCCCCCGCGGTCCGACCCTACGCGTGATCTGCCGGCTTTGCTGCTGCTATTCGTTTTGAGCGGCTGCTCGGCGTTGATCTATGAAATCGTCTGGTACCAGTTGCTGCAACTGGTGATCGGGTCGACGGCGGTTTCGCTCGGTGTGCTGCTGGCAACTTTCATGGGTGGGCTTTGCCTGGGCAGCCTGGCCTTGCCGCGGGTGGCCGCGGCGCGGCGAGTGCATCCTTTGCGCGTCTACGCGTACGTCGAGCTGGGCATCGGCGCCGCAGCCGTGATGGTGCTGCTGGTAATGCCGCTCGCGAACTACGCCTATGTGGCAGCGGTGGGCCACGGCATGCCGGCCATCCTATTGCGCGCGCTGGTCGCTTCCCTGTGCCTGCTGCCGCCGACGATGCTGATGGGCGCCTCGCTGCCAGCGGCTTCGCGATGGCTCGAATCCACCCCCGAGGGCATCTCGCGCATGGGGCTGCTCTACGGCGCGAACACCGCTGGCGCCGTGCTGGGCTGCCTGCTGGCCGGGTTCTGCCTGCTGCGGTTCGCCGATATGACCACCGCAACCCTGTGCGCGGTGGCGATCAACATTGCGGTGGCGATGATGAGCCTGGCGCTCGCCCGGCGCACCGGGCAACCTATCGTCCCGCTGGCCGCCCCGGCAACCGGCAAGGGCTACTGGCCGGCTCACGTGACTATCGCGATCTCTGGCGCCTGCGCACTGGGCGCCGAAGTTGTGTGGACGCGGCTGCTGGGTCTGCTGCTGGGCGCCACCGTCTACACGTTCTCCATCATTTTGGCCGTGTTCCTGGCGGGCCTGGGGATCGGCGGCGCGGCGGGCGCGCTGATTTCGCGCGCCGTCCGGCCACGCCTGGCTCTGGGCTACGCGCAAGCCCTGCTGGTGGCGGCCATCGCCTGGACGGCGTTTCAGATCTCCCAATCGTTGCCGTGGTGGCCGGTGAACCCGCTGCTGGCCACCGGCGTGGGCTACATGTTCCAGACCGACCTGGTGCGCGTCCTTTGGGCGATTCTGCCGGCCACTCTCCTGTGGGGCGCGAGTTTTCCGCTGGCGCTGGCGGCGGCCGCCGCACCGGGCGAAGATCCGGGACGGCTGGTGGCGGGAGTCTACGCGGCCAACACGCTAGGTGCGATCGCCGGTGCGCTTGGCTTCAGCATCGTTTTGATTCCGTGGATCGGTACCGCCGGCGCCGAGCGCGCGCTCATCCTGCTGGCCGCCGCGGGCGCCCTGTTCATGCTGGCGCCGGCGATTCGCGCGAAACC
>JBAVIH010000139.1:0-5946 GCA_049686695.1 Bryobacteraceae bacterium | reverse complement strand
GGCGGGACCTGTCCTTTCACCAGTTCGTCGTAGACACGCTGCCTCATTCGCGCGCATACCGCACGGCGACTGCATTGCCCGATAACCTCAATGAGACGGTCTATCTTTGCGTCGCGTCGCTCCTTGCTGACGTTCGCCCACTGCCCCTCGGGCCTCAAGCTTTCCGCTTCGCTGCTCTTGAAGTATCCAATTCTTGGGTCATCGCATAGAACCCGTTTCCACTTGTCATCAAACGAATTCCACCCATCAACGGTGCCCAGGTAGCCAGCCAACACATACCACTCAGAATCACCCCCGCTCCCGCTGTCGTCGATGAATGCCCTCAGCACGGCAACCCGGTACCTGGAATAGAGGTTTGTGGCGGCTTCGACGTCGGCACCTTAACCGGATTATCTCAGGTTCGCGAACAATTCGTCGACGATCGTCAGAACGCCCGATTGAGCCCGTTTGCTGTTGGTTGGCCCACTCGCCACAGGGTAGCCAGATCACTCGGCGTGACACGCCGTTGTGCGAGAGAACCCGTGGCTACGTGTTCCCCTTTTTCCAGCCCAAGCGCAAATGCGTAGAACGCTGCCCTGGCCTTGCAACGCCTGTAACACAAATTGACACAGGAAGCCGCCGTGTGCCATTAATCGAGTATGCCGATCCGCACCAGCATGAACGTATCCCTCACACCGGAACTGGAGCGCTTCGTCCAGTCACGCGTGGCCTCCGGCCTGTTTCAAACTGCGAGCGAAGTGGTGCGCGAAGGCCTCCGCCTGCTCGAAGAACGCGAGCAGGCGCGCGAGGCCGCGCTCGCAGAGATCCGAGCCAGGATAGGGCGCGGCGTCGAACAGGCAGATCGTGGCGAGTTGCTCGATGGAGATGCGGTGTTTGAGGAGATCCGTCAGTTAAGCGCCCGGCGCCGGGCGGACGGCAAGGGAACTGGCCGCAGTTTGTCCTTACGCCCGAAGCGCGGGCAGACCTCATCGAAATCTGGAACTACATCGCCGAAGACAGCATCGACAGCGCGGACCAGGTAGTTGCGCGGCTCTACGATGCGTTCGCACGCTTGGGGCAGGCGCCGAAGGTGGGCCACCACCGCGAAGACCTGGCAGACTCGCGGCTCCGTTTCTGGTCGGTTTACTCCTACGTCATCGCCTTTCGCTGGGAAACGACGCCAGTGCAGATCATCGCCATCGTACACGGGGCACGGCAACTGGAGGCTTTCTTTCAACAGCGGATCACGTGAAGCAAAAACCGGTGGCTGCGTGTTCCCATTTCGGCAAAGCCACGCCGCCCTTACTCCTTCGGCCCGATGCCCAGCGTTTTCATTTTGCGATATAGGTTGCTGCGCTCCAGGCCTAGTAGTTCGGCGGTTCTGGTGACGTTGCCGGCGGTTTCGTCGAGCTTTCTTAGGATGTAGTCGCGCTCGGCGGCTTCGCGGACTTCCTGCAGGCTGCCAAAGCGGTCGACGGGGCGGTCCTGCGGCTTGCGGGTTCCGGCGAGCGGGATGTGGCGGGCATCAACGCGCACCTGCGGATTCAAAATGACGATGCGCTCGATCAGGTTCTTGAGCTCGCGCACGTTGCCGGGCCAGTGATATTCGCCGAGCACGCGGTAGGCCTCGGGTGTCAGCTCCTTGGGTTTACGGCCGTAAGCGGTGGTGAACTCGCGGAGAAAGAAATCGGCCAGCAGCGGGATATCCTCGCGGCGGTCGCGCAGGGGCGGCACGGAGAAGGGAATCACGTTGAGGCGGTAGAAGAGGTCCTCGCGGAAATTGCCGCGTTCGATTTCCTCCTCGAGGTTCTTGTTGGTGGCGGCGACCACGCGGACGTCGACCTGGACGCTGCCGGGGCCGCCGACGGGTTCGAAGCGCTGCTCTTCGAGCGAGCGCAGCACCTTGGCCTGCGTGCGCAGGCTCATGTCGCCGACTTCATCGAGAAACAGCGTGCCGCCGTCGGCTTTTTGAAACTTGCCGATCTTGTCTTCGTGGGCGCTGGTGAAGCTGCCCTTGGTGTGGCCGAAGAGCTCGCTTTCGATCAGCTCTTCGGGGATGGCGGCGCAGTTGACTTCCACGAAGGGCTCGGCAGCGCGCGCGCTGAGGGCGTGGAGGGCGTGCGCGACCAACTCTTTGCCGGTGCCGCTTTCGCCATAGATGAGGACGCGGCCGTTGGTGGCGGCCATGAGGGAGAGCTGCTGGCGCAGCGCCTTCATGGGGACGCTCTCGCCGATGATGCGATGGCGGCCGGTGGAGTCCTGTTTGAGCTGGCTGTTTTCGAGCGCGAGGGCGTGGTGGGCCAGGGCGTTCTTGACGACCAGCGAGATCTTGTCGATGGAGAGCGGCTTTTCGAGAAAATCGAAAGCGCCCAGCTTGGTGGCCTTGACGGCGGCTTCGATGCTGCCGTGGCCGGAGATCACGACGACCTCGGGCCGCTCGGCGAACGGGAGCGCCTGGATGCGATCGAGGACCTCCATACCGTCGATGCCGGGCAGCCAGATATCGAGCAGCACCAGCTCGAAGCCGGCGCCGGGTAGGGCGGCCATACAGGCTTCGCCGCTTTCCGCGGTATCGACGCGATAGCCTTCATCCTCGAGGACGCCAGCCAGCGAGCGGCGGATTTCCGGCTCGTCGTCCACCACCAGAATTCGCCGCTGCTTCATGCCTTCACCGGGGCGGCGGGCTGCGCCTGCGGGGCGGCGTTCTCGACCGGCTCCGCATCGGCGGCCACTGGAATCTCGATGGTGAAGCGCGCGCCGGCGGGCTGGTTGTCCTCGACGCGTATGTGCGCGTCGTGCTCGGCCACGATGTGGCTGACGATGGCGAGGCCGAGGCCGGTGCCGCGCCCCTTGGTGGAGAAATAGGGCAGGAAGAGTTTTTCCTTTTCGTCGGGGCTGACGCCGCAGCCGGAATCGGCTACCACCAGCTCGACCGTATCGGCGGCGCCCGGCTGGGTGGCGACGTAGAGGTTCCTGACGAGCGAATCCTGCATGGCTTCGGCGGCGTTATCGACCAGGTTCACGACCACGCGCTGGAACTGCTCGCGGTCGAGGTTGACGGGCGGCAGGTCGGGGGCGAAGCTGGTGCGCAGGTCGATCGAATCCAGGCGGCCTTGAAAAATGGCCAGGGCTTCGCGGGTGACCTCGTTGAGGTCGGAGCGGACAAGCTGCGCGGCGGGAAAGCGGGCGAACTGCGAGAACTCGTCGACCAGGGTCTTGACCGATTCGACCGAGCGGCTGATGGTCTGTGCGCACTCATCGAGGATGCGGCGCGGCGCGGCGGCCAGTTCCAGGCGGTCGATCTGGCGGGCCATGCGTTCGGCGGACAGCGCGATGGGGGTGAGCGGGTTCTTGATTTCGTGGGCGACGCGGCGCGCCACCTCGTGCCAGGCGGCGGCTTTTTGGGCGCGCAGCAGCTCGCTGGTGTCCTCGATCACGATCACGAAGCCGGAAGTGAGCTTGTCTTCGAGCGCCGCAACGGTAACCGCCAGGTGCGTGTTACGGTTTTCCGTGCGCAGCTCCAATTGGCGGGAGGCGGCGCCGGTGCGGCGGGCGCGTTTCATGAGGTACTTGATCTCGGCCGTGTCCTCGCGCGAGAAGAGGTCTTCCAGGCGGGCGGCCTTTTCCACTTGCGCGCCGGGAAAGATCTGGTGGAGCGCGCGGTTGACGAGCCGGATGGCGCCATCGGCGGAGATCGAGATGACGCCGGTGGGGATACTTTCGAGGATGGCCTCGATGAAGCGGCGGCGGCGGTCGAGCTCGCGGCTGTTGGATTCCAGCTCCTGGGTCATCCGGTTGAAGCCGCGCACCAGCGACCCCAGCTCATCGGCGGCGCGCACATCTACGCGGTGAGACAGGTTGCCGCTACGCACCTGGCTGGCGGCTTCGGCCAGCGCGGTGATGGGAATGCCGATCTGCTTGGAGAGGAACAGCGCGATCCAGGTGGCCACGAACAGGACGAACAGCGTGATCAAGGTCATCAGCATGACGCTGACGCGGCGCACCGAGCGCGCGTTGTCGTGGTTCTGCTGCCACTCGCGGGCCCAGGTGCCGACGACGGCCTTCTTTTCGGCCACGTCTCCGGGCACCTCGGCGGTCACGGTGACGAATCCCAAACGCCGCTGGCCCTGCACAATCGGGTAGGATGCCGAAACCAGGCGGTCGACTTGCGGCTTGCGCCGATAGTCTCCCCAGGAATCGAGCGGCGGCTCGCCGGGGGAGCTGTAAACCGCGGCCGAGGCGAGCTCGTAGCTGGCGGCGAAGCGGGCCAGGAAGCCGGGTGTGCGCGGGCCGCCCTCGAGCAACTGGCGAATTTCGGGCTGGGCCGCCAGCAGCGCGGCCTGGGCGTCGGTCTCGTCCTGCATCTCCTTGCCGAGCTGGCGGGTGATGGCCTGGAACGCTTTCAACTCATTACCGGCGGGCTCCTGGAACCAGGTCTCGATGTTGCGATTCATCACATAGTAACTGAACAGAACGAGGAAGAAGACGGGCACGAAGCTGAGGGCGAGCGCGCCGACGACCAGCTTGGTTTTGATGCGCGACCCTTCACGGCGGCTCTGGCGCTCGACGTAGAGCTTGACGAACTCGCGGATCAGAATCCAGCCGAGCGTCACCATGAGGAGAAAGATGAGGCTGGAAACGGCCCAGAAAATCAGCGTCTGATTGGGATTGGCGGGGCGGAAGTTGCCGGGGTTGAAGGAACCTTCCCAGACCACCAGGATGACGGAGATCGCCAGCAGGATGGAGAGAGATCCGTAAATCAGCCGCTTCCGCACGAGATTACCCTTAGCTCCGATTATACGTGGGCGGCTGGGTGCAGTTGGACAAGGGGCGTTTGTCGGCGCAGAGCTGGAGCGGTTGGCAGGCGGAAGCGCCTGCCCCACTGTTCGAATGGCGAGGCTACTTCACGCTATCGACTTTGATGGCGCCGTCGGCGAGTTCACCTGTGATGGTGACTTTCTTGCCGGCGTATTCCGTGACTTTGGCTTGATCCGCGATTTTGTGGACCGTGCCATCTTCGGTAACCAGCACGGCGGGCGAGCCGCGCTTGATGCAAACCTTCGCGCAGTTCACGTCGCCCCGCATTTCCTTCTTACCGGAGCATGCCTCGTCTATGATGTACCCCGTCCACTCCGCGGCCATCGCGGAGCCGGCTGCCAACGCGGCCAAGATCATCAACTTCTTCATTCGGTCTCCTCCTCCTGTATCAATCAGTATACGAGTTCCGAAAGAGGCGGGGAGGCTTGCGGCGCATTTACAACTGTCAAATTTGCGGAAAGCGGATGGACGGAGCGGGA
Source organism: Bryobacteraceae bacterium (assembly GCA_049686695.1). Taxonomy (GTDB): domain Bacteria; phylum Acidobacteriota; class Terriglobia; order Bryobacterales; family Bryobacteraceae; genus Bog-375. The sequence continues at coordinate 670 of JBAVIH010000139.1, read as the reverse complement.
CGGGCGTGCCCGGCCCCTCCGAGCGGCGAAGGGGTCAATAGAACAGGTATTTCCGCCACTGTGCGTCGCTCTTGCCGAGCATCCGCATGAGATGGCGGCTGGTGTGGAGGCTGAAAGGACGAGGCTGGCGCGCCAGGCGCATGCCGGCCTCATCCGGGGTCCGGTTGCCTTTGCGGTTGTTGCAGTAATGGCAACAGGCCACCAGGTTTTCCCAAGCCGATTCGCCCGCCCGCGAGCGCGGGATCACGTGGTCCAAGGTCAGTTCCGCGGAAGGCAAAGTGCGATGGCAATACTGGCAGGTGTAGCGGTCGCGCATCAGGATATTCTTGCGCGAAAGCGCCCGGGTCTGGTGCGGGATGCGGCGGTATTCGAGCAAGCGGATCACCGACGGCAGGCGCATCGCCGCGCGTGCGGAATGAATCGCATTGGCCGATTCCTCTTCCGCGGACGCGACGCCCTTGAGGACCAGCACCAGGGCGCGGCGCGCCCCGCAGATATTGATCGGCTCATAGCTGGCGTTGAGCACCAGCACCGGTTTTTGCAGTCGATCGGCCATTCAGGATGTTCCTCCCACAATGGATGGAGTTGCCCGGGGTGAAAACGCAAAACGGCGGTCGGCGCGCGCCACAGTCAGCAGCGCCACCCGCGCGGCGCCGGCGCGTTTCAAGGC
>JBAVIH010000138.1:0-8889 GCA_049686695.1 Bryobacteraceae bacterium | reverse complement strand
GTGAAAGCGCCCACCCCTTTGCGCGCGGTTTTCAGTTTGCCCTCCAGTCCGGTGCCGGGTTCGAGCACCAGCACCGTGTGGCTCGCTCGCGCGTTTTCTTCGGTAAGCGCGCGCGAGCTTTCGCTGCCCACCTCTTCGTCGGAATTGAGTTGCAGCAGCACCCGCGAGGCCACCGGCAAATCCAGTTCGAGCAGTGCGCGCGCGGCGGCGATGAAAAAGACGATTCCCGCTTTCATATCCAGCACGCCCGGTCCATATACCCGGCCGCGGTGATTGCGGAACGGCATGCTGCGTAGCGTGCCCACCGGCCAGACCGTGTCCGAGTGGCCCAGAGCGAGGATCTGCCCGCTCTTCTTCCGTCCCGGCAGCTTCATTTCGGCGAGCAGGTGATGGCCGACGCGCCCGCCGGGAACGGTCTTCAACCGCGCCCACGGCGCCAGCACGGAGCCCACCAGATCGACGAACCGGTTCACCGCCGCGCGATCGTCGCTGGGCGATTCGCATTCGACGAAGTGCCCGATCAGGTCCAGCATGATCGGCTGGTAAGTCTTCACTTGCCTGAGAATTAGGTCCACGGCTGTTATAATACTCACTCCATGGCCATTTTGGATATCAACGAGATTCGGGACATTCTCCCGCACCGGTACCCGTTCCTGCTGGTGGACCGCATTATCGAGCTCGAAGCGGAGCGCGTGGTCGGCATCAAGAACGTTACCCACAACGAGCCGTGTTTCACCGGTCACTTCCCGGACTTCCCCGTCATGCCGGGCGTGTTGATCATCGAGGCCATGGCGCAGACCGCCGGCGTGCTGGTGCTGAAATCCATCCCCGACCGGCATCGCAAGCTGGTGCTGCTGGTCGCGGTGGAAAACGCGCGCTTCCGCAAGCCGGTGGTGCCGGGCGACGTTCTGCGAATGGAAATGAAGCTGTTGAAGCGCAAGGCCACCGTCGCCAAGATGGCGGGCGTGGCCACGGTGGATGGCGCAGTGGTGGCCGAAGTGGAAGTGATGTGCAAGCTGGCGGACAAAGACGAAAGTGGCCCTGCCCAGGCGTAGCCGATGCCGATTCATCCGACCGCGATCGTCGACGCGCGGGCGCGCGTGGCGGAAAGCGCCGACATCGGCCCGTTTTGCGTGGTCGGGCCGGAAGTGGAGATCGGCGCCCGCACGCGGCTGATGGCCAACCTCTATCTGGAAGGCCCCACCTGGATCGGTGAGGACAATCTTTTCTTCCCCTACAGCACGGTGGGCGTGGCGTCGCAGGACCTCAAGTACAAAGGCGAGCGCGCCGAAACGCGCATCGGCCACCGCAATCGCATCCGCGAGTTCGTCACCATCCATCGCGGTACCGCGGGCGGCGGCCTGGTCACCTCCATCGGCAGCGATAACCTGATCATGCTGCAGGCGCACGTGGCGCACGACGTACGCATCGGCGATCACGTGATCCTGGGCAACAGCGTGGGCGTGGCCGGCCACGTCATCATCGAAGATTGGGTGGACGTCAGCCCGTTCAGCGGCATCCACCAGTTCTGCCGCATCGGCCGCCACGCGTTCGTCGGGCCGTACAGCGTGATCAAGCAGGACGTGATGCCGTATTCGCTGACCAGCCACAAGCCGGAATCGGCCGTGTTCGGCGCCAACTCGATCGGCCTGGAGCGGCGCGGTTTCGACAAGGCCACCGTCGAAGCGCTGCAAACCGCGTTCCGCCTGCTGACGCGCGCCGGCCTGAACACGTCGCAAGCCATCGACCGCATACGCGCCGAGGTTCCGGCACTACCCGAGGTCGAGGAACTGATCGCCTTCATTCGCGCGTCAGAGCGCGGCATCATCAAATAAGTGCGATACGGGAAATAAATGCGATACGGGCTGATTGCCGGGAACGGGCGGTTTCCGCTGCTGGCGCTCGAAAGCGCAGCGCGGCTGGGGCTGGATGTAACGGTGATCGCGATCGAAGAGGAGGCATCGCAGGAAGTCGCCAGCCTGGCTCCGCGCTGCTACTGGATTTCGCTCGGGCAGTTGAGCAAGCTGATCGAAATCCTCAAGAGCGAACAAATCACCGAAGTGGTGATGTGCGGGCAAGTCAAGCACGCCAAAATCTTTTCGTCGATCGTGCCCGACTGGCGCCTGGTGAAGCTGCTGGCGTCGTTGCCCTCGCGCAATACCGACGGCCTGATTGGCGGCGTGGTGAAGGTGCTCGAAGGCGAAGGCATTCATCTGCGCGATTCCACCTGGCTGCTCAAGCCGCTGCTGGCTACGGCGGGCGCCATGACGCGGCGCAAACCGGACAAGGAGGAAATGGCGGACGTGGAATACGGCTGCTGCGTCGCCAACGCGCTGGCCGGTTTCGACGTGGGACAGGCGGTGGCGATTTCCGAGCGCGCCTGCGTGGCTCTGGAAGCCATGGAAGGCACCGACGCCATGCTGCGCCGCGCCGCTGGACTGGTCAACGGCCGGCGTTTGACGCTGGTCAAAGTGGCGCGCCGCCGCGAACACCTCCTGTTCGACGTGCCGACGGTGGGCCGCGCGACGATTCCTGTAATGCGCGAATCGGGCGCCACGCTGCTCGCCGTCGAGGCCGGCCGCACCCTGCTGCTCGACCGCGCGGAGATGATCGAAGCCGCCAACGAAACTGACATCGCCATTTTCGGCATCCAGGTCTGAAGAGTGCGCACCCCCCGGTGCTTGCTATAATCCGGCCTGGGAGCTTGTTGAGAATTCTTGCGCCCGCAAGCGGGCGTTGACAGGCTGAAGCCTGTCCCACTACGGCTAGCTGACGAAGGGCCTGCAAACTAAGTGGGGCAGGCGCTTTCGCCTGCCAACCGTTGGTTAGCTATAACAAGAAACGAGGCACTGATGCGACATATTCCACGGTTGACGATCATCGCCGCCGCCCTTCTGCTGGGCGCGGCCACCTATTGCCAGACTTTGCCGGCCGGCGTGCAAAAGGTCACGTCGGTCGAAGGCATCACCGAGTACGCGTATCCGAACGGCCTGCACGTGCTGCTGTTTCCGGACACCTCCAAACCCAAGGTCACGGTGAACGTCACCTACCTGGTGGGCTCGCGCCAGGAAGGCTACGGCGAAACCGGCATGGCACACCTGCTGGAGCACCTGATGTTCCGCGAGACCAAGACGCGCACCAACATCAAGAAGGAACTCACCGACCACGGCGCGCAAATGAACGGCTCGACGGCGTGGGACCGCACGAACTACTTCGAAACGGTGACCGCGACCGACGAAAACCTCCGTTGGGCGCTCGAACTGGAAGCCGACCGCATGGTGAACACGCGCGTCGAAAAGGAAATCCTCGACAAGGAAATGACGGTGGTGCGGAACGAGTTCGAGATGGGAGAGAACAGCCCGGTGAACATCATGTTCGAGCGGCTGCTCGAGACGGCATACATTTGGCACGCCTACGGGCATCTTCCCATCGGCAGCCGCTCCGACATCGAAAAGGTGCCGATCGCGAATCTGGCTGCGTTCTACCAGAAGTATTACCAGCCCGACGACGCGGTGCTGACGATCGCCGGCAAGTTCGACCAGAGCACGGCGCTGCAGTGGGTGGCGGACACCCTCGGCCGGATTCCGAAGCCCACGCGCACGCTGCAGGCGACCTACACGGTCGAGCCCACACAGGATGGCGAGCGCTCGGTGACGTTGCGCCGAGTGGGAAGCCAGCAGGCTGTTGCGGTGATGTACCACGTCCCCGCCGGCAGTCATCCGGATTCGGCGGCGCTGGAAGTGCTCGCTGATGTCTTGGGCGACACGCCGTCCGGCCGCCTGTACAAGGCGCTCGTCGACAGTAAGAAGGCTGCCTACACCGGCATGATGCACCTGGAGATGCACGACCCGGGCGTCATCCTGGCGTTCGCCATGTTGCGCCAGGAGCAATCGCTGGACGACGCGCGCACGATTCTTCTGAAGAACGTCGAGGGCTTGACCGGCGACGCTCCTACCAAAGAGGAAGTGGAGCGCGCGAAGACGAAGATCTTGAAACAGATCGATCTGGCGATGACGGATACGCAGCAGATCGCGCTGGCGCTGAGCGAGGTGCTTTCTGAGGGCGACTGGCGCCTGCTGTTCCTGGAACGCGACCAAATCAGGAACGTCACCCCCGAAGACGTGCTCCGCGTGGCCAAGGCCTATCTCAAGCCATCCAACCGCACGTATGGCGAGTTCATCCCCGACAAGACGCCGGATCGGGCCGAGATTCCCGCGGCGCCCGACCTGGCCGCGGTGTTCAAGGATTACAAGGGCGGCGAGCAGGTTTCCCAGGGCGAGGTATTCGATCCGACGCCGGCCAACATCGAGGCCCGGGTGAAAAAGATCAAGCTGCCGAACGGAATGACGCTGATCCTGCTGCCGAAGACGACCCGCGGCGGCACGGTTCACGTGCAACTGGGCATCCACTTCGGCGAGGAAAAATCGCTGATGGGCAAGGAAACGGCGGCCGAGATGGCGGGCGGCCTGTTAATGCGCGGCACCAAAACCAAATCGCGCCAGCAGATCCAGGATGAGATCGACCGCTTGAAGGCGCAACTGAACGTGAGCGGCGGCGTGACCGGCGCCAACGCGAGCATCGAGACCATAGCGGCCAACCTGCCCGGCGCGCTGCGGCTGGCCGCCGAGATTCTGCGCGAGCCCTCCTTCCCCGAAAGCGAATTCGAGCCCGCGCGGCAGACCCGCTTGGCCGGCCTCGAGGCGAATAAGACCGAGCCCACCGCGCTCGGCGGGTTGGAGTTGCAACGCCATCTGAAACCCTACCCGCGCGGCGACACGCGCTACGTGAGCACCTTCGACGAGCAGATTGAAGACTTGAAGAAGGTCACGCTCGACGACGTCAGGAAATTCTACTCGCAGTTTTATGGCGGCGACAACGCCGAGTTGGTCATCGTGGGCCAGTTCGACGAGGCGGCGGCCGAGAAGCAGGCCGGGGAACTCTTCGGCGATTGGAAGAGCGCCAGCCACTTCGTGCGCGTGCCGGAACCATACAAAAAGGTGGATGCCATCGACCGCAAAATCGAAACCCCCGATAAAGAGAACGCCCTATTCGTCGGCGGCATGAATACCCCGCTCGCGATGGACGATCCCGATTACGCCGCCACGATGATGGCCAACCGGGTTTTCGGAGAGACCTTCTCCTCGCGTCTGGTGCGCCGCATTCGCGACGCGGAGGGGCTCAGCTATGGCGTCGGTTCCCGCGTCAGCGTGACTGGCAAGGACGACGGCGCCACGGTTTCGGTTTATGCCATCTGCGCTCCCAAGAACACCCCCAAGGTGGAAGCCGCCTTCCGCGAGGAACTGGCTCTCGCGCTGAAGGACGGTTTCTCGGAGAAGGAAGTGACGGCGGAGAAAAAGGCGTGGAAGGACGAGCTGACCATGCAGCGATCCGAAGACGGGTCGCTGGCCAGTTTGCTGCTGAACCGCGAGCGCTTCGGCCGCACCATCAAATTCGACGCGGCGTTGGAAGCCAAAATCGACAAGCTCACCGTGGACGAAGTGAACGCGGCGTTCCGCAAATACGTGAACCCGGCCGCATTCAGCTACGTCAAGGCCGGCGATTTCAAGAAGGCCGGCGTGCTGCAAGCGCCCTAGAGAAAGAATCATGGCCACGGATGAACACAAATAAACACAGATAAGAGTAAGTGTGAGATAGGAGTTTTGAGTCTTGTTCCTATCTGTTCATCTGTGTTCATTCGTGGCCCAAAACTAAATCACTATGTCGAAAATCAGGCTGGCGGTAGTGGGTGCGGGGCAGTTTGGCCGCAACCACTGCCGCGTGGCACGGGAAGCGGAGCGTGCCGAACTCGCCTGCATCGTGGATATCGATCGGGCGCGCGCCGAGGAAGCCGCCGCGGCGCACGGTTGCGTGGCCCTCACCGATGCGCGCGAACTGGCGGGGCGAGTGGAGGCCGCCATCGTCGCCGTGCCGACCAGCGCGCATGAGGCGGTCGCCTGCGCGCTGCTCGAAGCCGGCATCGATGTCCTGGTCGAAAAACCGATTGCGGTGGATTTGGCCGCAGCCGACCGCATCATCGATACCGCCGCCCGCCACGGCCGTATTCTGCAAGTGGGTCACCTGGAGCGTTTCAATCCGGCCGTGCTGGAGCTGGAGCGCCGCGCCACCCTGCCGCTGTTCTTCGAGATCCACCGCTTGAACCTGTTCAGCCCGCGCAGCCTGGACGTCGACGTGGTGCTCGACCTGATGATCCACGACGTGGACATCGTGCTCGCCCTGGCTGGGACGGAGCCGGCCGAAATTCGCGCCGCGGGCATTTCGATTCTCTCGCCCAAAGTGGATATCGCCAATGTGCGGCTGCAATTCCCCAACGGCTGCGTGGCCAATCTGACTGCCAGCCGGGTTTCCACGGAGCGGGTGCGCAAACTGCGGCTCTTCCAGCCGCGGCAGTACCTGTCGCTCGACTACGCGCGCCAGGATCTGACCGTTTTCTCGGTGGATGCCGCGCGGCAGATCGGGTTTCTGCAAGCGCCGGTCGAAAAGGGCGAACCGCTGAAACTGCAACTGGAAGCCTTTCTGGACGCAATGAAAAGCCGCACGGTGACGAAATGTTCCGGGGCCGCGGCGCGTCGAACATTGAGTGTGGCACTGGCGATTCTTGATAAAATCGAAGAGCACTCGCAAGTGGTCTCGCACGCCCTGACCGCGGGATGGAAACCGTAGCAAATCAGCCGATTGACGCCGAACTGCACCTGCTGACCGATTGGAGCGATCCAGGCGCCCGCGCGCGGCATCGCAAAGCGGCCCTCCTTACCATCGCGATTCACGTGGTGCTGGTGGTGGCGCTGTTTACGCTGCCGGGTTTCGAGGGGCCGCGGCTGGCGCTCGAGCGCACCTTCACGCCGCTCATCGAGCCGCCCACCGAACTCACCCAGAAAGCCCCCAACCGGAGCAAAGTCACGGCGGAATTCGAGGTCCTGTCTTCCCCCGCGCGGCAGCGCGTGGAGATGCCGCAGGCGCCTCCGGCCGCGCCACGCGAGAAGCCACGCCCGATGGTGATGCCAGCGGCGCCCGCCGCCAAGCCGGCCGCTTCCGCGCCGCTTCCCGAAGCTCCCAAGATCGACGCCGCCAAGCAGCCGCTCAAACCCGAATTGCCGCAGTTTGCCCAGGTCCAACCCCAAATTCAGGTGGCGGAACAACCCAAGCTCGCGCTCGAAAACGTCCCCCCCGCGGCGCCGCCCGGCCAGGCCACGGGACGCGTGCCTGTTCCCCGCAATTCCGTGGCGGAAGCCATCCAGGATGTGGCCCGCGGCGGGGGCTTCGGCGGCCGGATCGCGGTGGGCGATCCCGGCGCGTCGGACCCGCTCGTTTACGGCGGCGGCATGCGCCAATTGCCCGCGCCCGGAGTGCCCGGCGCCAACGTCGAATTGAAGAGCGATCCGATGGGCGTCGATTTCCGGCCTTACCTGATGCAGGTGCTGGCCGCCGTGCGCCGCAACTGGCAGGCCGTGATGCCGGAAAGCGTCAAGATGGGGCTGCGCGGACACGTCTCGATTCAGTTCGCCGTCGGCCGCGCCGGCAGCGTTCTCAAACTGGTGTATGCGGAGCAATCCGGCTCGCGGCCGCTCGATGAAGCCGCCGTGGCCGGCATCAGCGCATCCAATCCGTTCCCCCCGTTGCCGACGGAATTCAAGGGCGAGCGCATTGTGGTCCAGCTCAACTTCGCCTATAACATGCCACGCCGATGAATAAGCGACTCGCTTCCGCCATGGCCACCTACGCCGCGCTCGCCGTCCTGGCCGGCTTCACGCTCGATGGCGGCCTGTTGCGCAACGCGATTTGGATTTTGATGGCCGGTCTCGCCATCAAGACTTACATCGCCCACCGCGCCGGCTGGTAAGCGGACGGAGGATCCTCTTCGATGCCGTCTACGGGTACGGCGCAATCTGCGGCGGGCGGGCGTCGGGTTTCGCCAGCCAGACGCGCCGCGTCGGGTAATACTCGATCAGCTTTTGATTCTCGGCGTAGCCCAGGTCGGCGGCCCAGACCACGTCCGCCCCGTCGATATCGGCCGCGTTGTGGATCCACTCGTGAAACATGTGCTGGGGGCCGTAGCGCACGAATACCAGGTGCTTGCCGGCCAGCGACGCCAGTTGGTCGCTGATGCCGATGCGGCCCTCGGGGTCGCCGTAATCGATGAAGTCGGCTGTGTCGAAACGGCCGGCGGTCTGCAGCATGGTTTGATTCCCGCACAGCATCGCGTACCAGAACAGGAAATGCGCCACCGCGAGAAACACAATCAGCCGCGCCGCCGCGCACCCGGCCGGCCAACGGCTGAGAAATTCGAGCGCGGTCACGCCCGCCAGCACGAACACGCACGTCAGCGCGGCGATATAGTGCGGGTAAAAGTACGGATAGAGATTGTCCGCCAGCGCGAACAGCAGGATGGCCCCGGCAGCCCACAGCAGCCGCCCGCGCCGCCACACAACCGCCGCTAGAAAAACCGGCAGCGCCACCATCAACGGCGGGCAAAAGAAGAAGCGGCAAAAATGGAGCCGCTCTCCCAGCCGCGCGATGTAGCGCGCCGGGGTATCGGGGCCCTCGCCGTGAACGGCCGACTGGGCGCGGTAATCCAGTTCCTGTTCCGGCGTCAGCGCGACATGTGGCACCGGGTTCGGCTGGAAAGTGAAGGCCGCCGGCACGCCATACTGGTACCGGCTGAGCGCATACGGCAGCGTGGTCCAGCTTCCGGTGACGGCTTTGTTCTGCGCCAGAGTGAGCGAAACCGCGGGCAGCAGAGTGACGGCGATAATGGGCAGGGCTTCGAGAAAGCGGCGCCAGCCGGGAAGCAGAAACACGGCGGCCGCGATCGCGAGCAGGACGAATTCGAAAGGCCGCGCGAGCAGTTGAAGCCCCAGGCCGCCGCCGAGC
>JBAVIH010000137.1:0-5694 GCA_049686695.1 Bryobacteraceae bacterium | reverse complement strand
GTGCCTGCGCCGCAGCCGTTCCCTCCCGCTCGCCGCCGCGCTGGGAGTGTCGCTGGTGGCGGCGCTCTGGCTGGCGGCAACCATCGATCCGCTGCCTGGAAAGGTGGTCGCTTATGGACGCCGCACGGCGGTGAATCTGAAATCCTCCACCCTGCTCTACACGGCCGAGGGCATCAATTCGTCGGTCGCCATCACGCGCTGGAGCGATGGCAACATCGAGGTCGACGTCAACGGCCACGTCGAGGCCACCACCGAGCCCTATGACATGAAACTGCAGCGCATGGTCGGCCACCTGCCCGCCCTGCTGCACGCCCGCCCGCGCACCGTTTTGGGAATCGGCTTCGGCGCCGGCGTATCGGCCGGCACGTTCACCCGCTATCCGAGCATCGAAAAGATCACCGTCTGCGAGATCGAGCCGGTGATTCCGCCCACTTCCACGCGTTATTTCGCCAAGCAGGATTACGACGTGCTGCACGACCCGCGAACGCGGATTATTTTCGACGATGCCCGCCACTACGTGCTGACCAGCCGCGAGAAGTTCGACATCGTCGCCTCGGATCCGCTGGACGTGTTCGTCAAAGGCACCGCCGCGCTCTACACCAAAGAGTACTTCGATGCCATCAAGCAGCGGCTCAATCCCGGCGGTTTTTTCTCTCTCTACGTGCCGCTCTACGAGAGCGACGAGCGGACGGTGCGCAGCGAACTGGCGACTTTCTTCGCCTCGTTCCCGTACGGGACGGTGTGGGCCAATACGGTGGATGGGCGCGGCTACGACATGGTGTTCCTGGGCCAGGCCGGCCCGCTCTCGATCGATCTGGATGAGGTGGACGCGCGCCTGCAACGCGGCGATTACCGGCCGGTGGTCGAATCGCTCGGCGGGGTGGGCGTGTATTCCGCGAACGACTTATTCGGCACTTACGCCGGCCGGAAATCGGATCTCGGCCGCTGGACCGCCGGCGCGGAGCTGAACCGGGACCGCGACCTTCGCCTGCAATACCTGGGCGGCTGGGGCATCAATTCGCTACTCGAAGACGTCATTTACCGCCGCATGCTGAGCTACCGCGAGATGCCGCTAGGGGTGTTCACCGGCTCCGCGGAACGCGTCGGCGCGGTGATGGCCGCGATCCGCGAAGGGCGGTAGAGCAGGCGGGCGCCGTCCCGGAAAAGACCGCGCCGTTCAGGGGCCCGTCCCGCAGACGCAGATCGAGCAGGCCCTCGGTTGCCGGATCGGCAGGATCGTCAGATCTTCACTACCAGGCACTGCGCCCCGGGAAGCTCGATGATCGGCGTTGCCTGATTCGCGAAATATTCCTGGAACGCCCTGGTTACTCCAGGGAGGATTACGTAATCGTGCGAGAGGATGACACCGCCGCGGATCATGCGCGGGTAAAAGAATTCGAGCGCCCCAAGGGTTCCTTCGTACAGGTCCATATCCAGGTGGACGAAGGAGAACTGCCGGTCGGCCACCGGACCGGAGGTTCCCGGGAAAATGCCTTTGTAAACCCGGATGTTGTCAAGCCCGGCCAGATAAGGCATCACCTTCTCGTAGTCGGCGCGCACCCAACCTTCTCCGACAGATCCGCACCCGGCGCCGGTGGGCGTGGCATCGCGACCGCTCGGCAGCGGCAGTCCCTCGAAGGTGTCGAACAGGTGAAGCGGGCGTCCGTCGCTGGCCTCATGGATCAGCCTGGCGGAAGCTCCCCGATAGACGCCGACCTCGGCAAGTTCGCCCGGGAGCTTCTTCAGGTTCTGCACCAGCGTGAAAATCTGGTACGCCTCGACCGGCGTGAGGAGCATGCGGCGCTGGCGGCGAAGCCGGCGAATTTCCTGGAACCACGCCTTCCGCACCGGCCCGTGGTAACTGACCAGCCCGTACCCAAGGCCGGAGACCAGCGCATGGACGCCGAATTGGAGTCGTTGCCTGGCAATTACCAGGTTTTCTTTCATCGTGGGCAAGCGCTGTCCTCCCGATCCTCCAGCTTGCCAACTTCGGCCAGCCTCGGACAAGACTGCAAATGGTAAGCGCCCCCTGTTTGCTAAAGGCAACGATATGTGTGGCATACGGAATCCGACGGGAACCGAATCGGGACACCGTGTCGGGGAGTTCCGTAGCAGGGAATTTCCCTTTTGGCTGTTCCGGGCTACCATAGCGCCAGTTTCTTTGTCTTGCGCCCCTACTTCGTAAAGAACTCCAGCGGCGTAATCGAGACGATCAGCCAGCGCTTGCCTCTGCGCTCGACTTTACAGGTGAGATCCGATTCGCGCCGCAGGATGCGCGCGCCGGTATCGACATCGACTACTTCCAGGGTCCAATCGACTTCGAGCGTGCGGGCGGTGTCGGTGCCTTCGTCGGTGGTCAGACCGATGGTCGAGTCGACTTCGCCCTGGGCGGTGAGCGCCTCCACGCCGTTGCGCAGCGCCTCGTAACCGGGGAGCTTGGAATCGAACGAGGCCAGGAAGCCAGCGCCCGGGCGGCTGAGCGCGCGGGCGGCGGTTTGCAGCAGGTCCCATGCGCCGTCAACATCGGGCGGCGAGAAAAAGCCGGGCGCGCCTGGAGTGCCATCGAGATTGTCGCCGAAGGCGGCGATGCGCAGCGCGCCGTCGCGCGATTCCACGCGGCATGCGATTCGCCGCTGGCGATGGGTGATGCTGCGCAGGCCTTCGCGCGCCGCCAGATCCAGTTTCCAATCGATGCCGAGCGCGACGCCGCGATCGCCGGCTGTGGCGGACAAGAACTCCAGCGCCGGCTGAATGTCGTACGCGTGGACCAGGGCTTCCACCGGCTTGCGCAGTCGATCGGCCAGCGGCTTGTCGAAGGCTTCGAGGAAGCCGGCGGCGCGCCGTTCGGCGAGCGCCTGCGCGGCGTTCGAAACCAGGTCGCGCACGGCTTGTTCGCGACCGGCGGGCGCGTTCTGCGCGGCGGCCGGCCATGCCAATGCGATCAGCAAAAGCGCGCGCGGCGTATTCAGCATGTCACGTCCTGTAACTGGCATTGATGTGGATGTAGCCGTGGGTGAGGTCGCAGGTCCAGAAGCGGGCCTCGCCTTTGGCCTTGCCGCGCAGCGAAAAGCGGATGTGACATTCCGGCGCATCCAGCTTCTGTTTCAGCTCGGCTTCGGAGAATGGCGCGGCCAGGCCGCCGCGGCAAACGGCGACGCCTTGCATCCAGATATCGACTTTGCCGGGATCGAAGGGCACGCCGGCGTTGCCGGCGGCGGAAAGGACACGCCCCCAGTTGGGATCGGAGCCGGCGATGGCGGTTTTGACCAGCGGCGAATTGGCGATGGCGCGGGCCAGGCGGGCGGCGGCATCGTCGCTGGACGCGCCGGCGACGTCGATGGTGACGAACTTTTCGGCGCCTTCGCCATCGCGCGCGATGGCTTGCGCGAGGTGCTGCATGACGCCGGTGATTTTCTCTTCCACGCGGGCAAGTTCCTTGGCCTCGGGGCGGACGCCCGAAGCGCCGTTGGCCAACAGCACGAGCGTGTCGTTGGTGGATGTGTCGCCATCCACCGACAGGCGGTGGTAGCTCGAATCGGCGGCGCGCTTGAGGATGGCGCGCAAGGCGGCGGCGGGAAGCTCGGCGTCGGTCATCACGAAACCGAGCGTGGTGGCCATGTTGGGATGAATCATGCCGGAGCCTTTGGTCATGCCGGCCACGCGCACGGCGCCGCGCCGCAGGTGGGCTTCGGCGAAAGCGGTCTTGCAGACGAGGTCGGTGGTCATGATGGCGCGGGCGGCGTCTTCGAATCGGGCGGGCGAGAGGCCGTCGACCAGGCGCGGCAGGGCAGCGGTGATTTTGGCGCCGTCCATTTCCACGCCAATCACGCCGGTGGATGCGGTGAGCACTTGCGCCACCGGCAGCTTGAGGATTTTGGCGGTGGCGCGGGCGGTGGCCAGCGCCACGGCGTCGCCGGTGCGGGTGGCGCAGTTGGCGTTGCCGGCGTTCATGAGGATGGCGCCGACGCGGCCTTTCGACAACGCCAGATGGCGGCGGCAGAGCCGGACCGGCGCCGCCTGCACGCGGTTGCGCGTGAACACGGCGGCGGCGCTGGCATCGAGGCCGGTGACGATCAGCGCCAGATCGTCACGCTCGGCTTGCCGGATTCCGGCATACACGGCCGAATAAGCGTATCCCAACGGCAGGTTCAAACTGGCACCTCTCCTAACATTTCATTTTCGACTAATCGGTGACCGTTGGCGAAATCCGCGGCGGGCATTCGCTTACGGCCTTCCATCTGCACTTCGACGAGTTCGAGCGCGCCCGCGCCGCAGGCAACCAGCAGGGGCTTGATGCTCGCCAGAGCGCCTGGCGGATGACCGGCAGCGGCTTCGACCGGGCGCGCGCGCCACACGTGCAGGGCTGCGCCGCGAAAGGTCGAGTAAGCGCCGGGCCAGGGCTGCATGCCGCGCACCTGGTTGTGAATCCGGACGGCGGAGCGGGTCCAATCGATGCGGCCGTCTTCCTTTTTCAGCATGGGCGCGTAAGTGGCCTGCGCGTTGTCCTGGGGCTGGGGAAAGATACTGCCGGCGGCGAGCGCGGCGAGCGCTTCGACCAGCAGGTCCGCGCCCATCACGGACAAGCGGCGGCCCAGGTCAGCCGCGGTCTCGCCGGCGCCGATGGCGGTTTCGGCTTGGAGCAGCATCGGGCCGGTATCCAGGCCGGCATCGATTCGCATGATGGTGACGCCGGTGGTGGTTTCGCCATTGACAATGGCCCATTGAATGGGGCCGGCGCCGCGGTATTTCGGCAATAGCGAAGCGTGCACGTTGAGGATGCCCAGCGGGGGGATATCGATGATGGATTGCGGAATGATCTGGCCGTAGCCCACAACCACCATGGCTTCCGGCGCGAGCGCGCGCAGGTAGTCGACGGCTTCCGCGCGCTTGACGCGTTCCGGCTGATAGACGGGCACGCCGAAACGCAGGGCGGCGTCTTTCACCGGCGACTGGGCCAGCGCCTGGCCGCGTCCTTTGGGGCGGTCGGGTTGCGTGACGGCGGCGAGCACCTGGTGGCCGCGCTCGACCAGCCGTTCGAGCGTGGGCACGGCGAAGGCGGGGGTGCCGAGGAAGGCCAGACGCATGGCGGCGGCTCAGTCCCACTCGCCGGCGCGCTGCATCTTGCGGATCTTGCGCTTGAGAAGATCGCGCTTGAGCGCGCTGATGTGGGTGATGTAAAGCCGGCCGTAGAGGTGATCGGTCTCGTGCTGGAAGGCGCGCGCGAGGAGGTCCTCGCCGGTCATTTCGAACGGCTCGCCCTTGGCATTCTGGGCGCGGATGGTGACGCGCTTGGCGCGGCGGACCTGCTCGCGGAAACCGGGAACGCTGAGGCAGCCTTCTTCGCCCACCTGCTTGCCTTCCACTTTGACGATGGTGGGGTTGATGAGGACCAGCTTGTCCGCAGGCCGTTCACCGTTCGAGACATCGATGACGGAGATCTTGCGGGGAAAGCCGATCTGCGGCGCGGCCAGGCCCACGCCCTTGGCGGCGTACATCGACTCGAACATGTCCGCCAGGAATTGATGGAGATCCGGCGTATCGAACTCGGTCACGGTTTCCGCTTCGCGTTCGAGCACGGGATCGCCGAATTTGACTATCGGGTAAACCATAATTCGATTCAAGAGAACATCACGGGTAATTGAGTATCCGGGCAAGCTAAAGCATGCCCCACCCACGGTATTGGTGGGGCATGCT
>JBAVIH010000136.1:0-26429 GCA_049686695.1 Bryobacteraceae bacterium | reverse complement strand
TTCCCGGCGATGTTGAAGTTCGCCGCATGAACATAAACGCCGGTGCTTTCCAAACCGTAATAAAGGGGCAGCGTCTGATATATCTTTCCGGTGACGTACAGCCAGACATGCCGGTTAATGCCGCCGTGGTCGGGATTGAAGTCGTTGGCATTCCATTCAAACGGGGTATTACTGGAACGCTCCGCATAAGTCGTGCGGTTATCCAGTTTCACAGCCAGGACGTTCTCCTGGTTCCCGAAGTAAACCGCGCCGGAGATGTCCAAGCCGTAGGCGGTCACGCCGTTCTCATAGAGTCCAACCGGTTTGCCATTCAGGAAAATGTCGCCGGCTTGCCGCATCCCCTCGAATTCGAGAAAGATTCTATCGCCGGCAAGTTTGGCGGGAAGCCTGAAATGTTTGCGATACCAGGCCAGCCCTTTGTAAGTGCCGCGATCGCCGCCGCTATGGGAGATGATCTGACGGAATGAATCTACGTCGTTGAAAGTGTGCGGCGTGCTAACCGTAGTCCAGGCTGAATCGTCGAAGCCGGGCGCTTCCGCGCCGGGCACGTCATCGCGAATGAACTTCCAATTCAGGTCGAAATTCAGCTTGGCGCGCGGCGACTGCGGCGGCGCATACGGTGCGGTCTGAGCCCAGGCCACGCTTGAAAGCGCGCAGAGGATCAGCGCGGTCGCGCCCAAGAGATAATTCACGCGCGCGGTGCGGCATGCGCGCGTCTGGTGTGATGCGTTCGATGTGCTCAACTGGATCAGCCTCTGCCAGAATTACCGTTTTGGTTTCCCGGCCCCTTGCGATTATACCCGAACCACATCCATTGGAGCCGTTTGTCTCATTCGTTCAGGAGTTGAGTCAGACCCGTCATTAGACCCGATGAAAGCAGCCGTGCGGCGAGGAGCGCGGACTCAGTCACAGGCTGACGCAAATTCCGTAATCCTCAGAA
The DNA here is from genome assembly GCA_049686695.1 of Bryobacteraceae bacterium. Classification (GTDB taxonomy): domain Bacteria; phylum Acidobacteriota; class Terriglobia; order Bryobacterales; family Bryobacteraceae; genus Bog-375. The sequence continues at coordinate 25,489 of JBAVIH010000136.1, read as the reverse complement.
AACAGGTTGGTTGCCTGAGAGAGTGTGGGGGGCTCATCGGGCCGCCGGCACCTGTCGAGATGAATAATGTGGGTGAGAGGGGCGTGTTTCCCGCGCCCCGACCAGTCCCTGGCTTCGGGCAGTCACCGTCCACCGCACAACTCAACCGGCCGCGGCAGATTGGCTGCCAGGAAGGCGAGCGCGGTCATGCCAGGGCGAGGAGAACAGATGCCGAGAATGCTTTGGATGGTCCTGGTGGTTTGGATCGCAGCGGGCCAAACGCAGATAGACCTGAGCACGCAAGCAAAGAACGTACCGATTAAGGCCGGGACCAGCCTGCCAAGCACGTGCGCGGTTGGGCAGATCTTTTTCATGACCAGTGCGCCGACGGGAGCCAACCTGTACGGCTGCACGGCCGTGAACACGTGGTCAGCGCAGGGAGGGCAGCCGGGAGCGGGCGCCATGATGCAGGGAACGCTCGCCAGCATGCCCGCAACCTGCACCGTGGGCCAGACCTACTTCGCCACCGATGCGTCCGCCGGCGCGAACCTGTACGGCTGCCCGACAGCCAACACGTGGGTCTCGGAAGGCGGAAGCCAGACAATTGACAGCAATGGGGTGACGGTTGGATCGCGTCCAACGACCAACTTTCTGACGGGCGCGGGCCTGATATCGGTGATTACCGACACCGGCACGGAAATCAACATCCAGTCGGCCCTGGATACCGCAATCGTCGCAACACTACCGGCCGAACAGACTGGTTACGACCTGCTGTGTAGTGCCGACAGCGGCTCGGCGACCACTTATGAATGCTCGATGACACCAACGGCGACGGCCTACGCGACGGGTATGGTGCTGCATTGGATACCCGACGTGAACGGAGCGGGGGGCGCCACCACACTAAACGTGGATTCCTTAGGAGCGACGAGGGTCAAGGAGGCGGACGGTGTGACCGATCCATCGGCGACGGACATCGTGGCCGGCAGCATGCGCGAGGTCTGGTATGATGGGGTCGGTTTCCGCTTACTTGGAACGGGATCGGGACTGGTGCAGAGCGTGTTTGGAAGGACGGGGACAGTGGCGGCTGCTGCGGGAGACTACGTCGCGGCGCAGATCACCAACGCGGCCGCAACCAACTCGAGCAATACGTTCACGGCCGGTACGCAAGACTTCTCGGGCGCGGCCCACACGAGGCCGGCAATCGTGGTGGCGACGGCCGGCGCGCTGCCGGCCACGTGCGCGGCGGGTGAACTGGGGTTTGTTACCGGAGCGACGGCGGGGCAACAGATATACGAGTGCTCGTCGCCGAATACCTGGACGCAGCAAGTAGCGGGTGGCACATCTACTCCTTATGTTTCCTTGCCATACTTATCGGACAGCGGTTCGGGCACAGAGACGTCGCCGTGGATCAATCCAAGCGACAGCACGGCCGGAATCCAGACATCTATCAACTCTCTGGCTGCGGTGCGCGGCGGGTTGGTCAGCCTCGCTCCCGGACGGCACGACATAGCGACCTCTATCGTGCTCACCGCTTCCGACAGCGGGATCTCACTCAAGGGGATCGTGAGTGGCACGCAATCACAGCCGAACGACGAAGCAGTGGGTATCTGGGCGACGAAGATTCGGTCCACTCAACCCAGCGGAAACATGTTGGAGGTTGACTATTCCGGCGGTGTCAGCGGGAGACCAGGCGGCATCCACATACAGGATCTCTATATGTGGGGCTACGGAGTCACGCCGGCAAGTAATGCCGCTTGCATCGCCTTGAACGGGCCGAACGGGTCAACGCGCCTCGAAAACCTGCGTCTCGGGAATTGTGGAGACGGAATCTACGCAGTCAGCGGCGATGGGCTGCGGATTACGGGGAACGAGATGATTCACGACGGTTACCCGTTGTTGCTGAATGGCAACGGGTTCTGGTTTTCGACCATCGACAACAACATCATAGGGGACAACAACTACAACGTGTCGATCACGGACACCGGCAACCTGGAGTTTATCCAGTTCCACGATAACCACCTGGTTCGCAATTGCAGAAGCGCATCCTGCACGTCGAACCCTTCCGACTTATTTTGGTCCGTCAGCAATTCCCTAATCCAAAACAACGTATCGAGCGATGCGGGAATCTGCGAGACTTTCGGCCAGGGTTGCAGCGCGAACAACCCGGCGCCCGCGGATGAATTCGCGATCGCGGGAAGTCAGAATACGATCTCCGGCAACTCGATAACCCGAACGACCGCGCAGCCCGGAGCCTGTGGCATCCGTGTTTTATCGGGCGCCAATGGAAATATCATTGCGGACAACACGTTCCTGAACGAAGCGACCGACATTTGCGTCATGTCCGGCGCGGCGGACACGCAAATCCGACAGACCAACGCTACCATCTCCGATTCGGGGACCAGAACGGTCATCAACGGCGTCAGTGCGAACGCCGGAGATCCGAACTCATCCGGGAACTGGAATGGGGCCGCAAAATGGGCGGGACTGATCATCAACGACACAACCGACAACGTTCAGTGGCTATACTACACGCCTACGGCCAGACTTCAGCTAGTAGCAGGTTCCAGTTCCAGCAACGGCATTGCTCACGTTCAGTCCTGCTCGAACAACATAACCGCGGCAGGAACCATCCCGAGCATTTCCTGCACCTTCTCCACTGCGGTTACGGCGGGCAATTTCATCCATGTGTGTGTGTCCACAGTTGGTTCGCAGACGGTGACCTGGAGCGGCGACAACGGAACGTTTGTGAAGTATATCAATAACGTCGGCACAACTTCCGGCGCTAACTATCAGAGCAACTGCGCCTATGTCGCATCGGCGGGCGGCGGCGAAACCGTTATCAGGGCGGCATTCACGCAGACGACAAACCCCTACCCGTCCATCTCCGGGGAGGAGTTTTCGGGAGTGCTTCAAACTTCGCCACTGGATGTCGACAACCTGACCGGAAACGGCGATTCGTCCGCGATCGTCAGCGGGAGCGTCACGCCTGGCGCGAGTGGTGAGCTTATCATTGCGTACGGCACGCAGGACATGAATGGCAGCCTGAGTGCGGGCGCCGGCTTCGTGAGCGGCGATCCTACCAGCGGGACGGGAGGGATTGCGGAATACGCTCTACAGAACACGGCTGGAGCGATCACCGCACCGTTCGCGACGGGCATGTCCGGTTATTGGATTGCCACGATTGCAGCATTCAAGCACCAGTAGGGGGAGACACAATGAACGAACTAACGCCGGCGCCAAAGATCGCGGCGAAGGAATACAAGCGCGTTTCGCCGGTGATCGATTCCAGCATGCGGGACGGCACGATTCTCAACAATCCGAAAACGAAGGACCATGCGAGCGTCACCAAAATGAAACCGCTTCTATTATTTCTCACAGCATCGCTCTGCTACGCTGGGCAAGGCTTTGTCGTTCGTGCCAACGAAACCCTATATAACAACAGCATCCCGGCTCTTCCGTTCGGCAGTCCCTATCGGATTGAAATGTCATTGCAGAACTTAACCTGCAATTGGCACGCCCTCACGGCAAACATCGCAAGTCTGGGTGTCTTCGTGTCCTGCCCGTCAGGCTCGGGCATTGTTTCTCTGGGTATTTACCCTAATGCCGATGCGGGGGCCCCCTGTGGCATATCCGCTCCATCCTCGGCGGGATTCGTTTCTGGCTTTGTCACCTTTCGCTTTCAGCACATCCCGGGGACCGGCGGCGGCGGGACCGACACCTGCCAGGGATGGGACGTAAACGGAAACCAGTTGGCCAGTGTAACATCGCCTTACACCGCAGAAACTAACACGCATACGAATGGCGTTACGATCGGAGACCAGTGGAACATGGATGGTAACGTAGTCAACTATCTCCGGGTGTATTCCTCCACGGTGCCCTCTGCTTCAAGACCCCCTATCACGGCAGACTCGGTCGACTCGACTCGTGTCTTCGAATGGAAGTTTGACGGCAACTTAAACGATTCGGGTCCCGGCGGATATACGGTTTCATTGATGACGAACTGGAGTGCCGGCGGCGCCAAGAGTTTCGTCAGCACGCTGGGACAGTCTCTTGTGGTCGCCTTAGCAGCGAATACCAACACAAGCCCGTCATGGCCGGCACCGATACCGGGGTATCAGGCCAGTTGGCGCGCGGGTCAACCAGGCGGCCTTTCGTGCGCCAGCAGCTATTCGCAGTCGGACGACCCAGGCATCTCCTGTTTTTGGCAGGTTCTGCTGCAGCCGGGGCAGGTTGCCCCAGTCTGGAGCAGTCAAACGTCACAAACTCCAACCCTTATGGGGCTAGTCTTTGGAGACTATGCTATTCAATTGACCGTGACGGACCAGATTGGCAATTCAGCGACGTCAGTGACACATATCGGCGCCGTCGCTACAGATTCAAACGGCGTGGTGGTGAATGCGAACCCAGCAGCAGACGCAATCCTCGGTCCTATGATCGCCTTCGGGCAGAACCCGTGGGGGATCGGGGACTACTGGCATCTGGCGGGTAGCATCGAAAGGGAATCGGAATACATTTCAGCCGGGCTTTCCCCGACGTGGCCTTATGCGACCTGGGAGGTGATGCAGGCGGGAAATGTGAGCTACACCTGGCTCGGCACCGGGATGGCTCCAACTTATTTCGGCGGCACTCCGGCTTTGTTGACCGCTCCCTGTTCCATCACCGCCACTTCCTGCACCATTAGCAATGCCGCGCCCCTCCAATTAGCGGCGCTGCCGGCGAGGATTTACATCTCGAGCGCCGCAAGCAATCGCGGCAACCCTCAGTTCGAGGAGATTCGAGTCTGCTCCGTATCGGGAACCTCACCGGCCACGCTGACCTTCTGTTACGACGGACGCGGTTACGCCGATCCATCGAATGGAACGCGTCTAGCGGCACAGAACTGGAACACGGGGGCCGTTGTAGGTAACGATCCGATCATTGGAACCGGCACTGCCTTCACATCTACTCTGTGCCCTGCCGGCGCTCCCGGCCCATTCGGAGTTCTCACATATTCCACGGGAACCGTGGCATTGACGGCAGGATCAACGGTTGTAACTCTGACTGGCGGCGGATGGACTGCGGCGACCGTGGCTGGCGGTTACTATCTTATCGTGTCGGCGACCCACTCCAGCAGCAACTTCAAATTCATTTCTCCCATCTCCAGTTTGACGGACGCCACACATCTGGTCCTAACGCGTTCGTTTCCCGCCGATGCGGATACAGCGAGTGGACTCACCTATTCTATCGTTCAACCGAACCTTTTCATCGATGTGGGCTATACGGTAGCGCAAGGATTAGATCCGGCGGTACCCTTTATGAAATATTGGAACACGTCCTATGGCTGCGAATCCGACACCCTGGCTTACTTCCTGCCAGTTTGGGACCCCGGTTCCTCGAACCCGGTCTCCACGGCACAGCCGTATACTTATCAGATTGGCAACTGGTGGTACAACCAATCCAGCACCGGAGGGCTAGACTTCTATTCCGAGGACCTCGCGAACCTCGCCGGCTGGCTTCGTTCGGGGCTCAAGCAGTTCCACGATTCATCAATGATGATCGGCGACATTTGGATCAGACAACCACAGAAAGCCAACGGCGGCGGCGGTTCCCTGTTATATTATGGGGGCCCGGTTATCGGCGGCGTGGCGAATGCAATGCTCTCCGATACCGGTCATGGAACGCAGTGGAAAGACATCCGTTCGTTTGCGCTTGGAGCGGTGACAAGCTACCCCGGTGTAGCTTCGGCAAACAACGACTGCAACAATGACGATTCCCGCGAGAAGGGATACCAGGGCGCCTTTCTGGCTTTGGCGGCGGAGTTCGATCCCGACTTGACATCTTCATATGCGCCTGGAGGAATCAGCTGGCGCCGATACTGGCAGAATGAGTTGGTGCAGTATGCGGCAAATGAATCGGCCTGCGCTAATCAATTTGGAAACACCGACAATTCGTGGCGCTTTACCGGTGGTATGCCCGGAACTCAGGCAGCGAATGCAGTGACGCTTACCACCGGATCGGCGACCGGCACGGGGGCGGGCCTTGTAAACAACTTCTGCTTTGGAATCGGCCAGGCGTCCAACGTCACGGTAACGAGCGGATCTGCCGTTGTGACCGGATCCGGGTTTCCGACGACAGGATGGAACAGGGTGGCCATCACCGGTCCGGGTCTTGTGGGCCGTAACGGCAATTCGGTTCCTACTCTTTGGGTATACGCCACACCAAGTAGTTCAACGCAGTTTACGATCAGCTTTGGCGCAACGTGGCCGGGTACCACCAGTAATATTGCAAGCGTCATGTTCGACAATGGCAGCGCGCTAGGTGGATACATCGATGGCGCGACGTCATTCATGTCATTCGAGGCCGACCCGATGAGTCAGTATGCTTGGTCGTGTATCTATAACTCCGGCTCTTCGGTCACGCTGAATCGTCCCTGGACGGGATCTACCGGAGTCAATTACGCTTACACGTCGAATGTCACCGGCTTTAATATCCTTCCCTACATGCTAGGTATTCGTCAATACGCCCTCTGGCAGGCCCAGAACGCATCGAGCGGATCCTTGGCGGCTACTTTTGAATCCTTGCGATACAAAGCCGGAATATACGAACACAATGTGTACGATCCGGGGGCGGGCGCAAATTATTATGCCATTCAGCCAGCCTGCGATCCAATTACGCTGGCCTCGATGGGTAATACGGTTTGCTATTCGGGATACCCCCCTACCGGTCTTCCCGGCGCCAATTACAGTTACACCGCGGAGCGTGTCAACACGATAGAGAATTCCATGTCATTGAGCGATTATTATCTGTCGCAAGGCGGGAGTCCATCAGCGATTGCATGGGGAGATTTGATGTATGGAAATTGCATGGGTAACCCATCGTTCACGACTGGAGGGGTGCATGTGGCAACGGATGGAAACACGTGCGACAGCGGAGCCGGGAACCTGAACGCGGGCAGGAGTTTTGGGATTGGCGCGGGAAAGTGGTATGGCTTCTTCTTCGGCATGGGCGCATCCTGGCGATGGCCCGCGCAGCGGCTCGGCGGGGTGCAGGCGGCGCAGCCGCGCGCGGTTTTCGTAGGATTCGATGTTGGCAGCGTGCCTTCGGCGGCCAGCGTGCAGATCGTGGTAACGGCGCCGTCCGGCGCCCAGACAAGCTACGCATGTTCGGATTCGCCGTGCCAAGTGACGGTCGACGACCGCCAAGGAAGCCACTTATACCGCATGAGCTACCTGTCGCGAAGCGGTGAGGTGCTGGCCCGCTCACAGAGCGCTCTGCTCGATTGACGACACAAGGCAGTGCGGAGTCGAATCGACCGCGAGGTGGCGCTTCGGGCGGGAATCGCTGCCCCAAGTTTCGACGCCATTGCGACCGGCCGCCGGCGCCGAATGACGAAACAGAGAGCGCGAGGGATCTCTAGGGCGGCCTTTCAGGCATTCGCCGGAATGTTAGAATTGGGCAGATTGGCTGAGCATGGTCAAGTTCGGTTTCTGCACTCACGAGCAATATCTGCGCGCCGGGCAACGCCGCCGCTATTCGGGAGCCCACGCAGCCTACAGTTTGCTGGACGTGGGCGAAAACCCGAGTGAAGAACAGATCCGCGCGTTCGAGGACATCAGTTTTTCGCTTCGCACCTCGAACGGGACGTGCCGCACGACATTCCGGCAGCGGTTTCAGGACGTCGACGCAGCCGCGATGAAGTGGATGGAGCAGTTCTATTCCGCAGATTCCGAAGTCGAAGTCCAGGATCGCGCGGTGTCGCACGGACTGACCTCGTGGGAGTGGGCGGACCGGGTATTCCAGAGATTTCCGCGGGCCAGATTCGAGGCCTCCGACATCCTGGTCGAGTTGATCGAGCTTTCGCGCGGCGCCGAAGCGTACATCGTGGAACCGGACGGGCGGCCCCTGCAGTACATCAAACCTCCGTTTGCAGTGCCGTTGACCTATCCGGAATCGTGGCGCTACCCGGTCAACCGTCTGGTGGCGATGCGGGCGAGGAGACGATTCGCGAAGCTGGATCTGGGAGAGAACTGGACTGAGACCGCACGAGAGCGCGGCTGGCGAATCCGCAGAATCTCATGCGTTCATCCGGCGGCGCGCCAGCTCGGCCGCCGGAATGCGAACTTTCAGTTTCGCTTGAGAAGCGTGTTCGATCAAACCGGCGGCACCTGCGACGTGCTGCGCACCATGAATATTTTCAACCGATCATACTTCCCGGCCCGGGACCTCGCGCAGGGCGCCAGCGCGGTTTTTCACAGCCTCCGGCCGGGAGGCATGTGGATTGTAGGCCGAACCTGGGAGAACGATTTCAGCAATCACGCGTCGCTGCTGCGGCGCTCGGAGCGAGGCTGGGAGATGCTGGAACGAATCGGAACCGGGTGGGAAATGGAGAGTGCGGCGTTGGGTGGCACCTGGGCATGAAGCCGGTTTCGCTGTTGCTAGTCTCGGACACGTATCCGCCGGTGTTGGGTGGATCCGAGGTCGAGGCGCAGCGAGTGTCCGCGGAGATGATTCGCCGTGGACATCGCGTGCTGGTGCTGACCTCAGGGGGACCTCCGATGCCGGCCGTGCGCGACTGGGTGGACCCGGCGGGGGTGCCAGTGCAGATCCTGACTCGCCGCACGCGGGGCAGATGGAAGGACATTGTCTTTGCCTGCCGGGTGGCGTGGGCGTTATGGCGGGAACGGCGCAACTATCAGATGGTCTATTTTCTGATGCAGGGCCTGCATCTGGCGGCGGGTCTGCCGGTGGCGCGGGCCCTCGAAAAACCAATCGTGATGAAGTTCGGCGGAAGCGGCGTGATTCCGTGGTTGAGACGCTCGCATGCCGGCGGTGTGGAGTTGGACTGGCTGCGCCGGTGGGCGGCGCGGCTGCTGATTCTCAACGAAGGCATGATGCAGGAGGCGATGGCGGACGGGTTCTCTCGCGATCAGATGTTATGGATGCCGAATCCGGTGGATACGGACCAATTCCGGCCGTGTCGGCCGGAGGAGATTGCCAGCCTGCGCGCGCGTTTCGGAATATCGCCGGGGGCTTTGGTGGCGGTGTATGTGGGCCGCCTGGCCCCCGAAAAGGGACTGCCTGCGCTGTTGAGCGGATTTGCACTGGCGGCACGAGAGGAACCGCGTTCGATGCTGGTTCTGGTCGGCGACGGGGCACTGCGACGGGAGTTGGAAACGATGGCCACAAAGCTGGGCCTCGGGCCTTCGCAGGTGCTCTTCAGCGGCCGGGTGGATGTGTCGGAAGTCCCACTGTGGCTGCAGGCCAGCGACGTCTTCACGCTGACGTCGCCGAGCGAAGGATTCTCCTGCGCGCTCGCCGAGGCCATGTCCGTAGGCCTGGCTTCGGTGGTCACCCGGATCCCGGCTAACGTGCAACTGATCGACGACCAGGTGCATGGCCTACTGACGCCGGTGGGCGACGACCCCGCCATGGCCAGTGCCCTGATCCGGCTGTTTCACGACCCTCGATTGCGCGGACGGATGGGCGAGGCGGCGCGGCAGCGCATCATCGACAACTACTCGACCGGCCGGGTGGCAGACCGCTACGAAGCTCTCTTCGAGCAGGTGCTCGGCGAGCGGCGGTGACACTTCCTCGAATGCGTGGGCCGTTATCGCTCCGCGGCGGCCAGAGAGGAGCCCAAATGAGCTTTCGCCCATGCCTCCGCCCGGCGGAATATGCCGATTACGACGGCCGGTAACAGGAAAACCTCGACGCAGAAGGTGAAGCGAAAGGTTCCATAGTAGACCAGCGTGGTCGCCAATACCACGAGGAACATACCCGTGACAAGAACCCGGTAGCCTAGGTTCATGGCGCGGAAGGTCCGCAGGTTCAGAAGAAACGCCACATAGAGAGCCGCGCGGAACAGGAACACGCAATAAGAGCCCCAATTCGGTCTCCAGGGTACCGGCACAAAGCCGCGGACCAGCTTGCCGACCTCCAGCCGAGGGAGCGCGAACCATTGCTGCTTGAGGAAAGCTATGCCTTTCCGGTGATAGTAGCGGTTCACCTGCCGCTCAGTCATGGTGGCTGCCAGATCCTTCTTGGCTGTTTCACCGGGGATCAGGTTTGGGAAGACCCAATAGCCCCAGACAGCGAGATCCGAGGCAACGTAATCGTTGTTCCCGCCGTACAGGGTCTCTCCCTCGATGGTGCTGAGGATAGGAAACTCTCCGCTGAGCGCGTAATTCCTGGCGATCCACAGCCCCGCAGGCAACCAGAACAACGCCGCTACCGCAACGAACCGCCACGGCACCCGCCGCACAACGGGAAGCGAAGCGAGACCAGCCATCACGGGGAGCAGAATGAAATTCGACCGCACCAGGGCAGTGAGTCCAAGAACAAGTGCGCCCAGATACAACGCCCTTCCCCCTCGCAAGATCAGGATCGTCCCCAGGGCTGCCACAAATATATAAGAAACCTCACAGAACCCCCCGCCTGTCAGCGCGAGCGCGACCGGATAGAGTGCGTAGGCCATACCCGCCGCGGTAGAGATTCTGCGGTTGCGGCTCAGCATCCAGGCAATTCCGAAAAGGAGCACTGCGTTCGCCGTGTTGAGGCAGGCTGCCGTCACGCGGAGCATCGTGTGGTCATCGACGCGGGGAGCGAACCACGCCGGAACAGATAGCAGAACGGGCCATACGGGAGGTCTTCCCATAGTCGGCTTGACTGCCCCGAAGTAGTCGATCATATAGCCCCTACCCGCGGCAAGGTTTCGGGCGATACCCATATATTGCGGGCCATCGGCATCTATTGCCGAATTCCTGCTGATCCAAGCTACCGTCCCGTTGGCTGCGATGGCCACCAGCAACACAAAGAGGACTCCGAGCGCAAGAGGCCTCCAGCTTTGGGAGAGTGGTTGTTCCGATTCGCTCGCAGCGGATTGCGAAGCGACTCGATGGAGGAAGCGAACGATCATGAGCCGATGGCGCTGCCCTGACGGCCAGGACCTTTTGAGCGAGGTCGGCTAAGGATGGCTGCGCGACCGACCACAGCCGGCGCCACTTGGAAACGAACCATTACGGATCTCATGTTATCACACTGATCGACGTTACAATGATTTGTTTCTGGCATTTGTTTCTGGCACCGCCCTGGCGCGCTCTTGACGCCGGTTCCCGCGGCTGGGTCCGGCGCTGGGAACCCTCCCTTGTAGCGCAGCTTGCCAGCTTAGCCCGCCGGTCTCGGAACAGATGCCCGGTCAAGGAGCAGGGGCCAGGTGTACACTAAAACGGGACCCGAGAGTCTAGAATGGAAGGTCTGTCTAAGGTGGAAATTCCGTCCAAGAGGCAGTTATTGAAGAGGTCGGCCGCCGGAGTGTTCCTCGCGCTCTTGTTCCCATGCGCGTTGGCATCGGGATTCGGGCGCCAGCATGAGGTCTTCAGTTTCTTCGCTCAACTCTGCGCGCTCGTTCCCGGGCTGATCGGCGACTATGTGCGCGTTGCGTATTACAGGATGACGCTGAGGAGTTGCTCGCTCGACTTCCGAATCGGCTTTGGCTCCTTCTTTGCCCACCCGGAGACGACTGTTGGCCGCTGGGTCGGGATTGGGCCATACTGCGTGATCGGATATGCGGTGCTTGGGGAAGGCGCGAATCTCGGACCCGGCGTGAAGATTCTGAGCGGAAACCAGCAGCACAAAAGGGATGCGCAGGGCCGGCTGACCGACGAAGGCCGCAAGTTTGTGGAAATCGTGCTTGGCGAGCACTGCTGGATCGGAGCTTCCGCAGTGGTGGCGGCGAATGTCGGCGACAAAAGCACGGTGGCGGCCGGATCGGTCGTGTTGATGCCCGTCGCTCCGGGGATCGTCGTCGGAGGAAACCCCGCGAAGGCGTGGTTTCGTTCCAGAGGCGCGGGCGACGGATCGGGCACTTCACAGCCTGACCAACAGCCGGGCTAGGTATCGGCACAGGCGGTTCGGCGAGACTCGCGTTGGGTCAGCCGCGGTGGCGCAGAAGGGCCGACGCGAGGAACCAAATCGCACCCCAGGCACCCACGCCCAGGAGGATACCGATGAGGACGCCGCGTGCGGCGCGGCGATCGGCGGGCTGGGGAATCCCTTGTTCCACGACCTTGCCGGGCATGGTGGCTGGCGCGCCGTCCAAGCGCTTGTCCTCGCTGGACTGAGCCCCGGCGAACGTCTCCGGTGCGGCGAAGCTTCGCATACGCAATTAATCGTACGGTCCGGCTCCCGGCGCGGTCCATCCCACCTTTGGTTCACACTGCCTTGCTAACCTCGGAATGGCTGGCGCGACTCAGTTGGCGCCGTGGCCAATCAGCACGCGGGGGATGGTCCGCAGCAGGATCTTCCAATCGAGCGCCAACGACCAATTGTCGATGTACTGCATGTCCAGCTTCATCCAACGGTCGAAATCGACGTTGTCCCTGCCGGAAACGGCCCACAGGCAGGTGAGTCCGGGCCGCATGCGCAAGCGCCGCCGCTGCCACTGCTGATAGTGTTCCACCTCGCTCGGGATGGCCGGACGCGGGCCGACCAGCGACATGTCGCCGCGCAGCACGTTCCACAGTTGGGGCCATTCGTCGATGGAGAACTTGCGCAGGTATCGTCCGACGGAGGTAAGGCGGGGATCGTCCGGGATTTTGAAAGCTGTTTGGCGCGTACTGAGATGGGCCAGAGAGGCCTTGAGCCGCTCGGCGTCCTGGCACATCGAGCGAAACTTGTGGAACCGAAACTGGCGGCCGTTGAGCCCGCAACGGACCTGGGTGAAGATGGCCGGACCGGGCGAGGTGAGCCGGATCAGGACCGCAATCGCCGCCATGAGGGGCGCCAGGACCAGGAGGCCGGCGGCGGCGATCACAACATCGGTCACCCGCTTGAGGAGCAGGCGGATCTCATCGTCGGGAGCGGCCGAAAATGTCAGCAGAGGCGTGGATTCCAGACGGTCCAGCGAAACCGTGCTGTTGACGTGCGGGAAAAAATCCACCGCCACGCGGGTACGGACGCCCTCCTGATCGCAGAGCAGAAAGACCTCTTCCAGTTCAGCCAGGCTCTCGCTGCCAACGGCGAAGATAATCTCGTCGACCACGTGCTGCCGCAGGAAGGATGGCAACTCCGCGATGGGATAGACCTTATGGACGGCGCCGAGAGCGATCTCCACCGGGCCGCCGCCCGATTCGCTGAAGAACCCGCGCAGGCGAACGCCATACTTCGCCGAGGCTTCCAGCAGGCTCGCCAAACGCAGGGCGCGCTCCCCGGTTCCGACCACCATACAATAGTGCGGGGCGGCGAACTCGCGGCGGAGGACGCTAACCACGCGGCCGGCGGTGAGCCGGAAAACCAACAGCAGCACCCAAGCCAGCGCGGAGAAAAGAACCAGGAAGAAACGGCTGAGTTCCATCCGCAACGCATACTGGAAGACCAACAGGCAGAGCCCGCCGTAGGCGCACTGCCGCGCCGAATCGCGGAGGATGGTGCGCGGGGGGGCGGAGTCGAGTTTCTCGTAGACCCCGAGCCCCAACCCGATGATCACCCAGGCGAAAAGCGAGAAGCCCAGCACCAGCGCCTTTTTCTCGGCGGTGAGGTAGAAGAGAAAATGCCAGTGCTGGATGACGCGCGCGCGGTAGGCGATCTCAAAGGCGAGCGCGGCCAGGATCACGTCCGACAATGCGAAGAGGGCGCGGGCGTTCCGCTGGTGACGAAACATTCGCGCTCAGGATAGCACGGGCCGGGACGTGGAGGAGCGGGGCAGTTCGCCATCGGGCCTGAGCAAACTCCCGGCGCCCGCCCGACTCACTGGGGGAATCCGAACTTTCCGGCCAATCGCTTCAAAATGGAAGAATTCTTCCGGGGGCCATATCGCGCCAGGGTAGGGATATCGTTGTCAACATCGAACCAAACGGGATCCTGGCTCCGGCGGGGCGGGACCTCAACCGGCCCCAATTTCGGAATCGGGGCCTCGTCGACGGGAAGCGAAGTTACCACCGGTTGGGCGGGGACGATCGGAGCGTCGACGGAACGTATCAGAGCCAGATTCATGGCCGCGTCGCGGATGTAGTCGATGCCGACCGTGGAACATGCGTCGCCGAAAGCCATCAACAGCGCCGAATCGCAAATCGAGTTTATCAGCCGCGGAATTCCTTCCGACCACCGCACCACGCCCTCAATCGCCTCGGGAGTAAATGGCGGTTCGCCGGGTCCGCCCGCCTTCGCCCAACGGAACCGTATGCACTCCGCGGTCTCCGCGGCGGTGAGCGGATCAATGTACAGACGCAGCGCGATCCTCTGTTTAAACTGGCGCATGTCGTGCCGGTCCAGGAGATCGTCCAACTCACTTTGGCCTAAGAGTACGATCTGCACGAACTTGTCAGGCCCATACTCGTAGTTCCCCAGCAATCGAATCTCCTCAAGCACCTCCGAGCTCAATTTGTGAGCTTCGTCGATCACCAGGATCGCAATCCGGTCATTGCGATAGGCCTCCAGCAGGAACCCCTGCAAGGTCCAGAGACGCTGCGCCTTACTGGCAGGAATATCCGCGATCCCGAAGTCCAGCATGAGAAGCTCGATGAACTCGGATGGCGTCAGCGTCGGATTCAGCAAAATACTGGACAGGACCTTAGCGGCGGGCAACTGACCTATAGCGGCGCTCAGGAGGGTTGTTTTCCCGGTGCCCGCATCACCGGTAAGAACTACGAAGCCCTTTCTGCCGAGAACCGCGTACTGTAGCCCGGCGAGCGCCTCGCGGTGTTTTGGGGAAAGGAAGAGAAACTCCGGGTCGGGAGTCAGGTTGAATGGCAGCTTCTGCAATCCGAAGAACTTAGTGTACATGTCTACAAGCGTGGCTGCAAGCAATTCTGCAACCGCGTCCCCTCTCTTTGAAGTGTAACGCGATCCGAATGACGGCCGCACTCTATTTGAGGCGCCATCGCCGCCTGTAACCGTCCTCACACTTCGGAAATCACGCGGCGGTCGCCAGCCTTGTAAGAAATCAAGCGGACGGAAGGGAAAAACGCCTAAAGAGTTGGACTTTCCGAGGAGGTTGCCCCGCGCAAGGCGTTGCAGGGCAGCGGCCGGCGAGTGGAAGACGGTTTGGCCCCCGACATGCTGACAACAATAGGCTTGGCTGAGTGTGCATCCCGGGGGTGCCGGCCGCTCCAGTCGTGCCTTACGGAGTCTACGGTAATCTTATGTCAGCAGCAGCTCTACAACCGCTCAGCGCGGCCGAAACGCTGGCCGAAAAGATTCGGACACGGTCGGCTCGCGTCGGAGTCATCGGTCTCGGCTACGTCGGATGTCCCCTGGCCGTCGAATTCGCACGCGCGGGCTTCGCCGTCACCGGCATCGACGTTCAAGAGGCCAAAGTCGCCGGCATTAACAGCGGCCGTTCTCACATTCAAGACGTTCCCGGAAGATCGGTGCGTGACTTAGTAAGGAGGAAGAAGCTCCGGGCCACGACCGACTTCTCTGCGATTGCCGGGCTGGATGCAGTGAGCATCTGCGTCCCCACGCCGCTGCGGAAGACCAAGGACCCTGACATGAGCTACATCGTGGCCGCGTGTCAGGAACTCGCCAAATATACGCATCCCGGGATGCTCATCCTGCTGGAATCGACCACCTATCCAGGCACCACCGAAGAGGTGTTACTGCCGCTGCTAGAAACGGCGGATCTTCGGGTGGGGCGCGATATCTTCTTATGCTTCTCTCCCGAGCGTGTGGATCCGGGGAATCCGAGTTACCAGACGGTGAACATCCCCAAGGTGGTGGGAGGGATCACGGCGGAATGCACGCAAATGGGCGCTTTGTTCTATGCGCAGGCGCTGCAGACGGTCGTGCCCGTAAGCTCCAGTCAAGTGGCCGAGATGGTCAAGTTGCTGGAGAACACGTTCCGGATGATCAACATCGGGCTGGTGAACGAAATCGCCATGATGTGCGACCGCATGGGCATCAACGTGTGGGAAGTGATCGACGCGGCGGCGACAAAACCGTTCGGGTTTATGCCCTTCTATCCGGGCCCCGGGCTGGGTGGACATTGCATCCCGATCGACCCATTTTATCTATCGTGGAAATCCAGGCAGGCCGGAATCGAGGCGCGCTTCATCGACCTGGCCGGCTACATCAATGGCCAGATGCCACACTTCGTGCTGGACAAGGTACAGGGCGCTCTCAACGAGCAATCCAAACCGCTACGGGATTCGCACGTTCACGTTCTGGGCGTGGCGTACAAGCGCGACATCGACGACGTGCGGGAATCGCCGGCGTTGGACATCATCCACGTGCTGTCGCGCCGCGGCGCGCAGGTGACCTATAGCGACCCGCGAGTTCCCCGCTTGCGGTTGGACGCCGGAGCGGAGTACTTAGCCGAAGAGCCTCTGGCGGCCTGCTCGCGCGCCGACTGCGTGGTCATTGTCACGGACCACTCCGCGTTCGATTACGCGGCGATTGTCGACCGGTCCAAACTGATCGTTGACACCCGAAACGCTTTGAAGGCGTTTCGCTCGCCGAAAATCGTCCGGTTGTGAAGGGGCGAAAACCGGCTATCTCGCGTCGGCCGTGAGTCTGCCCAACGTCTCTCTGATGTTGGCGGCGAACGGCGATCGCGGGTCGTCCTCGAGGGCCTTTTGCAGGGTTCTTCGGGCGGCTTCGGGCTGGCGGTCGGCCAGGTAGGCCATTCCCAAGTGAAATCCGAACGTGGCGTTGTTCGGGGCCCCTTTCACCGACTCCTGCAACTCCGCCACGGCTGAGTCGAAAGATCCCAGCTTGTAATAGGCCCAGCCGAGCGTATCGGCCGGCAGCGGGGAACGCGGCATCTTCTGCTTGACCTTTTGGGCCAGAGATAGCGCCACGTTGACATCGCCGCCGTGATCCAGGTAAAGAACAGCCAACGATCCGGCGGCGACGGCGGATTCCGGATCGATCTCATGCGCCCTTTCGCAGAGTCTTTTCGCCTCTTGCCAGTTACCTTCCCGCTCATACAGAGACTCCAGGGCGAGGTAGTTCGAGAGGTTGTGAGGATTGGCCTCAATCGCCCGCCGGAAGTCCTGCCTGGCGCTGTCAACGGCGCCCCTGGCGAGATGAATGTTTCCGAGCAGACTGTACACTTGAGGCGTCTGCGGATCGAGAGCAATGGCGCGCTTCAGGCTGGATTCGGACTTATCCAGATCCTTCAGGTCGAAGTAAGCTAGCGCCAGCAGAAAGTGCAACCCGGCATTCCGCGGGTTCTGTTGAACCAAGCCGGCAATTCGCTGTAGGGCTTGGGCAGTCTTGCCCTGTACCATGTACACATTGAGCAATTGCGCCAGGGCCGGAAGCGAGGTCGGATTCTGTTTGAGCAGGTCCTGAAGCGCGGCTTCGGCCTGGTGGGGATCACCCGTCGCCAGCCGCGCCTGAGCATTCGCCAGTTGCGCCAGGGGCAAACCAGGACGTGCCTGCAGAGCGCCGGCGGCCAATCGCAGGGCTTCCTGGTTGTCACCCGCGGCAGCCGTAAGCGACGCCAGCGCAGCTTGAGCATCGGTCATTCCTGGAGAAAGCGCGAAGGCCCGAGTGAAGGATGCCCTGGCCAGGTCAGACATCCGGAGCGACCTTTGGGCGACGCCGAGAAAATAGTATCCGATGGCGGACTGCGGATCGGCCTGAACCGCCTTCTCAAGAGCGGACACCGCTTCTTGATGCTTACCCTCTGCGATCAGTATCCGGCCGTTTGAGAGGAGCACCCGTGAACTGTCTGGTCTGGTACTCATGAGCTGCTGTTCCACGGCGGCTGCTTCCTGAATACGATTCAGGTCGATCAGGACGTCAACCAAGCTCATCTTGACTGAATCGTCCTTGGGTTTGGAAGTCATCAGCAATCGGAATTCGGCGGCGGCCTTTTCTTTCTGGCCGGTGGACACATAAAACTGCCCGAGAGCCTGGTAAGCCTCCGGGTCGTTGGGGGCGATCGTTTTGATCCCCTGGTAGAGTCTTTCCGCGTCAGAGAGTTTTCCCACCCGGACCAGAATCCGCGCCCAGAAAGCTCGCGGCAGGAGCGCGCCGGGGTTCAGTTCGGTCGCTTCCCGCATTTCATCCTCGGCTTCGGCCAGCCTGTCCTGCGTGAAAAGGAACTGTCCCAGACTGGCGTGCGCGTCGGCCGAATTCGGGCTGGCCTCGACGGCTTTCCGGCTGATGGCCTCTGCTTCCGCTGCCTGTCCCGCGGCCAAGTAGACGGCCGCCAGGGCCGCGTAGTGCTGGACCTGATGGGGAGCGAGGTCGATGGCCCGCTGGAATTCGCGCGCAGCGTTGTCGCCGTCGTGAGTCAAAACGAACTTCTCGCCCAGTATCGCGTGGGCGCGATCATTCGCGGGATCGGATTTGAGGACGGCTTGCGCGGCCGATTGAGCCTGGTCGAACTGGCGGCGCGAGATCATCAGGTTCGCCAAATGCAGTTGCGCGCCCACGTCCCTAGGATCCAAGGCCGCGGCCTCCAGGAACTCCCGGTAAGCGGCTTCGGAGTTGCCCAGCCTCAGATAGCCCTCGGCGAGCCGCGAATGAGCCGCTGCGAACCGCGGATCGAGACGCGCCGCGTTGCGGAACTGGATGACTGCCTCCCGGTATTTGCCGGCCTTAAAGTACGATTCACCACTATTGAGGTATTTGAGTTTCCGCCGATCGGGATCCGAAGAACAGCCTGCCAAAGCGATTGCCACAAAGACCACCAGAACACGTCGAAGCAGCGCGGTACTGCGGATTAGTTGCATTCCCCTCACCCAGTGACTGGGCGAACCATTGTTCGAGCCGGTTGCCCCTGGCACAATCTTACCAAGGGATGCAGTCTCTCACACTGCTACCAGTACCAGGACTTTTCGGTTGCTTCAGGGCTGACTACAGTACGAGGCTAGTTCCCTGTGTTTGCGTGCGTTTGCATTGCCCTTTGGTGCCATTGACGGAGGCTCGAATGGGCTGTAATCTTGATGAAGCATCACAGAGCGGTTACGGCTGCGGCGTGACAAGGCCATTTGTATCCGATGGCTTTCGGGACTGCAGTTCGATGGCATTTAGGCAGGGGCAGGAAGTCGCGAAAATCGAGAGGGGATGATTATGGAACTGGTTCGGAGGCTGGCTTTTTGGGGAATTGCGGGAGCGCTTTGCTTTACCGGTGGCGCTGTCGCGCAAGTCACTATGACGCTCACCGGCGTCGGCGAAGGCTTCGTTATGGGAGGGGTCTACGTCAGTCCGTACGTAGCGACGATAAATGGGGTGACGACCTACGTAATATGCGACGACTTTGCGACTGACGTCTCGCTCGGCGAGACGTGGCAAGCGGTTGATAACCCGCTGTCCAGTGTAGGGCCGGGCGGCCCTCAAAAGTTCACTTCATCGGATTGGTCTCCTTACACAATTCAGCAAGAGTACGACGCCGCGGCCATACTTGCCGAAGACGTGATAGCTAATGTGGGTAATTCGACGTTGGCTGGCGAATACTCTTATGCAATCTGGACCCTCTTCGACCCAGCCGCAATCAATGGATACGGCGGCAGTTCCTTGACGAGTGCCGAGACGAGTGCGGTCAACAGCTTTCGAACCGCTGCCCTGACCGAAGCCGCCAGCGGAGGCGGGTCGGGCCTTGACGTGTCGATTTACACGCCCAGCCCGCTGGGTGCATCGCAAGAGTACCTGGTTGTCAGCACACCCGAGGCGTCGCTACCGGCGACGTTAGGGATCGAGCTCTTCGCCCTCGTCGGCGTGATCTTCCTGATGCGCCGCCGGCTGGTGCGGCTTAGGGCATAAGTCGAGCGACGACTTCGAGCCGGGCTGGAACGCAAAGACGCCGTCACGAGAGCATTCCGCTCTTGTGACGGCGTTTTCTTGTTTGGCGCCTAACACCCGATCGTTTTCCCGGTGCGGGTTTTGGCAGTAATCGCCGCAGACTGGGTGATTTGGCGCACACTCACATTATGCCGAAAATCCCGGCGCGGACGCCGATAGAAAGTGGACAGCTTCGCGGCGCTAACTTGGGAGAGCTGCAAAAAATACACTATCGGAGGTGGATCTCTGCATCGCTAGAAGCGTCCTACGCACTTCTGTAGAGTCCGGCTTTAGCTGGGCATCTTCTTGAATTTACAGTTGCACTCGGAAAGAGAGTCGCCCCGAACACCGATAAGAACAGGGCTCTTCATCAACCTGCCAGGCCGCGTCCGTCTTATGCGGCCTCTTTCCTCCGGGCCTAACCGGCGCGTTGGCCAAACGCGTGCTCAGTGCTTATCCAGGATCTCTCGAAGATGAAAAATACTTATACTGCACGTTTGTTCCTGTTAACAACTGTTGCGCTTGCTTGGTGGCCGGCTCCGGCTAGCATGGCGGCCGTGGTACCTATCACTTACATACAGGGTAGTTTTGGCACGCCGCAAACACCTCAGACGATGGTAAGGGTCACGTACACAGCGGCGCAGGTTGCCGGCGACCTCAACGTCATAGTGGTGGGGTGGAACGATAGCACGGCCGCGGTCAAAGCGGTTACCGACTCACGCGGCAACACGTATGCACTGGCCGTGGGCCCCACTGTACAGAGCGGGTACGCGTCGCAGTCCATTTACTATGCGAAGAACATCGTATCAGCGACTGCCGGGGCAAACACAGTCACCGTGACTTTTGCGAGCGCCGCGACATCCCCAGACATTCGCATCCTGGAGTACAGCGGAGCGGATCCCAGCAACCCGGTCGATGTAACAAGTGCAAACTCAGGCAGTAGCGCAATTAGCAGCAGCGGCGCGGCGAAGACAACCAACGCGACCGATCTGATCTTCAGCGCCAACCTAGTTCAGACCTCTACCACCGGTCCGTGCAGCGGTTTCACGAAACGAATGCTGACAACACCCGACGGCGACATCGCGGAGGACAGGGCGGTCACGGCAACGGGCAGCTATAGCGCAAGCGCGCCGCTCAGTCCGTCGGGGCCATGGATCATGCAGATGGTCGCATTCCGCACTCGGGCAGGCACATCTCCGCCAACGGTGACCAGCGTGTCGCCGAATAGCGGATCGACGGCGGGCGGGACGGCGGTCACAATCACCGGGACGAACTTTGCCGCCGGAGCCACGGTGACATTTGGAGCGGCAGCGGCTACCAACGTGGTGGTGGTCAGCGGGACGCAGATTACGGCCTCGACGCCGGCGGGCAACGCCGGAACGGTGACGGTCACAGTTACGGTCAGCGGGCAGAGCGGGAGCTTGGCGAACGCATACACTTATGCGGTGCCCACTACTACGGCAATCACCTATGTGCAGGGCAATTTCGCCACGCCGCAAACATCTCAAACCACGGTGACGGTCCCATACACGGCCGCGCAGATTGCCGGCGACCTCAACGTCGTGGTGGTGGGATGGAACGATAGCACGGCCGCGGTCAAAGGGGTTACGGACTCACGCGGCAACACGTATGCACTGGCCGTGGGCCCCACGATACAGAGCGGGTACGCGTCGCAATCGATTTACTATGCGAAGAACATCGTATCAGCGACTGCCGGGGCTAACACAGTCACCGTGACTTTCGCGAGCGCCGCGACAAACCCCGACATCCGCATACTCGAATACAGCGGAGCGGATCCCAACAACCCGGTGGATGTGGCGGCCGCGACCTCCGGCAGCAGCGCCACCAGCAGCAGTGGCGCAGCGACAACGGCAAACCCGACCGATCTAATCTTCGGCGCAAACCTGGTGCAAACCATGACCACAGGTCCCGGCGGCGGATTCACGCAACGACTGCTGACGACGCCGGACGGCGACATTGCGGAAGACCAGATGGTCACGGCCACCGGCAGCTACAGCGCAACCGCACCGGTCAACCCATCCGGGCAGTGGATCATGCAGATGGTCGCTTTCCGCACTGCGTCGGGAGTCACAGTTCCGCCGACGGTGAGTCAGGTATCGCCGAACAGCGGTTCAACGGCGGGCGGGACGCCAGTCACGATCACGGGGGCGAACTTTGCGGCTGGAGCGACGGTGAAATTCGGCGCGACGGCGGCAACCAACGTGATCGTGATCAGCGGGACCGAGATCACGGCCACGACGCCAGCGGGAAGTGCGGGAGCGGTGACGGTGACGGTGACGGTCGGCGGGCAAAGCGGAAGCTTAGCCAATGGGTTCAGCTATACTCTTCCCCTAGCCGCCAGCCTCACGTCGATTTCGGTGACGCCTGCAAATCCTACCATTTCCAACGGGGCGTCGCAGCAATTCACGGCGACGGGAAACTATAGTGACGGCAGCACGCAAAACCTCACGGCTTCGGTTGCCTGGTCGTCCTTGAACGGGAGCATCGCCACGATCACGGCGGGTGGTTTGGCGACGGCCGTGGGCGCGGGAACTTCGACGATTGAGGCTGCCTCCGGTTCGATTATCGGCTCCACTACTCTCACCGCTACGTCGTCGTCGTCGGCTGTGCCGGCACTGGTCCAGCACGTCAGCGGCTCGAACACGCGCGACAACAGCTTTTCAAGCCCATACTGCTACTACCTGTGGCTTCCCGGATTCACGACCGCCGGAAACGCGGTGGTGGTGGGATTTACTTTCAACAGCGCGATCACGCCGACGGTCACGGACGACAAGAACGACGCCTTTAGGATTGTGGCCAATTACTACGACAGCTCGGACTCGCAGTCCATCGCCATCGCCGCGGCATTTAACGTCGCGGCGGGCGCAAGGGAGATTTCGGTGTGTTTTGCGGGCGATCCCGGCGGCTACGTCCAACCCATGGCGACCGAATTCGCCAACGTGATCGGCGTGGACGTTGCATCCGCCGGAAACCAGGGCACCGGAACATCGCTGACCGCGGGAACTATTGTGCCCTCCGCGAGCGGCGATTTGGCGTATCAGATCGGGTTTGATTTGACGATGAGTCAGTATCAATCGAGCTTTACGGCCGGCTCGCAGGCCAACGCAGCCTGGAGCCTGCTAAGCGCCGATTTGATGGACGGCTTTGCGGCACAATATGGCGCCTACAATTCGACTAGTGCGATTGATCCGACGATGACCATGGGGACGAGCGACCCGTGGATCTCGGCGGCGGTCCTGCTCAAGACCGGAAGCGCCGGAGCCGTTCCGTCCGGAATGAGGATCGTCCACCTGGACCACGAAAACATCCCCACGCACACGTCCTCCGGCGGCAATGGGAATCCCTTCCCGAACCCGACGATTTTGCAGTTACCCTGCTCCGGCAATCTGGAGGTTGCGCAAATGGGCGGCGGGAACCCAGGCAACCTGATCACCGGTATGACCGATTCGAACGGCAATAGCTGGAAGCAGGCCGGTCCCACGCTCACCTACGGCGATACGGACCTCCAAACGTTCTACGCGGCCAGCGCCAGTTGCTCGAGCACCCTCAAGGTGACCGTCCAATGGAACTCGACCGATGGTGACCAGTCGATCCTGTTCTACGACGTGGCAGGAGCCGCGGCATCGCCGCTAGACACGACGGCGAGCGCCACGGGGAGTCAAGGCACGCCGGGAAACCTCACGGCGTTTTCGATCACTCCCAGCACGTCCTCGACCGAGATCATCTTCGCCATGATGCCCGTGGACTTCAATACCGTCACGGGCCTCGTCAATGGTCTCAACGACGCCAATATGTTCAGCGGTGAAGCCCTCTCAGGGCCCGAGCCGGTGGATGAGAACAACGGTTGGGGACACTTCGTCGTCTCCAGCACAAACCCTGTCCCGGTTACCTGGACCTTTATCACGAACTCTCTGGCAGCAGGGGCCTGGTCCTCCATGGCCTCGGCCTTCAAGTAGGACCGGACCATGCTCAGTGGCGGTGGCGGACCATCGCCTCGGGCCGGCTCTGGAACTGCAAACATGAGTTTGCAGTTTAGGCTGTTCCGCTGCGCCTCGCCAGCTTAGCCAGGAGCCAAATCGACAATTCCGGCTTATACTTGTAGGTACGGGCCAATCGCGGACCTCGGCCAGCTGTCGGCCTCGGGTTGCCTGTGCCGCGATCGGCCACTCGTAGAGATGCAATTTCGACCGCTCCTTCTTCTACTGCTCGCGGGACCTGCCTTCGCTCAGAGCGATTTTGGCGAACTGCGGCTCACCGTCACCGACTCCAGCGGTTTGCCCGTGCGCGGCCGCGTGGACCTGTCCAGCCAGGCAAGCCACTATGCCCGCAGGTTCCTCGCCGATGGCGAGGGCCATGTGGTTGCCAAGCGCCTCCCCTATGCCACCTATAAACTGAGCGCCAGTTGTCCGGGCCTCACTCCGGTCTCTCAGTTGGTCGACATTCATTCGGCAATCCCCAGAGAGTTGAAGATCGCCCTCGGCGTCGCGCAATTGAAGACGGCGGTGAATGTTGGAACGGAGGACACTCTCCTCGATACTGGCAACTACAGCTCCGCCAACCGGATTGGAGCTTCGACAATCGAGGACCGTGCCGCCGCCATGCCCGGCCGTTCGCTCGCGGATTTGGTGAACCAGGAGCCGGGCTGGATATTCGAAGCCAACGGGATTCTCCATCCGCGGGCGGAAGAGTACCAGGTTCAATATGTCCTCGACGGCCTTCCGCTGACTGACAACAGGTCGGTCGCCTACGTTCCCGATTTCGATGTCGAGGATGTGCAGGAGATGAGCATTTTGACAGCGGGTTTTCCGGCCGAATACGGCAGGAAGCTGGGCGGCGTCATCGAAGTGCAGACGCAACGCGACTCGCGCCTTGGCTTTCATGGCAAAGCGGTTGTTTCCGGCGGCACTTTCGACACCGCCAGTGCGTACGCGGAGGGCCAATACGGCTGGGGGCCGAACACACTCACGCTGAGCGGGTCCGGCGCGACAACCGATCGATACCTGGATCCTCCCGTGCTGCAGAATTACACCAATCACGCTGCGCTGGGCGACCTGATGGCTCACTATGAGCGCGACATCACCGGAAAAGACCGGCTCGGAATCATCTTGCGCCGCGAGCAGTCCAAGTTCGAGGTGCCGGACGAGATCGTACAGTGGCAAGCAGGTCAGCGGCAGGATCGCCAGAGCTTCGAGAGCGCCGCGCAGCTCTCATACGACCACATCTTCTCTCCGAATGTGCTCGCACTTTTCCGCGCCATGACCCGGGACTTGACTGCACGCTATTGGTCGAACGACTTGTCTACGCCTATGATCGCCGGTCAGGACCGCGCCTATCATGAGCAGTACGTCAAGGGTGCAATTTCCGTCCACGCGGGAGTCCACGAATGGAAAGTGGGGGGCGACTTCGATTACGCGTCGATTCAGGAGGCGCTCAGTTATCGGATCACCGATCCGGCGCTGTTCGATCCCAGCACACCGCTTTCGTTCGTCTTCTATGGCCACGCTCCGGATCGCGAGCAGAGCGCCTTCGCCCAGGACGAGGTCCGTTGGAAACACTTGACACTGAGCGCCGGCCTTCGTTTCGATCACTACTCGCTACTGGTCCGCCAGACCGCGGCGAGCCCGCGCGCGGGAGTCGCATACTTCTGGCCGTGGGCTGACATCGTTTTTCACGCCGCCTATGACAAGATCTTCCAGACGCCGCCCTACGAGAACCTTCTGGTGTCGAGCTCTTCGCAGGTAAGTACGCTCAGCGACCAGGTTCTACGGCTGCCCGTGCAGCC
>JBAVIH010000135.1:0-5164 GCA_049686695.1 Bryobacteraceae bacterium | reverse complement strand
GTACAAACCCTTCCCCTACTGTGTATGCGAGGACCTACGACCTCGCCCGACCGTAATCCTTCGGAGAATACTTCTCGTAGTGTAGTAATAATAGCGGTCGCTCATGTTTTCGCGGACCTCATTCGGCGTCACGCCACCCACATTTGGCTCCGCCCTCCTCAAGCGCCCCCCGATGCCTGGTCAGCTCGTGTCGAGATCGCGTCCTGAAAGCGTCGGTCTGTGGCGAGAATCTCGCGCGCTTCTTCCAGTGGCCGGCGATCCAGCGGGGTTAGCTCGTATCGGAGTTCAGTCAGCAGGCGGCAGCATCTGGCGTGAACTTCGTCGCCGTGTGTCGCCAGCAAGATTGTCGGGTGATACTGCACGATCATTCTCCGGGCACCCATGAGAGCCTCGTATTCTCCGCCCTCGATGTCGCACTTGATGACGCTCGGAGGAAGAATCTGAGATGAAAACACGAGGGTATCGAGGGCAGCCGTGCGGACACCTATAGCGTTGGACTGGCCTTGCCTGAGGTGTCCCATCGAAGGGTCAGGCCCGAGATCGAATTGGGCGCAACCATCGCTCGAACTGACCGCAACGTCCACCACGCTAACGTTATCGACGTGATTGAGTTCCAGGTGGGTTCGCAGGAGGCGGAGATTGCGGGGCGATGGCTCGAAGCTGTAGACCTTACCGTCAGCGCCCGCTAGAACGCTAGCTAACAACGTGTAGAAGCCAACGTTGGCGCCCAGATCGTAGACGACGTCACCTCGCCGAACCACCTCGCAGAATTTGCGCTGTTTCTCCCACTCGTAGCTTCCTAGCCAGCAGCCATGGATACTGGCGCCCGCTATCCATCGGCTTCCACGCAGTGGCCCCTGAATTACCCGGACCCGTGCGTTCGCAGGAATTAGGCGCAACGGGAGACGAATTGCCTTACCGACCAAAGTCTTGGGAGAGATTGCTGAAAAGTTCATGCGTTACCACCCTACAGCCGCTAATCAAGAGAGTCGGGAAGGACCTACGACTTCGAGGGCTTGTAATATTTCGAGTAATACTTCCCGTAATATCCGTTGTGGGACTGTCCGACTATTGGCAAAGGGCGGAATAGAGGACTAACTACTGGCGAAAGGCGGAAGTTGACTGGGAGGCACTGGCGCGCGGTCTTGGCAAAGTGGCGAGTAACTGGGTGTCCAACCGTCCCGCAGAAGTGGCCCCGTGGGGGAACTGAACGCCCAGGTTGCGCCGGAAGCGGTCGCCTCGAAGAAGGGCTGAAGGACGCGTCGACAGCCAAAAAGGGCGCCAAGGCCGGGAGGGCTGACCGTTGGTGATGGCGGAGCACGTCGCGCTAAAAAAAGGGTTCGTCAGAAGAATTCGTGGGTCGATTCCGGCTCGGGTAATTTGCCAAGTGAGTGATAGAGCGCAAGTTCGAGACAGCGGAAGGTGCGGAAACCGTAGGATTTTCTCATGGTGACTTTAGCCTTGTTGTTCAGACCCTCCACGACCCCGCTGGAAAGCAGCTTCTGAGCGCGGAAATAGTTGAGGATCAGTTCGCGGTGCTCGCGCAGGGAGCGGGCGATCTTCTTCATAGGCTCGATGCGCGAGCGCATCACCTGCCGGCACCAATCATCGAGGAACTTTCCGGCCCATGCGGGGGAGTTGTAATCCCAGAGTTGCTGAAAGGCTTCCTTCAGAAGGTAAGCACGTACGGTCTTCAGGTTGTAGCGGAGCAGATCACGTAACCGGAAGCGTTGTTCCGTTTTCAGATTCTCTTCGCGTTTGAGCAGCAGCCAGCGTGACTTCTTCAGCACGGGCACGCCGCCCTCGCTCGCGATGCGGCGCGATTCTCCGGCACGGACTTCGTCCAGCGCCTTGTTCATTTTCGCCACGATGTGAAAGCGATCGAGGATGTGAAGCGCCTCGGAGCATTTCTCGCGAATGACTTTCAGATAGGGTTCCCACATATCGGAGCAGACGAACACGATCTTGGAGGCCAGTTCGTCGCCGATGACAGTGAAAAATCCACGAAAGGATTCGATGGTTCTCTCGCGGCCCACCCAAAGCAGGCGCGTGACGTCGAGATCGATCTGATAAACCAGCGTCAGGTACTTGTGGCCTTTGGCGTATTGGATTTCATCGACGCCGATGGCATCGATTTGCCCCAGCACCCGGTGCTCCAGCCCAAAGGTGACAACGTGTTCCACCGCGTCGAAAACCTTTTCCCATGAAGTGCGGAACGCCTCGGCCGTTTCCTTCCACGACAGTTTGCGGGCCCAGCGGGCCAGAAACAACATGTACGCTCTGGTCAGGGTCCGCTTGCCGTCGCCCCAGGGAACTTCCTCGACGAAGACCGCCTGGCAGCGGCGGCAATCGACGCGCCGCATGGAGTAGAGCAGAAAAACCAGAAATCCCCAGAAAGGAATGAACTCGAATCGCCTCTCGGCGAGTTCGTCGTAACCCGGTGCCGGCTGATGGCAGCGCGAACAGATCGCCACCGAACCTTTGCGCGGACGCACGGCAATCTCAATACTCTTGTGATTGGCACTGAAGCGGGCCTGCTGGTAAACAAAACCCGGAAAGTGATGACAGCGGTTTAGAATCGTGATGAGCTGGAGCATGAAGTGGAAACTGTCGAGGGCGAGAACTACCAGGATAAACCGCGCTCCCGCCGCGCCACGTCACGATCTTGAACACTATTGCCGGGATCTGAACGGCTGGCCCCGTTCATGGATGGGGCTGGAAGAAGATCTGCCGCCAGGCGAACAGCTACTGACTTTGTTCCGACCCTTCCTCGAACATCTGGCAGCGTCAAACCTGTCGCCGAAGACGATCCAGAAACACGTCGATAACATGTGGGCACTGGGTGGGGAATTCATCCGCGATCTCCACTGCAACACTTCTCTACGAAAGAAGCCAGTGGAGCAGATCCTCCTCCAAATGATTGAGTACGGCGGTCCGCTCCTTTATCACGGTGGCGAAGATCAGCAGAGATCGTTCGATTCCACCTGCCGAAAGTTCCGGCGATTCCTCACCGAGAAGGCTGGCTGAAGCTCGTCAATTACCCACAGATTCCCCCGACGAGGCAAAAAAAGAAGAGACTGGGGAACTCTGACCGGGGTCTGGGTTCCGCACGACACGCGGGATCAGATCGTGGATTTCGTCCGGCGCTGGTCGGAGAAGACCGAGATCGGCGCCGGGCGGTTCATCGGGCGGCTCGATATCACAGCCAGCAAGTTCTACGACTGGCGGGACCGCTATGGCAAGGCGGACGAGCACAACGGCTGGGTTCCCCGCGACTTCTGGCTGGAGGAGTGGGAGAAGCAGGCCATCATCGGGTTCCATTTGAAAAACCTGCTAGAAGAAGGCTACCGGCGGCTGACGTTCATGATGCTGGACGCCGACCTTGTGGCGGTGAGCCCAACCAGCGTCTGGCGGGTCCTCAGCCAGGGAGGACTGTTATCGAAGTGGAACGGGAAGCCGTCAAAGAAGGGCACGGGGTTTGAGCAGCCTCTGGCGGCCCATCAGCACTGGCACATCGACGTGTCGTACATCAACATCAGCGGGACATTCTATTACCTGTGCGGCGTTCTCGATGGCTGTAGCCGATACATCGTCAACTGGGATCTGCGGGAGTCCATGACCGAAGCAGACATCGAGATCATCCTACAGGCAGCCAAGGAGAAGTACCCGGAGGCGCAGCCCCGGATCATCTCGGATAACGGCCCGCAGTTCATCGCCAAAGACTTCAAGGAGTTCATTCGGATCTCGGGCATGACGCACGTCAGAACCTCGCCCTACGATCCTCAATCGAACGGAAAGATCGAACGCTGGCACAAATCGCTCAAAGGAGAGTGCATCCGGCCGGGAACGCCACTGTCGCTGGAAGATGCGCGGCGTCTGGTGGAGGGCTACGTCGATATTACGGGAAGTATTATTCGAAGTATTACAAGCCGACGAAGGGGTAGGTTTCGACCGTGTGATAAAGTGCTCGCCACGCCTCCGAACGGAGCCGCGACCATAGGGAGCGGTACTTTCGATAGATGCGAATCTGCCGGTCGAGGAACTAGGCGCCTCACAAACGTGATGGGGAAGATGGGTGGCTGCTTGCCGGGAATATCCGACGCTGCGGCGGCGATGTCTCCGCTGCCAGCGGGGAGGCTGGCCGAGTGGCCCAGCGAACGCTTTTCTTGCGAGGGATCCGCTGAGGACGACGAGAGGAAATCAGGCCGGCTGCTGGGGATCCATGACCAGCAAACCCGCCTTCGCCGCCGCGACCTTCAACTCCCGATCGGAAGTAACGAACGCGAACTCGCTGGCGTCGATGCCGAGGTGGTCCTTGAGCGCCAAAGCGGACGCCAGATGCACACAGTCGGACCCGCGAAGAGCGTGGGCATGCGCCACTTGAAGGGCTTTCCCGAGGATCTCCGGCGTCAGCCCCACCCAAAGAAACTGGTCCCAATCCTCTTCGAGCGAAGTCTTCATCTCAGCCAGACGCGCGCCGTCGATTGCGCCCCCCGCGCACTTCCGCGCCGCGGTGGCGTTCACTTCGATGAAGCCTACGGTACAACAACTCAGCGTCCGATCCATCCCGAACAGGTTGTTTACCCAGTCCGTCCCCGGCTCGGCGAAATGCCGCTTGACCCATGCGCTCGAGTCGAGATAATAGAGCGTCATCGACGGTCGGCAATCAGCAGTTCAGACGCGGGAATGCCGGGACAGTGGACGGGTTTCACACTGCGGAATGGCTGGGCATCTCCCGGCGGCACACGGAAACCCACTTTACCCGCCAAACGCGCCCGGATGGCATCGCGGGTCAGTTCCCCTTCCGGCGCACGCGCCGGTTGCGGCTGCCTGGCCGCCATCAGGTCCAGCACCTTGCGGGCTTCCTCTTCCGAGAGCCGGTCCACTTTTCCCCGAAGGTCTTCCTTTGCCGTTGCCATACCGATACTCCGTGGCGTGAAGATGGTGGCGCGCCCACCTATCCCTCACGATATCAGTTTCCCACAGTCCCAAGGCCAGCGGCTACGCGCAACAGCCCTCACGCCAACCGGAGTTGTGGGGCAGGCGCTTCCGCCTGCCAACCGGCCGGTCGGGATCGCCTTCGAAAACCCTCATAGCGGCACGGCCTCTGCCAGAACCCGTTCGCGGACCCGCACCCGCAGCCCCTTCTCGGTGGCGACATCGA
>JBAVIH010000134.1:0-2654 GCA_049686695.1 Bryobacteraceae bacterium | reverse complement strand
CGGACGAGCAGATCGGCCGGCGCTTCCATCCGCCGCCGGTCCAGCGCGCCGGCGAGCGCCCTGGCCCCCTCCATCTGGCGCGCGCACTCCGCGCATTCGTGGATGTGCGCCTCGGCCTGGTCTTCTTCCTCCGGCGTCAGCTCGCCGTAGTAATACAGCGGAATCAGCTTCCGCACCGCATCGCAAGTCATACTAAGTCTCCCAACAGCGTGCGCATCTTCTGGGTGGCGCGGAAGAAGCAGTTCTTCGCCGCTTCCTCGCTGGTGCCCAGAATCTCGCCGATGTTGCGCAACCGCAAACCCTGGTAATGGCGCAACTCGAAAACCATCCGCTCGCGCGGCGTCAACTCCTCGAGCGCCTGGTCGATCCGTTGCCCTAACTGCCGGTTCCAGGTCACCCGCTCCGGATTGGCCGCCGCCGATTCCTCCTCGAACCCCTCGGTCCGGTCCAGCGCGCCCTCGGAGGTTTCCACCACCGCCGGTTCCTCTTTCCGCACCTTCCGCTTGCGCAACTGGTCCAGGCAGATGTTAGTCACGATGCGGTACAGCCAGGTGTGGAAACTGCAATCGAAGCGAAACGCGTGGAGGTTCCGGTATACCCGCAGGAACGCCTCCTGGTACACGTCGCGCGCGTCTTCCGGCGAGCGCAGCAGGTTCGTGGCGAGCCGGAGCACACTCTGGTCGTGGGCGCGAACCAAGCGCTCGAAAGCGTCCTGGTCCCCGCGCTGCGCTGCCCGCACCAGCGAATCCACCTCGGGACTCACCCGGGCCCCGGCCGTTCCGGCTGCGTCCTGCATAAACCGGCTGCTGCCGCGCCGCTAACTCCCGTTCTCTCTCCTATTGGCTTCGACGCGCCCGTGTCCGAAATGTCACGCCCGTGCGGCACAGTCGCCAGGCCAACGCTACATACTTTTCCCCTTACCGGGCAGCCGCGCGAGTTGTGGGGCGGACGCCCTCGTCCGCGCGCGACCCCCTGGTCGCGCAACGTCACGGGCAAGTACCTGATTTTCCGAAACGAAGAGCGGGTCCGGGGGGACCCGCGCAGACCAGGGGGTCTGCCCCACAAGATGCCCGAGATTGGGAAAAGTATGTGGCATTGGGCTGCCAGGCCACGTGCGGCGCAACACCCGAGGTTGGATGACCACACCCAGCGGCTTGGGCGAAAAGCCCCGGATGACCGTCGCCACTCACCTAAACTATACTCAAATTGAGGAAATTCTGGACAGTTCGCTGTGGAATGACGTTTGCATGCGCCGAACTGCCGCACCGACTGCAAGGAGGCTGTGTCCAAATGGCCAACGAGACCATCACTGTTATCGACAACCGGACGAATCAGAGCTACACGTTGCCAATCTACCATGGCACGATTCGAGCCATGGACCTGCGCCAGATCAAAACAGGCCCCGACGATTTCGGCCTGATGACCTATGACCCCGCCTACATGAACACCGCCGCGTGCCACAGCGCCGTCACCTATCTGGACGGCGAGCTTGGCATCTTGCGCTACCGCGGCTACCCCATCGAACAACTCGCCGAGCACTGCACTTTCCTCGAGGTCGCCTACCTCCTCTTGTACGGCGAGCTGCTGACCGCCGTCGATCTGGACTGCTGGACCGAGGAGATCATGGCCCACACCCTGACCCATGAGAACGTGAAGAAATTCATGGAGGGGTTCAATTACGACGCTCACCCGATGGGCATTCTGATCAGCACCGTGGCGGCGCTTTCCACCTTCTATCCGGAATCGCGCAACGTCCATGACCCCAAGGTCCGCCGGAAGCAGATCGTGCGGCTGATCGGCAAGATGCCGACTCTGGCAGCCTACGCCTACCGGCATCGCCTGGGCCTACCCTACGTGGCGCCCGATCCGGACCTTAGCTACACAAAGAATTACATGAACATGCTGTGGAAGCGGCTGGAGCCGAAATACGCGGCCAATCCGGTGCTGGCGCACGCGCTGGACGTGCTGTTCATCCTCCACGCCGACCACGAACAGAACTGCAGCACCAGCACCATGCGGGGTGTCGGCAGCTCCAACGCGGACCCGTACTCCACCACGGCCGCGGCCATCGCGGCCCTTTCCGGCCCGCTCCACGGCGGCGCCAACGAAGAGGTGCTGCGCATGCTGGCCGAAATCGGCAGCAAGGATCGGATCCCCGATTTCATCCAGCAGGTGAAGACCGGGCACCGCAAGCTGATGGGCTTCGGCCATCGCGTGTACAAGAACTACGATCCCCGCGCCCGCATCATCAAGCGGGTGGCCGAGGAAGTGTTCGAAGTGACCGGCCGCAATCCCAAGATCGATACCGCCATCGAGCTGGAGCGCATCGCGCTCTCCGACGACTATTTCATCAACCGCAAGCTGTATCCCAACGTCGACTTCTACTCCGGCATCATCTACGAGGCCATGGGCTTCACTCCCGACCAGTTCACGGTGCTGTTCGGCATCCCGCGTACGGTGGGCTGGCTGGCCCAATGGCAGGAGATGATGGAGGATCCGGAGCGCAAGATCGCCCGTCCGCGCCAGGTGTACACCGGAGAAGCCAAGCGGGACATAGTGCCGATGGAGCAGCGTTCGCCGAAGACGCCGCTGGTACTGGCGTAGCCGGTGGGGCGGACCCCTGGTCCGCGCGGGACGCCCCCGTCCCGCAGCCC
>JBAVIH010000133.1:0-3824 GCA_049686695.1 Bryobacteraceae bacterium | reverse complement strand
GTGGCAACCCTTGCAAGGCTTCGAACTCGTCTTATCTTCGATCTTCACCTTGCTGGCCATTGTCTCTGCCCAAAAAACAAACGGCTCCGCGATGGATTCGCGAAGCCGCACAACCCTCTTCCCGTTTTGAATGTATCACCGGGGCGCTCGCGCACCCGTCCCGAATTACTTCTCAACTCATTGAAAACTCACGGAAGAAACTTTTTCCTGGATTGGTGAAGACGATTTCGATCCCCGCTGCGCGCAAGCTCACTGCGTCATATCGCAATTCGAATTGCGTTCCGTCGCGCCTGAGGGCTCAATCGCCAATAAGCGCTCTTTAAGCGTCGGAGCCGCTCGCCGTCGGGGTGCGGTCGCACCGGTTATCGGTGGGCTCGTCCTTACTCGCCCGCCAGCGCCGCCTCTGCCACCGTCGCCCGATGCGGCTCCACTTTCCATCGCTTCATCCACAGGAACAGCGTCAGCAATCCCCATAGATGGTATCCCACGTTGATGCGCCGCTCCATGTGGTCGCGGATCAGCGCCTCAATCGCCCCCTCGTGAAAAATGCCGCTGGCCTTCACCGCCTCCGGCGTCAGCGTGTCCATCAGCAGCCGCCGCAGCGGCCGCCGGAACCAGTCGTGCGTCGGTATGTCGAACCCCGCTTTCTTCCGGTCGAGCACCCGCTCCGGCAGCTTCCCGCGCATCAGTTCCTTCAATACGTACTTCTGCCGCCAGCCGCGAATCTTCAGCCGCGCCGGCAGCCGCGCCGCGAACTCCACGATCCGGTGGTCCAGCATCGGCGGTCGCACCTCCAGCGAATGCGCCATGCTCATGCGGTCCGTCTTGTACAGAATATCGTCCGGCAGGTAGTAATTCTGGTCTACCCGCATATATCGTTCCGCCACCCCGCCTTTGCCTGTCGCCACCCGCCGCGCCAACTCCGCCAGCCCGTTATCGCCGCCGCCGCGCCGGATCGCCTTGAGCTGTTCGCTCGAAAACGTCCCGTTCCAGAAAAAATGCGCCTCGTCCGGATCCAGCCAGCTTCCCTCGATCTCGCGCTTCAGCCTGTACTCTAACCCTATCTTCTCGTCCGACACCGGCACGTATCGCTCCAGCGCTCCGTGCACCCATCGCCGCAGCCAGCGCGGCGTCAACCGCAACGGCCTCGCCAGCCGGTCCGCCTGATAAGTCTCGTACCCGCCGAACAGCTCATCCGCGCCTTCCCCCGATAGCGCAACCGTCACGTGCTGCCGGGTCATCCTCGAGAGAAACCACACCGGCAGCGCGCCCGCGTCCGCGCTCGGCTCGTCCGAGTAATACGCGAAATCCTCAATCGCGCTCTCCAGTTCCGTCTCCGGATTTAGGTCGAATTCGTGGTGATCCGTCCCGTAGGCTTCCGCCACTTCGCGGAAGTACGGGCTCTCGTCGAAACTCCGCCCGCGAAACGAAATCGAAAATGTCTTCAGCCGGCTTTCGGTCGCTTCGGCCGCGTAGTGCAGGATCGTCGACGAATCCACTCCGCCCGACGCCCACACTCCCAGCGGCACGTCGGAAACCAGGTGTTCCCGCACCGATTCGCGCAGCAGCCCGTCCAGTTCCTCCTTCGCCGCCCCCAACGAACAGTGGCGCGCTCCCTCGCGCGGCAGCTCCCACCACCGCTCCAGCCGGCACTTGCCGCCACTCCATTCCAGCAGGTGCCCCGGCGGCACCTTGCGGATCCCTTCGATCAGCGTCCGGTCGCCCGGTACGTAATTCACCGAAAGAAACCGGTCCAGCCCCCGCTCGTCCAGCCGCCGCGGAATGTGTGCGTGCTCCAGAATCGCCTTCAGCTCGCTCCCGAAGTACAAATCGTCGCCGCCGCGGTAGTAGTACAGCGGCTTCATCCCCATCCGGTCGCGCGCCAGCACCAGCCGCCTGCGTGCCTCCGACCACAGCGCCACCCCGAACATCCCGCGCATCCGCTCGAAGCACGCCGTGTCCCATTCCAGGAACGCCCGCAGCACCGTCTCGGTGTCGCACTGCGATCGGAACCGGTGCCCCAGCCCCTCCAGCTCGCGCCGGATCTCCCGGTGGTTGTAGATTTCGCCGTTGAAGACGATCGCCGTGCCGCCGTCGTCGCTCACGATCGGCTGATCGCCGCCGCCTAGGTCGATGATCTTCAGCCGCACCGCGCACAGCGTCACTTCGCTGCCCTCGTATACCCCCTGCTGGTCCGGCCCCCGGTGACGTATGGCCTCAATGATGCGCCCGGCCACCCCCCGGTCCCACACCCCGCCAACACGCGTGAATCCCGCAATCCCACACATTCTCTTTGCGCTCGATTTCCTTGGATACCTTCAGTGTATCCAGGTGGGGCATGCTTTAGCTTGCCGTTCTTATTACCCGATCTACCGCTGCGCTCCACCGTTAGCCATCGAGTGCGCGCCATCGGACGACTGCGGCCACCGACACTCGACTGGGGCTTCAGCCCGGAGGGCGAAAGAAAGTAGCCCAAGGCGCAAGCCTTGGGAAAACAGTCACCCCAAAGAGCCCCGGAACGGGACGGAAGAAAAGCGCGTACCGCTCCCCGCCGCCCTGAACGATAATAGGAGCGATGGCCACGGAAACTGTTTGCGCCAAGTGCGGCGGCGCCGGCTGGATCATCGTCGAACGCGCCAACGTCTCCGGCGCCGAACCCTGCTCCTGCCGCAATGAGGGCCGCGCGAGCCGCATGGAAGAGCGGGCGCAGATCCCGCCCCTCTACCGCAATGCCTCCTTCGAGAATTTCAGCGTGCCCGGTCCCGACAATCCTATCGCGCGCCGCGAACTGACCAACGTTTTGCTGGCGGTGAAGAACTTTGTTCGCGATTTTCCCAATGAAAGCCGGCCCGGTCTGTTGCTCGTCGGCGAGCCGGGCACCGGCAAAACCCACCTCGCCGTGGCCGCCATGCGCAAGATCGTCGAGAAGGGTTTCGCGTGCCTTTTCTGGGACTATCAGACCCTGCTCAACAGCATCCGCGCCGGCTATGATCCCGGCTCCAATTCCTCCAACCGCGAGGCCTACCGCGCCGCCCTCGAGACCGAAGTGTTGCTGCTCGACGATCTCGGCGCCCAGCGTGTCACCGATTGGGTCGAAGACACCGTCACCTCCATCGTCACCCACCGCTCCAACCAGCGCAAAGCGCTGATCGCCACCACCAACCTGCCCGACCCGGACGCCGGCAGTTCCTTCATCCAGCGTTCCGCTCTGGGCTCGCCGGAGTATCGCAGAACACTGTCCGACCACATCGGCGCCCGTGCGCGTTCCCGCCTGTTTGAAATGTGTACCGTCATCCGCATGCCCGGCGACGATTACCGCTTGCGCAAGGCGCGGACATTCTGATGCGGATGAGTTCCGCGGCCGCCAGAGCCGCTGTCACCGCGACACCGATCGCTGACCTTCCCGGCCCCAATCCGAGCCACGACCGTGAGGGAGTGGTCCATCGGACGAGTTCAACCTCACCCCGTCGTGAATTTGGATGCCGCGTGGCTTCCGGCCCTCGCGCAGCCTTCGCCCTGCTGGCTCTCCTGCTCCTCTCCGCGCCCGCCGCCACCACCCGCCCCGCCGAGTATCTCCAGGCCGTCGAATTCCCTTACTATCTCTACCCGCGCACTCTCTGGGAACGCGAGCTGGTGTGGCTGAAAAACATCGGCATTCGCAGCGTGGAATTCTCCATTCCCTGGAACTGGCACCAGCTAGCCCAGCTTCCGCAGTTCGAGTAGCCGCGCGACTTCTTTGAGGCCTCTTTGAGGGGCGTTGCCGGCGGGAACAAGCGGGCGGTCTTTTGTTTCCATCGCGGCGTCGCGGCGGCTGGTTTGCATCG
>JBAVIH010000132.1:0-15258 GCA_049686695.1 Bryobacteraceae bacterium | reverse complement strand
GTCACTGTCTTGTCACTACCACTT
This sequence comes from Bryobacteraceae bacterium, assembly GCA_049686695.1. GTDB lineage: Bacteria > Acidobacteriota > Terriglobia > Bryobacterales > Bryobacteraceae > Bog-375. The sequence goes on along the minus strand of JBAVIH010000132.1, from coordinate 15,234 downwards.
CTACCACGTTGCCGCGCGCGACGGATGCGGCGATCGCCCGCGCTGCTGGTGCCATTGCATAAACGCGGCGGCTTCCCGCTTGCCGAAGTAGCGCTCCACGGTGGCTGTGGGAGCGGAGCGCAGATCCACCATGATGAGCGCGTCCAGCACGTGGGAAAAACCGCGGCCCACGTTGAAGGCCAGCAGCTTGCCACCGGTCTTGAGGTATTGCCGGCGGAGGATCGGCACGCCTTTGCCATCGCGCTCCATATGGTAAGTCCGGCATCCCCGACATGCCTTCGCAATAATCCGCGGTATTCCCAAGGAACTCTATCGCTCCCCGCCCCTGCTCGATCAGCCCGTGACCGGCACGTGAATCAGGGTCAGCAGATCTTCCGGCCTGGCGGTCTGCGGTGAGTTGAGGTATTGCTCGAAGGCCGGCGCGTCGCGCAGTTCGTATCCGCTCTTGGGCAGCCACGCGCCGTAGATCCGCTGATAGGCTTTCCCGAGGCCCTCGTGCGGTCCGCGATGGGTGGCCACGGCGTAGCGGCCGCCGGGCAATTCCATCACTCCGAATTCGCCTTCGGGAGAGACCGGGCGGGTCACGGCCACGGCGGCGTCGTAGCGGATCTTATCTTCCGGCGTCACGTCCGGATCGTCGTGAACGATGCCGAACATCTTCATGCCGGGCCCCAGCAGTCCGCGCATTCCGGCCCAGGCCATCAAGCGGCCCCAGGTGGCGCCGACCTGGCTGTACGGGCCGACGTGGCGCAGGAAGACCACCCGCACCGGCGCGAGATCTTGGATCTCCGGCGGCGGAAAGTCACCGTAGTCCGGCGGATGGTAACCCGCCACATCGTCGAGGTGAGTGCCGGAAGCCGCCTCTGGCGCGGGCTTGTGCGCGGCACGGTAAGAGGAAGGTGGTACTCCGAACATGGCTCCAAATGCCCTCGTGAAGGATTCGTGAGTTTCGAATCCGGCTTCAAATGCAAGTTGAGTGATGGGTTCGTCGCGCTGCTTGAGATTCCGGGCGGCGCGCTCCAGCCGCAGCCGCCGGATGTACTCCTTCAGCGTTTCGCCGACGAGGCCCCGAAAAATACGCGCAAAGTGGAATTGCGAAAAGGCCGCCACGCCGGCGACCCGGTCCAGTTCCAGTTCGTCGTCCAGATGCCCCTGGATGAACACCAGCGTGCGGACGATCCGCTCGTAGTAGTCCTGCTCGGTCGATGCCTTCATCGCCGCACCTCCAAGAACAGAGTGTAAGTCAGCGGGTGCGGAACCGCTTGACCGATTTTGCGTTTTTTGGGAGACGTTTACGGAATCTCCACCGACCCGCTGGCCGTGGTCATCGCGTCCGCCTGCGAGTTGCTGCGCACCACCAGGCGCACCAGGTAAGTGCCCGGGCTCAGGTTGAAGGTCGACTTGAGCGTCTCCGGCGGCCTTTGTTCCAGACCGGCCAGAGTGTCGTCCCGCAGTCTGAGTTGCAGCAGGTGCTGCTTGCCTTCCATGTAATTGCCGTTGCGGTCGAACACCGCCGCAACCACCGTCACGTCATCCGCATTGCGCCCGCCGGCCTTGACGTAGTGCAGCAACCGCAAGTCGATGTCGGCCATCACCGCGAGCTCCGCGGCGGCGCCCTGGCCGCGCGAAACGGCAGTGCGCATGTCCACCGGCAGGTCGTGCACCTCATCGCGGGAGAAGACGGCCTCGCCGATTTCGCGGGTAGCCATGGCGGCGGCGTCTTCCTCGTGCGCCGGCGCCCAGTAACCCTTGCGCGCCTGCAGCGACAAGCCTTTCGAGTTGGCCACGGTGACCTTGATCTCGTGGAACCTCCCGTCCGGTTTGAGATCCCTCGGATAGAAGCCCAAGTAATAGACATATTCGGGCGGGTAGGCCAGGCGGCCGAATTCGCCCACGAAATCGTTCTGGGCCAGGGCGGTGCCGCCTGTGGCATAGGCCAGGTCGCCCAGAATCAGCCCTTGGGCGGTAATCTCCTCATGGTTGTACTGGGCGACATGCAGTTGGGTCTGCGGGCTCGTCAGACGGCAGTTGGGAACCTCGCCGCTTGGGTCGATGGTGTAGACGCCACGGGCGTCCAGAGTGTTAACGATGACGCCCGAGCGAGTGGCGCGGTCGATGGACTCGCTAAGTTCCCTCTGCAAATCGTCGGGGAGGTACATGCCCGGCGATGTGAGAATCATGATCCGGTCGCCGGGCATGGAACCGAGCAAGCGCACGATGTTGTTGAGCGTGCGGAAGGCGTTGATGGCATCGCCCCTGCCTTCGTTGGCGACGTCGCGGAGAGTCTCCTCGGCGATCCTCTCCGGGTTCGGGGGGTGCTGGAGGCAATCGTTGGTAATGGCGACCTGCATCGCCATGATCGCCGGGTCTTCGCCCTTCACCCATCGATCCGCCACGTAGAAGCTGGCTGGAGGGAAATGCATGCGGGGTGGAATGGGCATCACCTTCATGAGGGTCTGGCGGAATTTCGCCAAATCATCGGTGAATTCGAGCGTCACGCTGCCGGAGAGCGTGAGTAAGGCGATTCGCTCCTGCGGCGGGATTCCCTGTTCGATGTGCTTCAGCGCCGCCACGCGGATGGTGGTCAGGTCCTCGAGCTTGAGATGGACGTCGTCGAAGACAAAGGCGACGAAACGGCTGGGGACCACCGGCTTGGGGGGTACTGCGGCTGGCTCTCCTGGGAGCACCGGTGCGGCCGGAGCGGGCCGGGCAGGCTCGGCCCCTGCGGGAATCGGCGCGACGGCGCTGCCCTCGAGGGCGAACTGCGCAATGGACTGCGGCTTGCCGTGATCGGCAAGCTGAAAGTCTTCTTTGTGGAAGTTGCCGACGGTGTGTCCCTGCTTGTCGCGAATCACCACCGGAACACGTACCAGGTTCACCCGCGATTGAAACGTGGGTATCTCTTCGCGGGTAGTTACTTCGCCGGCCTGCGGCTGACCGCCCCGCGGTTGAAAAGCGGGCTTCTCTTCACGCGTGGTAATTTCGCCGGCCTGGATCTGGGCGGCCGGTAGCGGCGCCTTGGCGATAGGCTGCTCCACCACGGCCGTCTCTACCGGCGCCGTCTCCGCCGCCGTTTGGGCCGCGTAGTAACCGCCGCGCGCCCGCACGGAGAGTTTGCGCGAATCCTTCACCGTAACCTTCAACTTGTGATAGCTGCCGTCCGCCTGCCCCTCCGGAACGAAGCTGAGGAGATAAACGCAATCCGGCGTCGCCAGTTGGCGCAGGCCGGCTTCGGGAGCGTTGCCCGCCTCGACCACAGAGCCTCCCGTCCCATCGGCGACGAGGTGCAGGTTTTCGGAGTTAATGGAGCTGTCGGATGGGCCGCTGACGGCGGAGTCCCTGTCGGCGCGAGAGGGGGCGAGCCTGGGCATGCCGCCATTCTGCTGCGGGTTCGGATCGTCCGGGGCGGCGCCCCGGTTCTCGACGATGCGCATGGAATCGATGGTCACCCTGGCCCGCACCGCTTCATCGATCAGAGCCTCTCTCAGCTTCTGCTCATCCCGGTTGACGGGGAAGCCCGGCGAGACGATCACGATGCGCCTGGCTCCCGGCAGGCGGGCCATCCGATTTACCACCGCCCGGAGCAGCGTAATCTGCAACGGCAGCGTCGGCGTCACCCGGCAGATGCGAACCGGTCTGGGCTCGAGTTTGGAAACGACCTCCTGCAGTTTCGCGCGGTCGTCCGTGAAGTCCATCGACAGCCGGCAGGAACTGGAAAAAATCGCCGCTCGGTCGGCGGGCTGGAGGCCGGCAATATCGTGGAGCGCGGCGTCGCGCAGCGGAGCGACAACGCCGAAATCGCGCAGCGAAACGTCGTCGAAGAAATAGGCGATGAAATGCGCCGGCGCCGCCGTCGTCGCCGTGGTTGCCCCGGTTGGTTGGGCGGCTCCGCTCGGCTCCACAGAAAAGGCCTCGATGCGCTGCGGCTTGCCCTTATCGAGAACCTCGAAGCTGTCGCGGCCGAGATCGGCGACCGTGCGCCCGTCGCGATCCCGTACGACCACGGGCACCAGCACCAGCTTGGCGCCGGTTTGGAATGTCGGCACGCTAGCCTGCGGCGAATCCTGGGAAGCGGCGCCCCGCACAGTCCAAGCGGCCAGCACGGACAACATAGCCACTGCGTAGCGTCTCTTCATGGGAAACCTGCCTCCAACTCTCGCACACGGCGAATTCGGCTATCAGTATCAGAATAGCTGGATTGCCGGCCGGGGGCGGACGGGGCTTCGGCTATCTCCAGGAGGAATCGACTGTCTCCGGTAGTACCGGTGCAATGTACAACTCATGTTGCACGTGTAACATGCCGTGCTAGACTAAAAATCCGGTCTTGTGCCGGCCTCTCGTGGGATCCATGAGTGTTTCCGATGACTATTAAGTTGATTCGGTCTATTGGAACTGGCGCATCGGGTTCCGTCTACCTCGCGGAGACAGCCGCTGGGCAATTGGCAATCCGGCGCTTTGAGTCGCAGGCTTCGGCAGGCGGCGAGGAGTGGAATCGGGAACGCCGGCATTTCCTTGACGCCGGGCGGCAGTGGCGAGCCTTGCGTCACCCCCATATCGTGCCGGTTCTGGAAATCATCGACGAGGCTGCGGAAGCGGTCATCGAGATGGAGTGCCAGACCGGACCGACTCTACAGTCGGCGCTGGAGGCCAGCGAGTTCACACCCGAAGAGTCCACCGCGCTGTTGCGGGAAATCGGCCTAGCGCTGGATTTTGCCCATCAACACGGGGTCGTGCACGGCGATTTGAAGCCCTCCAACATCTTCCTGCTGCCGGACGGCGGCGTGAACGTCTCGGATTTCGCCATTTCCCCGAGAGCGTGCCCGAATTCAAGGATCGTCTTCGCCGGCAATTGGCTTCACCCTTACCTGTCTCCGGAACATCTGCGGCAGCCGGTTCGACTCACGGCGCAATCGGATCGGTATTCGTTGGGGGCGATCGCGTATCGGTTGTTCACCGGCCAATTGCCTTACGCGAGCGCGGATCTCGCCTCGGCCATTTTGCAAGCCGAGATCGCGCCGCCCGCGGCGGTTCGCCCGCAACTTCCCGCGGGAATCGACGGGCCGCTTCTGCGGGCCCTCGACCGCGATCCGGCGCGGCGGTTTTCTTCCTGCGCGGAATTCAGCGCGTTTCTGGAAGCGAGCCTCATATCGGAACCCGAGCGCCGGAATCGGCTCTGGCCATTGGGCCTTGTGTACGCGGGCTTGGGGGTCGCGGGGATAGCCGTGTTCCTCTGGTTGGCACATGACAATGGCGACGCCCGGCAATCGAGCGAAATGCCGGCAATTGCCGAACCGGCGAAATCCTCGCCCGTCGCGCCGGAACCCGACAACGCGCGCAAACCGTCGCCCTTGGAGGGCGCCCGAAAGCCTGCCACGGATGCTCCCGTTGCCGGCAAGGCGTCCTCAACGACGCCTGCGGTTCGCACCGAACCTGGTACGGCTGCCGCTATCGGACCGCCGTCCCGCGAGGCGCGCAGTTATGACCCGTCGGCCGCCGCGCGGGTGGGCGTGGCCGCGCGAAGCTTCAACATCGCGATATTCTCGCGCGACAAACCTGTTTCCAACGGGGCGGGATTCTCCGCAAGCGATCCCAAACTCGGCGAGCTGGCGCAGGGCGATCTGAAGGCCAGAGTCCAGTACGACGGCGTGAAAGCCCTCCGCGGCAAGTTAGTCCTGGAGTGGAGCCTGAACGGCATCCCGATGGACAGGAAAACGGTGTCGCCGGACCAACTGGTGGAGTACGGCAATGAGCCGACCGCGGGCAATTATGTCGTCACGCTGCTGGTGGACGACCACCCCGTCCAGAGCTTCGCGTTCCGCATCGCGCCCTAGCACCGTCGGGTGTGCGTGTAAAGGGACCGGGAAAACGCGAAGGCGCCGCTTGTTGCCGCATGATATGCTGAAGCCGGATCTGCGGTCACTAGCGTAAGGTCCCTATTTTGTTTGGGCTATCGGATTTGGGCCAGCCGGGCGCGGATCTCGCGAACACCGGCCGGGGAGCCCACGGAAAGGCGAGGACATCGATGCACCTGATTCCCACGCAAGAGGAAGTTGTCGCCGTGCTGCGAGAAACCGGAGCGCTGCGCGACGGCCATTTCGAGTACCCCACCGGTCTGCATTCCAACGAGTATCTGAAGGTGCCGCTGGCGATGCGCTATTCCCGGCATCAGCGGATGATGTCGGTGGGCTTGAGCCGGCTGTTGCGCGCGCATCCCGAGATTCGCGCCATCGCCAAGGATCTGTCGATGGTGGCGCCGACCACCGGCGGGCTCGCGCTGGCTTTCGGCTTGTGCGAAGCCCTGCGCGCGCGGCAGGTGTACTGGGCGGAGCGGGAGCACGACGGTGACCCGCTCCGTTTCCGCCAGTTCCTGCGCCCCGAGCCGGGCGAACCGGTGGTACTGGTGGACGACATCCTGCGCACCGGACAGAGGCTGACCGAACTGAAAACGCTGCTCGAGTCCTACGACGCCAAAGTGGTGGGACTGGCGGTGGCCATCTACCAGCCCAACCCCACCACCTTGAGTTTTGGCAACCTCCCGCTGTACTATCTGGTCAAGCTCGACGCCAGTTATTATGTCGATGGGGAGCACTGCGAATGGTGCAAGCGGGGAGTGCCCCTGGAGAAGGTCTGAGAATGCGAAAGGAAGGGCGGCGGCGCGGCCGGGCCATACCAAGGCCGGGGGCGCCGTGGCTGGTTGCGTGTCTCTGCGCAGCCGCCCTGGGCGCCGGCCTGCACGCCCAGGAAGGTCCCGCGGCCAAGCTCGCGCCGTATTACCCGACCCCGGAAACCATCGTTGGACGGATGCTCCGGTTGGGCGGCTTGAAGGCGGGCGAGAAGGTGTTCGACCTCGGGTCGGGCGATGGCCGCATCGTGATACTGGCGGCGCAGAAGTTTCATGCCGACGCGGTGGGCATCGAGATCGACCTCGACTTGTGCCGCCAGAGCCTGGCGCGGATTGCCAGGCTGGGGCTCGAGAAAAGCGCCCGCATCATCCACGGCGACCTGCTGGCGCAAAATTACGGCTCGGCCGACCTGGTGACGGTCTACCTGTTGCCGGAATCCATTAACGGCAAAGTGCAGCCGCTGCTCGATCGCCAGCTCAAGAAGGGCGCCCGCGTGGTGGCGCACGATTTCGAGTTTCGCGCGTGGACACCCGAAAAGGTGGAAGACATTCCCGACGACGGGGAAGGCCGCAGCCACACGCTGTACCTGTACCGAAAGTGACACCTTGCTGGATGCCATAAATATCGGTTGGCCTCGAGGCATGGCGGCGGCCCGTGCGGCGCTGGCCGCGCTGGCCCTGGGCTGGTTTCTGTTCGGCCAGACGGCTGTGCTTCCGGTCTCCGTGCTCTCGGTGTCCGTGCAGGCGCTGTACTTGGTCTGCGCGGTCGTGCTGGTGGTGAAGGTGCGCACGCCGCACGGCGTTTACGGGCTGCTGGCGCTGGTGGCCGACATCGTGTACCTGCTGGTGTCCGCGGCTTATGGCGGAGAGCGCCTGCTCCGGTCCGGCTCCACTTTGGCCGATGGCGGAGAACGCCTGTTCTGGTTCAGCTCGGTCTTCCTGCTCTACGTGCTCGCCGAAGCGCTTGTGTTCTTCGGCGTGACGGAAGTGGCTCTGGTGTCGGCCGTGTCCGCCGCATTCTGTATCGCGCTGCCATCGCTGCCGCTGGAACCTCTGCTGAGAACGATTGTGGACGGCGGCGCGCTGGCCTGCGGCGCAGCCATCTACAAACGCCGCATGACCACGCTGGTCGCCACCCTGGAAGCGCGCGCCGTCGAGAGCCAGGAGGAAGCCGAAAAGGCGCGCGATACGGAGCGCCAGCGTATCGCCGCGGATTTTCACGACGGCCCGCTGCAAAGCTTCATCAGCCTCCAAATGCGCCTCGAGATTCTCAAGAAGCTGCTCGAGCGCGACTTCGAAGCCGGCATGGAGGAGTTGTTGGGGCTGCAATCCCTGGCGGTGGCGCAGATACGCGACCTGCGTATGTTCCTGAATGCGATGCGGCCGGTGGATGTGGACGGCGCCAATTTCGTGGCCACCGCCCGGCGCACCGCCGAATCCTTCCAGAAGGAAAGCGGCATTCCGGTTACCTTCATCAGCTCGTCCGGGCCCATCGGCCTGCCCCCGGAAATGACGGCCGAGGCGCTCCAGATGATTCGCGAAGCCCTGCACAACGTGCAGAAGCACGCCGCCGCGACGCGCGTCGCCGTGTCGCTCGAAAAGACCGGCAGCGGCCTCGAGATCTCAATCGAAGACAACGGCCACGGCTTCCCCTTTTCCGGCTCGTACTCGCTCGAGGAACTCGAGTTGCTGCGGCTTGGCCCGGCCAGCCTGAAGCGGCGCGCCCGCTCCCTGAACGCGGATATGCAGCTCGAATCGCGTCCCGGGCGCGGCACCGGCCTCAAGGTGCGCATCCCGCTTCAATAAAAAGTGGGACAGGCGCTTCCGCCTGTCAACCCGCCTGTCGGCCCTGGGGTCTCGGCGATTCCCTCGTCTGTGCTACTCTTATCGCCGTGAACGTAGGCATCACGTGTTATCCGACCTACGGCGGCAGCGGCATCGTGGCCACCGAACTCGGCATGGAACTGGCCGCGCGCGGGCACGAGGTCCACTTCATCACCTACGCCAACCCGATCCGGCTCGACCCCGGCTCGCCGCGCATCCACTATCACGAGGTCGAAGTCTCGAATTATCCGCTATTCCAATACCCGCCCTATTGCCTGGCGCTGGCGTCGCGCATGGCGGATGTGGCCGAGGCCTACGCGCTCGACCTGCTGCACGTGCATTACGCCATCCCGCATTCCATCTCCGCCATGCTGGCGCAGCAGATCCTGGCTCCTAAGCGCCGTTTGCCTTTCATCACCACCCTGCATGGCACCGATATCACCCTGGTGGGCGCCGACCCTTCCTACTTTCCCATCACTAAGTTTTCGATCGAACGCTCCGACGGCGTCACTTCCATCAGCGACTATCTGCGCCAGCAGACGGTGGACGTCTTCGGCATCGCCAGCCAGATTCGCGTGATCAAGAACTTCGTCAACTGCGATCTGTACCACCCCGATAGAGCCAAGAGCGGCGCCGCGGCCTACTCGCCCGATGGCGAGAAGCTGTTGATACACCTTTCCAATTTCCGCCCGGTCAAGCGCGTGCTCGATTGTATTCGTATCCTGGCCGAGGTGCGCCGGATGGTGCCGGCGCGGCTGCTGATGGTGGGCGACGGTCCCGACCGGCTGCCGGCCGAACACCTGGCGCGCGAGTTGAAGGTGGATCGCCACGTGCTGTTTCTCGGCAAGCAGGACCACGTCGAGCGCATCATCCCGCTGGCGCACGTGCTGCTGATGCCGAGCGACCTGGAATCCTTCGGACTGGTGGCGCTCGAAGCCATGGCGTGCGGCGTAGTGCCGGTGGCCACCCGCGTCGGCGGCGTCCCCGAACTCGTCACCGACGGCGAAGACGGTTACCTGGAAGCCCCCGGCGACATCCATGCGCAGGCCGCCCGCGCGGCCGCCCTGCTGGCCGACGACGCGCTGCACAACCGCATGGCCATGGCTGGCCGCTGGAACGCCTCCGCGCGCTTCTGCTCGGAGAAGATCATCCCCCAATACGAACGGTATTACGAGGATGTCGTGACAGGGCGACAGACTGGGGCGTAAGACGGGGCACGGCACCCCAGCGTCATACGGATCGCGCTACCACGTTCGCTAGAGCGCGAAATTGGAAACACCCTGGCCCGGGAGCAAATACCGATGGATCCTGACGTCTCATACTCGTTTAAGTTCAAAGCACGGACCCAGTGCCGAGCAACGGCAAAAAGCGAAAGCATGGGTATCCTTTGTTCCGGACACCCATGCGCGAGCCTAAACGCTGCTTACGGAGTATAAAGACTTGTGTTGGGCTTCGTGCAGCCAATATGGCGGCCGGCCGTAGTGAAAGTAAAGGCGGTTTTCATATTCCCTTGTGATCGGCGCGGACTCGACGTACTCCGGGCCGTCCTGGATGGCTTCCCGGGAGAGGCCGACGTAGACGCTAGAATCCGCCCAGCTCACCCGCTCAATCCATGCGGGTGAAACCAGTACCTTTTTGCCCGGCCACCAGTTCTTCGTCGCCACTTCGATATAGCGAATCGTCCAGGCCTCATCATCCACGACAAATCCGTCCACATGGCCGATTTCACCGTCAACTGCCTCGATGCTGTAACCAGTAACGGCCTCGCTGCTGCGCAGATGCGAATCCATGGACTCTCTCTCGATCCTCTTGGCCATCGCTTCCGTTGCCGCACTCGGTGCTGCAGCCAAGCCAACCGGGTAGGCCGCTGGGCCCCACAAGTATGGACCACCCCAATAATAGGGATACCCGTAATAGCCAAGGTAGGCGGCCTCGTGCTGCCGGGAGACGGGTTTGTGCGTGTCGATGTCGGGACTATGCTCAACCTGCTTTTTCGTCAGCGCCACATCCAGCCGCCCGGCCACCAAGTCGGCATGGATTACGGAGAAGGGCGAAATGAGTACCTCCTTGCCGCCAAGCCAGCCGCCGGTATCGACTATTAAGTAGCGGATGGCCCACGTGACATCGTCGAAATAGAACTGATCCACAGTGCCCAGCTCGCCATCCGCAGCTCGGATCACTAGACCTTTCAACTTCGTTGCGTTCGTTAGCATTATCGTCGCCCTCCCGGGCACTTGTTGACTGCACTTTCGCTGCCACCGGTCCACACACTAGGGGCGCCGGCTCACAGACGAGCCCCGGGAATGCGCACGACCAAGCCGCGACCACTTCGCTGCGTTCAGTCGGTGTGCCGGACGCACGTACGAAATCGCAACACAGCAATCGGTGCACTCTTAGCGCCACTCACTTAGCGAGAAAGGCTCCGTAGCGCCGCCGGCTCACAGATGCAGAATCTGCCATGGCGAGTGCAAACTCCGCACCGGGAAGCGGTCGATAGAACTGCATGCAAGAATCCGGGCCGCCATTGGCGAAAGGAGATGCCGGCTGAAAGCGGGCTCTGGCCTGGAATTGGCATCGGATTTCGCACTCATGTAGATCTCGGCGCGATCCGGGGTTACCTTAGCGCAAGAGTGCCGATCCGCAAGAGATTGGTCCGCCTCGTGCACATGAAACATGATTCAGAAATGAAGACACGTCGAAAGGATCGGAATCCATGAAGCGCGCCAATCCATCATTCTCCCCCACGCGGGCCGTTTTCTGTGCCGCGCTGCTGCTTGCACTGGGGGGCGCACTGCTCAGCGCCCAACAGCCTCCACAACTCCCGCCTGCCGGTCAGGCACTGGCGCCCAATCAACTCGACGATTTGGTCGCGCCGGTCGCACTCTACCCGGATCCGCTGGTAAGCCAGATCCTGGTGGCGGCGACCTATCCGCTCGAACTCGTCCAGGCTTCGCAGTGGCTCCAACGAAACCCGGGCTTTACGGGTGCTGCCCTGACCCAGGCGGCACAGCAGCAAAACTGGGATCCGAGCATTCAGGCTTTGGTGGTTTTTCCGGACCTCGTGAAGCGGCTGAACCAAGATATAACGTGGACGACAAATCTTGGAAATGCTTTTCTGAGTCAGCAAGGCGACGTGATGGACGCCATACAGCGAATGCGGCTTAAGGCGCAGCAGGCAGGGAAATTGGCCTCGACCAGCCAGCAAACCGTGAGCACCACGAACGACTCCGGGCAACCCGCCATCGTGATCCAGCCCGCCAATTCGCAAATGATGTACGTGCCATATTACGATCCTGCTTTCATCTGGGGGCCTCCCCTGTACTATCCATATGCAAGTTGGTATTACCCCAACGGCTACTTCGGCTTTGGCATGGGCATCCCGATGGGATTATATTTTGGCGGCGGATGGGGTGGATGGGGTGGATGGGGTTGGGGGTTCGGCTGGGGTGGCCACAACATCTTTGTCAATAACAGCTTCATTCACCGGTACAATTTCAACTCCAGAGGCAGCGCCAGCCTGAGTGGAAGAAGCGCGTGGGCCCACGATGCAACGCATCGCGGCGGCGTGCCGTATTCGAATGCTGCCTTGGCCAGCCGTTATCGAGGCACCGTGCGGCAGAATTTGCAAACTCGTGGATCGGCAGGACAGACGCAAGCCCGAGGCGCCACTCAGTCCGGAGGCGAGCGGATGGGCAATCGGCAGATTTCGTCGAGTAAACCCGCCAAGAACCGCAGCGCGTTCGGCGGCGTTCGGGAGGGCAGCGCGGCGCGCTCTCACAGCGACCACGGATATTCGAGTCTAGGAGCAGCCCGCAGCAGCGGCGGGGCCTCCCGCGGCGGAGGTGGCGGCGGCATGCGTGGTGGCGGCGGCATGCGTGGTGGCGGCGGTGGTGGTGGACATCGATAGGAGCGAATCATGCGGAAAACCAATTTGATTGACTCGAAAGATAGCCCATGGCGGCTCACGCGGCTCGTGGCCGTCGGTCTGGTGGTTGGGGCAGCTCTATTGCAAGCTGCGCCAAAGGACGCCCAGCGGACATTTGCCACGCCGCAGGAGGCCATCCAGGCGACGATTGATGCAGCGGAGCGCAACGACACGGCGGCCCTCCTCCAGCTTTTCGGACCTGATGGCAAGGACATTGTCGAATCCGGCGATCCCGCGGAAGACAAGGATCTTCGGACCGAGTTTGCGCGGTCCGCCCATGAAAAGCTCCAGGTTGATCGAGACCCCTTGACGCCTGACAGAGTGGAATTCACGGTGGGGGCGCAGCAGTGGCCGTTTCCGGTTCCAGTCGTTCTCAGGAACGGCAGATGGCAGCTCGATTCGGCCAGCGGACGTCTCGAGATTCTCGCACGCAGAATTGGCAGAAACGAACTGAATGCAATGGAGGTTTGCCGGGGCTACGCGGAAGCGCAACTGGAATACGCGGCCACCGAGCACGACGGCGACCGCGTCCTGAAATATGCGCAGAGAATCGCAGCCACGCCTGGCAAGCACGATGGGCTGTATCTGGGCGATGTTTCCGATGGTCTCGTTTCGCCCGCTTTCGCCGAGGCCGCAGTCGCGAGTCCATTTACGATGGGTAAGAAGGCAGAGCCGTACCACGGATATTACTACCGCGTGCTGACATCTCAGGGGCCGGACGCAGCCGGAGGCGCCTTCGACTACGTGGTGAACGGTAAGATGATTGGCGGCTTCGCTCTAATTGCCTGGCCTGCGGAGTATGGCGTATCCGGAGTCGGGACCTTTATCATCAATCACGATGGAGTGGTTTACGAAAGAGACCTGGGGGCCGGAACGGCCATGCAAGCCCGACAGATGACGCGTTTCAATCCCGACAAATCCTGGCAGCAAGTGGCCCTCGAGTAGCAACACGCGCTCCGAAAACAGGTGTGAGATCGTTGCACCGGGAGGATGGTATGGGCACCAAACCAAAGGCCTATCTTGTAGGTGGCGGCATCGGATCCCTAGCCGCCGCCGCATTCATGATCCGCGACGGCGGCCTGCCTGGCGGAAATATTTCCATCCTGGAAGCGGCACCCGTCATGGGCGGAAGTTTGGACGGTGCCGGAGATCCGGAGGTCGGGTATTCCATGCGCGGCGGACGCATGCTGACTACCGACAATTATGAATGCACGTGGGATCTATACAAGTCGATTCCCTCCCTGAACAACGACGGCCAGACGGTATTTGACGAGACTGTCGAGTTCAATGAGAAGCATAAGTCGAACGCGATGGCGAGGCTGGTTGACCGTCGTCGCGCTAAGGTCCCTGCCGCTTCGATGGGATTCTCCATGCAGGATCGCCACGAACTGCTGAAGCTAAGTCAGACCGACGAAGATACCTTGGCGGACAGTTGCATCACCGACTGGCTCTCGCCAGGGCTCTTCGAGACTGCATTCTGGTACATGTGGTCCACCACATTTGCATTCCAGCCCTGGCACAGCGCCGTTGAGTTCAGGCGTTACCTGCACCGCTTCGTGCTCGAGTTTTCCCGCATCGAGACTCTTGCGGGCGTCAAGCGAACCATCTACAACCAGTACGATTCCCTGGTCCTCCCATTGCAAACCTGGCTCGCGGCCCAGGGCGTCCGTCTCGTCGCGGATTGCACGGTGACGGACCTCGATCACAAGACCGAAGACGGCAAGTTCACCGTGACTGGCATCCATTGTCTGCGGCACGATAAAAGCGAAGTGATCGCCGTGAGCGGGGGCGACCTTGTCTTCGTGCAAAACGGCTCCATGACGGATGCCTCCAGCCTGGGTTCGATGACGAGCGCGCCAACAAAGCTGACCAAGGCAGATAGCGGCGGCTGGACTCTCTGGGAAAAGTTGGCGGAGGGCAGGCCGCAGTTCGGCCGTCCCGCGGCTTTTAACAGTTGCATCGCGCAGTCTAATTGGGAATCGTTTACGGTTACGCTGAAGAACTCCGCGTTCTTCGACCAGATGGTTCAATTCAGCGGGAATCAGCCGGGCACCGGCGGGCTGGTAACATTCAAAGACTCGAATTGGCTGATGTCCATTGTGCTGGCCTTTCAACCCCACTTCCCGAAGCAGCCGGCCGGCGTGCAGGTGTTCTGGGGATACTCGCTGTTTCCGGACCGGGTCGGCAGTTTCGTTCCTAAGCCGATGGCCGAGTGCAATGGCACGGAAATCCTCCGGGAACTGTGCGGTCACTTGCGATTCGACCTGGAGACCGTTGCATCGGCCAACTGTATTCCTTGCAGAATGCCTTATATCACAAGCATGTTCATGCCCCGCGCGCGGTCTGACCGACCGCTGCCGGTGCCTGCGGGCTCAAAGAACTTCGCATTTATCAGCCAGTTCGTCGAGATTTCGAATGATGTCGTCTTTACGGTCGAGTATTCGGTGCGAGCAGCCCAGATGGCCGTTTACGAGTTGCTTGGCATCGACCGCGAAGTTCCGCCCGTGACGTCACACGACAAATCGCTGCAAGCGCAGTTTGAGGCATTGGTCAAGGCGTTCAAGTGATGTTGAGTACCGCATGAAAGTGTTCTTATGACAACAACCGTGAGCCGAGAGATTTGCCTGGCATCCCGCCCCAGCGGGATTCCAACCGCAGCTAACTTTACCCTGGCGCGGACCGAACTGGAGCCACTGAAGGATCAGGAAGTGCTGGTTCGCAACCTTTTCATGTCGGTGGACCCATATATGCGCGGCCGCATGAATGCAGGGAAATCCTATGTTCCGCCGTTCGAAATAGGCAAACCGCTCGACGGGGGCGCTGTCGGCGAGGTCATTGAGTCACGCGCCGGGCAATTCAAGGC